>DASTVO010000417.1:0-2134 GCA_035759075.1 Actinomycetes bacterium
GGCACCTCGCCCTTGACGATGGCCTGCGCGAGGCCCTCGACCGCGGCGGTCTTGCCGACGCCGGGCTCGCCGATCAGCACCGGGTTGTTCTTGGTGCGGCGGGACAGCACCTGCATGACCCGCTCGATCTCCTTCTCGCGGCCGATGACCGGGTCGAGCTTGCCCTCGCGGGCCTGCTGGGTGAGGTTGCGGCCGAACTGGTCCAGCACCAGGGACGTCGACGGCGCGCCCTCGGCGGGGCCGCCGGCGGTGGCGGTCTCCTTGCCCTGGTAGCCGGAGAGCAGCTGGATGACCTGCTGGCGGACGCGGTTTAGGTCGGCGCCGAGCTTGACCAGGACCTGCGCGGCGACGCCTTCACCCTCGCGGATCAGGCCGAGCAGGATGTGCTCGGTGCCGATGTAGTTGTGGCCGAGCTGCAGCGCCTCGCGCAGCGAGAGCTCGAGGACCTTCTTCGCCCGCGGCGTGAACGGGATGTGCCCGGACGGCGCCTGCTGGCCCTGCCCGATGATCTCCTCGACCTGCGAGCGGACGGCCTCCAGCGAGATGCCCAGCGACTCGAGGGCCTTGGCGGCGACACCCTCGCCCTCGTGGATGAGGCCGAGCAGGATGTGCTCGGTCCCGATGTAGTTGTGGTTGAGCATCCGGGCTTCTTCCTGAGCCAGGACGACAACCCGCCGCGCGCGGTCGGTGAACCTCTCGAACATCTCTTGCGCTCCTCACGAGAGCGGTCGGGCAGGTGGAGCGACCGGCCACGGAGGCCGGTCACCTGTCCCTTCGCATGCTAGACCCGCACGCGGACCGTTCTGCTGCCTGTACGTATTCGTGACTCGGTGACTTCTCGGTAACTCTTCTCCCCAACTTCCCCCGGCCCAGTCGTGTTCCGTCGTGGGCCCCGGGCCGCTACGCCCCGAGCGAACGGACGCACGGCTTTCCCTGGCCGCGGGTGTCACCCCCCGGGTGCATGATCGAACGATGGTGGACCACCCCGTACCGGACGTGCGCCGGCTGCATCCAGACCGTCGCGACAGGGCGCTGACCAGCGTCGTTGCCGCGTTCGGCACCGACCCGCTGCTGCGCTGGGTCTGGCCGGACGACCAGCGGTACGAGCGGTGCGCGTCGATCCTCTTCGGGCTGCTGCTCGACCTGCGGCTCGAGGGCGGCGAGGTATGGGCCGTCGACGGCGGCGACGCGGTGGCGATGTGGAACCCGCCGGGCGGTCTCTACGGGCCGTCGCCGGAGGCGCGATGGGCGCAGGTCAAGTCGCAGTTCACCGACCGGGAGAACGCCGCCTGGGCAGCCGTGGACGGGGCGATGAGCGTGCCGCCGGAGGCCGGGCCGCACTGGTACCTCGGTGTGCTCGCGACAACACCGGCCAGACAGGGCTGCGGGCTGGGCAGTGCCGTCGTCGCTCCGATGCTCGCGGCAGCCGACCGCACCGGCCTCGCCGCGTACCTGGAGACGGCCAGCGAGACGAACGTGGCGTTCTACCACCGGCTGGGGTTCGACACCGACCAGGAGGTGGACCTGCCGGACGGCGGACCGCACTGCTGGCTGCTCTGCCGGCCGCCGAGGTCGCCGTGAGCGCCGGGGTGCTCGTCGTCGTCGCGGCCGGCCCAGGCCTCGGGCGCGCCGTGGCGCTGCGGTTCGCCCGCGAGGGGTACGCGGTGGGGCTGCTCGCGCGCAGCACGGCGAAGCTGGCCGGTCTCGCCGACGAGGTCCGGTCCGCCGGCGCGGCCGAGGTCGCCACCGTCGAGGCAGACGTCGCGGACGAGGAGTCGTTGCGGTCGGCGCTGCGCGGGCTGGCCGACCAGCTCGGCCCGGCGACGGTGCTGGTGTTCAACGGGTCCGCGTACGTCGAGGGGTCGGTGCTCTCCCTGTCGACCGCCGACCTGCGCAGGGCCGTGGCCGTCGGGGTGACCGGCGCGATGGTCGCGGCTCAGGAGGTGGCGCCGGCGATGCGATCAGCCGGGGCCGGCGCGGTGCTGCTGACCGGCAGCATCGCGGCCGACCGGGCCTCGAGGAGCGCCGCCGCGGTGGGCGTCGCGAAGGCGGGGCTGCGCAACCTCGCGATGTCGCTGCAGAAGGAGCTGGCCGACGACGGGGTGCGGGTCGTGAGCGTCACGATCGACGGCGT
>DASTVO010000418.1:0-5031 GCA_035759075.1 Actinomycetes bacterium
GACCACGCCGACGTCAACCTCGTCGCGCTGCCGGACGCCGTGGACGCGGTGACCGCCGCCGGACTCGGCTGCCGGGTCGCGACGGCGCACCGGGCGGTGGTCGCGCAGGGCAGGGTCCGCCCCGGCGAGTGGGTCGCCGTGCATGGCTGCGGCGGGGTCGGGCTCTCGGCGGTGATGGTCGCCGTCGCCGCCGGCGCGCGGGTGGTGGCCGTCGACGTGTCCCCGGCTGCGCTGGAGATGGCCCGGGCGTTCGGCGCCGAGGTCACGGTCGACGCGACCGCCGACGACACAGTGGAGGCCGTACGCGGGGCAACGCAGTCCGGTGCGCACCTGTCGCTGGACGCGCTCGGCAGCCAGCAGACCTGCGCCGACTCGGTCCGCTGCCTGCGCCCCCGCGGCCGGCACGTCCAGGTCGGGCTGCTGCCGGCCGGGCTGGGACACCCGGCGGTCCCGATGGACCGGGTCATCGCCGGCGAGCTCGAGATCCTCGGCAGCCACGGGATGCCGGCGCACGACTACCCGGCGCTGCTGGCGCTGGTCGAGTCCGGCCGGCTGCGCCCCGACCTGCTCGTCACCCGCCGGATCGGCCTGGACGAGGCCGGTGCGGCGCTCGCCGCGATGGGGGAGCCGGGCGTCCCGGCAGGGGTCACGGTCATCACCCCCTGACGCGGCGGTGGCCCGGCGAGGGCTGCACGTCCTGGGTCTGTTTCGTCATGATCCGGGTGTGACGCCGTCCCACCGGGGCTGGAACACTGTGCGGCATGGCGGACTTCGAGCTCAAGCACCCCGGGGGCACGCTGCCCCTCCCGGCGACCGAGGCGACCGAGGGCCCCTCGGGCCTGGGCATCTCGAGCCTGCTGAAGGAGACCGGCTACACCACGCTGGATCCCGGGTTCGTCAACACCTCGTCCTGCACGTCGGCCATCACCTTCATCGACGGCGACGAGGGCATCCTGCGCTACCGCGGCTACCCGATCGACCAGCTCGCGGAGAACGCGTCGTTCCTCGAGGTCTCGTACCTGCTCATCTACGGCGAGCTGCCGACCGCCGCCGAGCTCGAGGCGTTCACCGACCGGATCCGCCACCACACGCTGCTGCACGAGGACCTGCGCCGCTTCTTCGACGGCTTTCCGCGCGACGCACACCCGATGGCCGTCCTGTCCTCGGCGGTGAGCGCGCTGTCGACCTTCTACCAGGACAGCCTCGACCCGTTCGACCGCGAGCACGTCGAGATGTCGACCGTGCGGCTGATGGCCAAGCTGCCGACGATCGCCTCGTACGCGTACAAGAAGTCGGTCGGCCAGCCACTGCTGTACCCCGACAACTCGATGGGCTACGTCGAGAACTTCCTGCGGATGACCTTCGGTGTCCCGGCCGCCCCGTACGACGTGGACCCCACCGTCGCGCGGGTCCTGGACATGCTGTTCGTGCTGCACGCCGACCACGAGCAGAACTGCTCGACCTCCACCGTCCGCCTGGTCGGGTCCAGCAACGCCAACCTGTTCGCCTCGGTCTCGGCCGGGGTCAACGCGCTCTTCGGCCCGCTGCACGGCGGCGCCAACCAGGCCGTGCTCGAGATGCTCGAGGGCATCGACGACGACGGCGGCGACGTGGACGCGTTCGTGCGCCGCGTCAAGAACAAGGAGCCGGGCGTCAAGCTGATGGGCTTCGGCCACCGTGTCTACAAGAGCTACGACCCGCGGGCCGCGCTGGTGAAGAAGGCCACCCGCGACGTGCTGGAGAGCCTCGGCACCCATGACCCGCTGCTCGACATCGCCATGAAGCTCGAGGAGGTCGCGCTCGCCGACGACTTCTTCGTCGAGCGCAAGCTCTACCCCAACGTCGACTTCTACACCGGCGTGATCTACAAGGCGATGGGCTTCCCGACCCGGATGTTCACCGTTCTGTTCGCGCTCGGCCGGCTTCCCGGCTGGATCGCGCAGTGGCGGGAGATGATCGAGGACCCGGCCACCAAGATCGGCCGGCCCCGCCAGGTCTACGTCGGCAGCCAGGAGCGCGCGTTCGTCCCCATGGGCGAGCGCTGAGCCGCACGCGCAGCCAGTCCCGTACAAGGGCCGTATTTCACCCCATAAGCACGCTTTCCCCACCACTCTGACCGGTGCGGTTGCTTCACTCCGCCCGGGTCCGCGCCGATGAGGCAACGAGCAACGGGGTTCCCGTCCACGGGGGAGAGCGCGTGTGAGCGAGGATGCGCGGCACAAGAGCGTGCTGAGCTGGGCCCTCGACGCCACCGTGGCCGGGGCAGGGTTGCTGATCGGCCTGGTCGGGGTGCTCTCGTTCCTGAGCTCCGGGGCGCTCGACCTGCACTGGGGGCTGGCGCTGCTGGTCGGGGCGCCGATGACGGCCCTGATGAGCCGCTTCCCGCTGGTGCTGGGCCGGGACTCGAACGGCATCGAGGTCGGGTTCGAGTCCGCCATCCTGGTCTTCCTGGCCTGCTACCACGGTGGCGCGGGCGCGCTGGCCGTGTGGACGCTCGGCATCGTGCTCTCGCAGGCCCTGACGAACAAGCGCCCGCTCATCAAGGCGTTCAACATGGGCATCGGCATCCTGGCCGGCTACGTGGCCCTGCTGGTGATGCGCGGGATCAGCCCCCTGGTCGAGCACGACGGCCGCGAGCTCGCTGCGGTCACCCTCGGCTGCGCCGCGTTCTTCGTGGTCGACTACGTCGTGTCGGCGGTGTCCCTGGCGCTCGAGGAGAGCACCCCGGTCACGGCCGAGCTGCGCCAGAGCCGCGGGTTCGTGGCCCTCGGCACCTTCGTCGCGATCGACAGCATCGGCTACCTCACCGCTCTCGTCGTGCGCAACCTGCCGGGCTGGCCGGGGCTGCTGCTCGTGGTACCGCTGGCCACCATCCTGGTCGCGACCCGCGCGCTCTCCCGCGGCAGCGAGCACCAGCGACGGCTCGTCGCGATGTTCGACGCGGCCGCGGAGGCGCAGGTCGTCACCTCGGAGGCGGTGCTGGAGGACCTGCTCCGCCGCTACGGCCGGGCCGCGGTCGGCCATCGTGGCGTCGACCTGCGGACCGAGGGCCCGGAGAAGGACGAGATCGGCGCCCGGGTGCGCACCGGCCACCGCACGCTCTGGCTGGTCGCGCCGGGCTTCGACCGCGCCCGGGCGACCGTCGAGGCCGACCAGAAGGCGATCGAGGCGCTCGCCACGGTCGGCGAGGAGGCCTTCGCCCGGCTGGCGCTCACCGCGGAGATGGGCCACCTGGCCCGCCACGACGCCCTGACGTCGCTGCCGAACCGGACGTTGTTCCTCGACCGGGTGGAGCAGGCCGTGCTCCGTGCCCGCCGCAGTGGCGGTTCGCTCGCGGTCCTGTTCCTCGACCTGGACGGCTTCAAGGGCGTGAACGACCGGTTCGGCCACGCAGAGGGCGACGAGCTGCTCAAGGCCGTCGCGGCCCGGCTGGTCGCCTGCGTGCGGGCCGAGGACTCGGTGGCCCGGCTCGGCGGCGACGAGTTCGCGGTGCTCGTCGAGGGGGTCGAGCACCCCAGCGAGATGGATGCGCTGTGCCAGCGGCTGCTGCGCTCGCTGCGCCGCGAGATCACCATCGTCGGCCATGACGTCGTGGTCGGGGCCAGCATCGGCGTCGCCATCTCGGCGCCGTCCGACGACGCGGCCGGCCTGCTGCGCAACGCCGACATGGCCATGTACCGGGCCAAGGCGCTGGGCAAGGACCGGTTCTTCGTCTACCAGCCGTCGCTGCGCGAGGAGAACGTCCGGCGGCTCGAGCTCGTCGAGGCCCTGCGCCGCGACATCGCCACCCGGCTGGTCGTGCACTACCAGCCCGTGATCGACCTCGAGCGCGGCGTCGTGGACGGGCTCGAGGCGCTGGTGCGCTGGCAGCGCCCGGAGGGGCTGGTCTCACCCGACACCTTCATCGCCGCCGCCGAGGAGAGCGGGCTGATCGGCGAGCTGGGCGCCCGGGTGCTCGCCCAGGTCGTGGCGGACGCTCCCGTCCTGGAGGCGGCTGCGGGGCACCCGATCCACCTCGGCTGCAACATGTCGGCCCACCAGCTGCGCGACTCGGCCTTCCTCGGTCAGGTCGGTGAGGCCGTCCGCCAGCTGGGGGACAACCAGCTGGTGCTGGAGATGACCGAGACCGTGGTCGTCTCCGACAACGAGGACACCGACCAGGCGCTGCGCACCCTCAAGGCGCTCGGTGCCCGGCTGGCCATCGACGACTTCGGCGTGGGCTTCTCCTCGATCGGCTACCTGCAGCACCTGCCGGTCGACAGCCTCAAGATCGACCGGACGTTCACCCGGGACCTCGACACCAGCCCGCGGGCGGCCGCCCTCGTGGAGGCGATCCTGGTCATGGCCTCGGCGCTGGACCTGACCGTGGTCGCCGAGGGCATCGAGCGCCCCGAGCAGCTGGCACGGCTGCACCGGGTCGGCTGCACGTACGGGCAGGGCTTCCTGCTCGGGCGGCCGCAGCCGCTGAGCGAGGCCGTCCGTCAGCTGCGCGACCGGTCGTTCCTCTCCTGCCTCGAACGCAGCCCGGTCACGACCTGACCAGCATCCGACACGCCGGGACTTCAGGGGTTTGCCGACCTGGGCTACCGTGGAATACCTACGGTGACGTAACCGTAGGTCGGATATGCCGGAGGCTTCCCCATGACCGCTGTCGACACGCCCGCCCTGTCCCAGACCGACCTGCTCCGCGAGCTCGAGCCGGTCGTCGAGGAGAACCTCGAGCGCCACCTGCGGGTGGCCAAGGACTGGATGCCGCACGAGTACGTGCCGTGGAGCGAGGGCCGGAACTTCGCCGGCGTCCTCGAGGGTGGTACCCCGTGGGAGCCCGATCAGTCGAAGATGTCCGACGTCGCGCGGACCAGCCTGATCGTCAACCTGCTCACCGAGGACAACCTCCCCAGCTACCACCACGAGATCGCCACCGTGTTCGGGCGGGACGGCGCGTGGGGCACCTGGGTGCACCGGTGGACCGCCGAGGAGGGCCGGCACGGCATGGCCATCCGCGACTACCTGCTGGTGACCCGCGCGGTC
>DASTVO010000419.1:0-4538 GCA_035759075.1 Actinomycetes bacterium
CCAGTGCCGGCCTGCCCACAAGCGGCCTTCTCGTCAGCGACGCCGAGGTGGAGGAGCCCCTCCCGCCGAGGACGGTCCCGATCTTCGACGGGTCGACCAACATGTGGTACGCCAGCCTGGCGGGTGCCATGACCGCGCCCGGCACCACATTGGGGACCCCCGGCGTCCGCTACTCCGAGGAGCCGGCCGGCCTCACCTACGACCCGGTCCGCAAGGTGCTGCTCGTCGCCGACGACAACACCAAGCAGATCCACACCGTGGCAGCGGGCGGCGACGGCAAGCTGGGCACCGGCGACGATGTGGTCGTCTCGTCCTTCTACATCAACGTGCCGCACATCACCCGCTCGAACACCGATCCCGAGAGCGTCACGGTGGACACGTCGGTCTCGCCCAACGTGATCTACGTCGCTGATGCACTGAACGACGAGATGTACAGGTTCTCGTTGTCGGGCACCCTGCTCGCCTACTGGGACATCGGAGCGCTCGGGCCGATGCACCCCGAGGGTCTCGTGTACGACCCGTCTCGCAACACGCTGCTCGTGCTGGACGACGGGCCCCCCTGCAGGGTCTACGAGCTGAGCAAGGACATGGCACTGCTCAACATCGTCGACATGACCAAGGGGAAGTGCACGCGGGCCGCCGGCATCACGCTCGCGCCGCACAGCACGAACTCGAAGCTGCGCAGCATGTACGTCGTCGACCGCGGCAAGGACAACACGCTCGCCAACCCGGACGAGAACGACGGCCTCGTGGAGGAGCTCTACGTCAACCTGCCGCCTCTCGTCACGGCGACCGGCCCGGCCACTGTGACCCACCCGGCTGCGGCGGCCCTCGCCGGAACCGCGCGTGACGACGGCAACACCACGGCGATGACCTACACCTGGTCCGAGATCACCGGACCGGGGACGGTGACCTTCACCGCACCCAAGGCGCTCACGACAAACGCGACGTTCAGCATCCCGGGCACGTACGTGCTGCAGCTCGAGGCGTTCGACGGTGTGAATCGCTCGACCGCCAACGTCACGGTCGTCTCCAACGGCCCGCCGAACGCCGCGGTCTCCGTGTCGCCCCCGAACGGGAACTCCCCGCTGCCGGTCACCGCGGACGCCTCCGGGTCGACCGACACCGACGGCGTGGGCATCGCCAGCTACACGTTCGACTTCGGCGACGGCAGCGCGAAGGTCACCCAGGCCGGTCCGGTGGCCAAGCACACGTACGCCTCGGGCGGCAACCACACGGTGACCGTCACCGTGACCGACACGGCCGGGCTCTTCGGCTCCGCGAAGGCAGCCGTGGCGGTCAACCAGAAGCCGACCGTGAGCGCCGG
Source organism: Actinomycetes bacterium (assembly GCA_035759075.1). Taxonomy (GTDB): domain Bacteria; phylum Actinomycetota; class Actinomycetes; order JACCUZ01; family JACCUZ01; genus DASTVO01. Next base: position 1,328 of record DASTVO010000419.1, read on the forward strand.
ACCGGACCGGTCGGTGGTCATGCCCGCCGCCGCCTCCCTGGCCGGCAGCGCCACTGACGACGGCCGGCCGAACCCGCCAGGGACGCTGACGGCCTCCTGGAGCAAGGTCAGCGGGCCCGGCACCGTGACGTTCGCGGCAGCCGGCGCGCCGTCGACGACGGCCACGTTCTCCGCGGCCGGGACCTACGTGCTCCGGCTGACGGCGACGGACTCCGCGACCACCGCGTCGGACGACGTGACGGTGACGGTGGCCGCGGCCGTGCCGGCCCCGCCAGCCCTGCCGCCGCCGGCTCAGGTTCCGCCGGTGACGGCGCCGACCGCGCCCACCGTGACCGTGCACGCGGTCACGCCGCAGCGGATCCTGGACACGCGCAGCGGCCTCGGCGCCAAGCAGCGCAAGCTGCGTCCGGGGAGGGCCCTGACGCTGCAGGTCGAGGGCCGCGGCGGCTTCCCGAGTGCCGGCGTCGACGCGGTGATGCTCAACATCACCGTGCTGCGACCCAAGGCTCGTGGATCCCTCACCGTCTGGCCGTCGAAGCTGCTGCGTCCGTCGACCAAGGCGCTCGTGTTCAAGCGCGGCGTGACCAAGAGCAAGCTGGTCAAGACCGTCGTCGGCTCCGACGGCAAGATCCGGATCTACAACCGCTCCGCGCGGCCGATCCACCTGCTGGCGTCGACCAACGCCTGGTGGGGGACGTGACGGTGACGGTGCTCGGCCGGCTGAGCGTCGGACCACCTCCGCGTTGGGCGACGTTGCGCTCGCGGCACCCGGCGTGTCGTACGGCGTGTCGGGGCGTAACGTCGCCGAACCGCGGGGGGGCCGAGCTGTCGGCTGACGCTGGCCACGCCGCCCCGGGCGCCGGAGGTCAGCCGGCGAGGTGCAGCGACAGCTCGGCCGGTGCGCCGTCGACCAGCCGGACGGGAACGCCCCAGTCCTGCTGGTGGACGTGGCAGGCCGGGAACTCCACAGCCGGGTCGTCGTCGCAGGAGGCCGCCGTCGCGGCGACGTGCAGCACACCGTCGCCGACGTGTGGGTCGAGCACGACGGTGCGGGACAGCCCGGTGCCGCGCCCCTCACCGTCCTTGAGCAGACCGGGAGGTGTCGCGGACACGACCAGCCGGGTCGCCGGCCCGTACCGCTCGTCGAGCTCCTGCCCCGCCGGGGGCTCGAAGACCACCCGCACCTCGACCTCGCCCGGTGCGACCTCGGTGACCGGACGGTGGGTGCGCTGCGCCACGCCGTCCACGACCAGCGCCTCGTCCGGCAGCCGCACCCTGGTGAGCCGGTGCGCCGCCGACTCGACGACGACCAGGTGCTCACCGTCGACGACGGCGTCGGAGGGCTCGGCCAGCCCGGTGAGCAGGGTGGAGACCTCGCGCGTACCCGGGTCGTAGCGGCGCACCGCGCCGTTGTAGGTGTCGCAGACCGCTACCGAACCGTCGGGCAGGACGGTGACGCCGAGCGGGTGCTGCAGCAGCGCCCGGTCGGCGGGGCCGTCGACGTGGCCGAAGTCGAACAGCCCGCTCCCGACGGCTGTCGTGACAGCGCCCATCTCCGCGTACCGCAGGGACGAGGTCTCGGAGTCGGCGACCCACAGGCGCTCGCCGTCGGCGGCCAGTCCCGAGGGCTGCGCGAACCAGGCGTCCGCGAGCGGGCCGTCGAGCAGTCCCTCGTTGGTCGTGCCGGCCCAGACGCTCAGCGAGGGGGCCACCGGGTCGAACCGCCAGAGCTGGTGGATGCCGGCCATCGCGACCACGACCTGGCCCAGAACTGACGACCAGGCGAGGTCCCAGGGCGAGGACAACGGCGTACGCGTGTCCGCTGCGTCGGGAAGGACGTCGCCCTGCATCCACTGCGCCCCGGTGCCGGCCACGGTCACGACCTCGCCGGTCTCCAGCCGCACTGCCCGCAATGCGTGGTTGACCGTGTCGGCCACGACCACGTCGTAGCCGACCTGGGCGCGCACCTCGTCGGGCAGCAGGACGAGCCCCTGCGGCTCGCTGAACCGCGCCGTGGCGGCGTCGCCGTCCTCGAGCCCGCGCTCGCCGGAGCCGATGCCGCGCAGGACGGTCTCGGCGTCCGCGTCCATCTCCACCAGTCGGTGGTGGCCGGTGTCCGAGACGACGAACGTCCCGCCCGGGAGGCGGATCGCCTTACCCGGGAACCTGAGGACGGTGTCGGGTGCGGGCGGCGCCACGTACGGCCCGTCGCCGCGGTGCAGCGTGCCCTTCACCTCGTGCTCGGTGACGAGGTCGGCGACCAGGCGGTCCAGCGCGTGCCCGTGGCCTTCACCGGAGAGCTGCGCGACGACGTACCCCTCGGGGTCGACGACGACCAGCGTCGGCCAGGCGCGCGCCGTGTAGGCCTGCCAGGTGACGAGCTCTGGGTCGTCGAGGACCGGGTGGTGCACCGCGTACCGGTCCACCGCCGCGGCGAGGGCGTCGGGATCGGCCTCGTGCGCGAACTTCGGCGAGTGCACGCCGACCGTGACGAGGACGTCGGCGTACTTCTCCTCCAGCGGGCGCAGCTCGTCGAGGACGTGCAGGCAGTTGATGCAGCAGAAGGTCCAGAAGTCGAGCAGCACGACCTTGCCGCGCAGGTCCGCGAGGCTGAGGTCCTTCCCGCCGGTGTTCAGCCACGCGCGGCCGCGGAGCACGGGCGCGCGCACCCGGACAGATCGCGATGTCGATGACGGCACGCTGCTACCCAACCGTGACGCCTCCTTCGGTGTTCCGGCGTTCCGGCCCACCGCTCAAGCCGGCGGCAGGTGCTGCGGCGACAGGAACTCGACTCCGAGCAAGCGCTCCTCGTGGTCGAAGTCCAGGACGACTCCCGGTCCGTTCTCGGTGTCCACGTGCTTCGAGTACGCGACGCGCCCACGAGGCGTCTCTACGAACCTCAGGTAGGCGAAGCCCGTCTCCGCGTCGTACTCGAGGCTCCCGCAGATCTCACCTGGAGGGTTGTCGGTCACCTAGCCAGACTCGCAGAAGTCGAGCAGAACGACCTTGCCGCGATGCTCCTCCCCTGCGCGGTTCGGCGACGTTCCGCTCGGCGGACCGGCGTGTCCCTCCGGCGTGTCGGTACGCAACGTCGCCGACGCCGGGGCCGGGGCGCCGGGAGCCGGGCCGGCGAAGATTCCTCTTGACCGGTACAGAACACCGGCGTACTGTACCGGTACAGCAAGTTCGTCGTCCACGGAAGGAGAGCCCC
>DASTVO010000420.1:0-2742 GCA_035759075.1 Actinomycetes bacterium
CGCCCGGCGTGTCGGTGCGCAACGTCGCCCAACCGGGGGCCCAACCGGGGACCCAACCGGGGACCCACCCGGGGGGCCGGCGGGTGCGGCTCAGCCGGTCGGGGACGCCTCGGAGCTCAGCAGCGCCTCGATGTCCGGGCGAGCCAGCCACTCGGCGCGCAGCTCCTCCGGCAGCTCGGCGGCGATCTTCTCCACCGCCCCGCGGGCCGCGGCCAGGGACCGCTGGCTCTCCGCGGCGTCGCTCTCGGCGACCAGCGCGCCCAGGACCGCCCGGATCGGCCACTGCAGCGGCAGGGTGCCCAGGCTCTCCGCCAGCAGCGCGCCGCGGCGAAGGCTGGCCACCGCCTGCGCCGGCCGGCCGGCCTCGACCTGGGCGACGCCGAGGAACAGCAGCCCCTTGGCCACGTGCCGGGGTGCTCCGGAGTGCTCGGCGAGGTCGACGGCGGCACCGGCTGCCTCGGCGGCGTCGTCGGCGCGTCCCTCGAGCAGCGCGACCTCGGCGCGTACCCACCCGAGCCGAACGCGCTGCCGCCACCAGTCCGCGCGGCCCTCGACCAGAGACTCGGCCTCCGCCAGCCGCGCGGCGGCGCCCTCGGCGTCCCCGAGGCCGACGGCGTCCGCGGCGAGCCCCAGGCGGGCGTCGAAGCCGGCCTCGTCATGGTCCTCGGAGGCGGTCAGCGCCATCTCGTCGTAGCCCTGCGCCACCGCGTGCCGGCCGAGCTGCCGGTGCACGCTGGCGACGGTCGCCGCGGCCAGGGCCGAGAGCACCCGGGTCTCCCGGGTCTCCGCGGACACGACCAGGGGTTCCAGGACGTCCAGCGCCGGCCCGTAGCGCCCGGAGGCTCCCAGGCAGACGCCGAGCAGCCACGCCGCGGCGGCCGCCTCGGCCTCGCGGCCGTCGGACGCCGCCGTCTCGACGGCCTCCCGCAGCGGGTCGACCCCGCCGCCCGGACGGCCGTGGAACGCGGCCCGCTCACCGGCCGCGAGCAGCGCGGCGAGCTGCTTGCCCTTGTCGTCGGACACCCGACCCCCTCTGGCTCTGGTCGGCGCCGAGGCTACCGCGTGCCGCCGGTGGCGCCGTGCGCCGACGAGGTCAGCGACACGAGCGTCGAGACCGCTCCCGCGAGGTCGTCCACCCGTGTCACCGCCGGGTTGTACCGCTCCTCCTGCCAGCCGCGGCCACCGAGCACCAGCGCCGGACGCGGCCGGACGCTGAGCAGCTCGGACGGAGGCAGCGCGGCCGGCCCGGACGCGCCGTGCGACCACAGGAACACCGCGGCCGGACCGGTCCGGGCGACCGCGTCACCCAGGGCCTGCAGCGGCAGCCGGACCCCGAGCATCCGCACCCGCACCGCCTGCTCGCCGAGGGCCGCGGCCAGCGCGACGAGCGGCAGCCGGTGGTCCTCGGGCTCCAGGCCGGCGAGCAGGACCGGGCGGACGCCCGGTAGTGGCTCCCGGGGGCGCACCCCGGCCCGCAGCGCGGTCTCCGCGCACTCGCTCAGCAGGTGCTCGACCTCGACCCCGTGGCCGGTGGACCGCCACCGCTCACCGACGCCACCCAGCACCGGGAGCAGCACCTCGTCCCAGGTCGCCACCACGCCGCGGCGGCGCAGCCCGGTGAGGAGCATGGAGGTGCAGGCGTCGGCGTCGAGGCTCATCGCGGCCCGGGCCAGCCCGCGCGCCGCCGGCGACGCGTCGCGCAGCGGAACGACCCTGCCGCCGCCGGCGCGCTCGGTGCGGCGCCGGCCCCTCGGGCGGTGCGCGACGAGCTGCCCGTCCACCTCGCCGAGCTCGGACTCGAGCGCGACCCGGGCCGCCTCGGCCGGGGTCACGCCCTCGATCATCAGCCCGCGCATCACCTCCAGCCGGGCCAGGTCGCGCGCGGTGTAGCGACGCCGGCTGCCGGCCGTGTGCCCGCTCGGCCCGAGGCCGTAGCGCCGGTCCCAGGTGCGCAGCGTGCCGGTCGCGACTCCGAGCCGGCGGGCGACGGCGGCGACACCGAGCACGGCCTCCGGCCGGACCGGTGTCAGCTCGCTCCGGTCATCCACGGCGTCGTCGGGCACCCGACGATTCCACCACGCACGAAGGCCCGGCTCGCGAGGAGCCGGGCCTTCGAGTACGCGGCGTCAGTGCGCGTGACCGTGCCCGTGGGAGTGCCCGTGGCCGTTGCCGTCGGGCTCCTCCTCCTTCTTCTCCACGACCAGTGTGTCGGTGGTGAGGATCATGCTGGCGATCGAGGCCGCGTTCTGCAGCGCGGACCGGGTCACCTTCACCGGGTCGAGCACGCCCTGGGCGACCAGGTCGCCGTACTCCCCGGTCGCGCCGTTGTAGCCGGTGCCGGGGCCCGCCTCGCGGACCCGGTTGACCACGACGTAGCCCTCCTGGCCGGCGTTCTCGGCGATCCAGCGCAACGGCTCGTCGGCGGCGCGGCGCACGATCGCCGCACCGGTCGCCTCGTCACCGGTGAGCCCGAGGTTGTCCTTGAGCACGCTGACCGCGTGGACCAGGGCCGAGCCGCCACCGGGCACGATGCCCTCCTCGATGGCGGCACGGGTCGCCGAGACGGCGTCCTCGATGCGGTGCTTGCGCTCCTTGAGCTCAACCTCGGTGGCCGCACCGACGCCGATCACGCACACGCCGCCGGCCAGCTTGGCCAGCCGCTCCTGCAGCTTCTCGCGGTCCCAGTCCGAGTCGGTGTTCTCGATCTCGGCGCGGATCTGGCGGACCCGGTCGTCGACGGCC
>DASTVO010000421.1:0-16404 GCA_035759075.1 Actinomycetes bacterium
TCCCTCGACGTCTGACCGGGCAGAGCTGCGGGGTCCTCGTGTGCCTGAGGCGCACCGGGCCCGGCCGGGCCGCACCTGCTGATGCGGCTACCCGGAGATCCTTTGTGCCCTACCGGAGATCATTTCTGCGCGGATGATCTCCGCAACGGCACAAAGGATCTTGCTCCGCGGAGGACCTCCGGCCCTGGCGGCGACCCGCGCCGCAGTCGTTCGCTGACGGCGTGACGGCACCGCAGCACATCGAGGCGCAGCGCGACGGCGTCGTCCTGTACTGGCTGCCGCTGGGCGCCGGCGACACGACACACTGCGTCAAGACCAACGGCCGCGTCTTCGAGGCGCTCGTCGCTGGACTCGAGCGCCGCCCGCGGTGCGACCTGTACCACTCGGCCCTCGAGGTCCGGCTGGGCGGCGAGCGGTTCGTCATCGAGATGGCCCCGGTCTGGGGCAACGACGACCCCGATCGCGGCGTCGTCGCCGAAGGCCCGGTCGGCCTCCCGTTGCTCGGCCGGTCGCGGTACTTCCGGTACGAGGTCCGCCGCTGGCGTGGCGGACTGATCCCGGACCGGGCCGAGGCGGTGGACAGCCCGCGACTGCTCAGCGCCGACCACGCGCGGGCGCAGCAGGTCCTCGAGCTCGTGCCCCGCGTGCCCACCGTCACGTGGGGGCGCGACGAGCTGCGCACCGGCGAGATGTGGAACTCGAACTCCCTGGTCTCCTGGCTGCTGGCCCGCACCGGTCACGACCTGGACGCCGCGCAGCCCCCGCAGCGCGGGCGGGCACCGGGTTGGGACGCCGGCCTGGTCGTCGCCGCGCGCGACGCCCCCGCGGTCAGCGGACGGTGACGCCGGACTCCCGCAGCGCCGACTTCACCTCGCCGACCCGCAGCTGACCGAAGTGGAACACGCTCGCCGCCAGCACCGCGTCCGCGCCGGCCTCCACGGCCGGGGCGAAGTGCTCCAGCGCACCGGCGCCGCCGCTGGCGATCACCGGGACGTCGACGGCCGCCCGCACCAGGCGCAGCAGCTCGAGGTCGTAGCCGGCCTTCGTGCCGTCGGCGTCCATCGAGTTCAGCAGGATCTCGCCGGCCCCGGCCGCCGCGCAGCGGTCCGCCCACTCCACGGCGTCGATGCCGGTCCCCTGCCGGCCGCCGTGCGTCGTGACCTCGAAGCCGGACGGGGTACGCACGTCGCCGGTCACCCGGCGGGCGTCGACGGAGAGCACCAGCACCTGCGAGCCGAACCGCCGAGCGATCTCCTCCACCAGGTCCGGCCGGCGCACCGCCGCCGTGTTCACGCCGACCTTGTCCGCGCCGGCCCGCAGCAGCCGGTCGACGTCCTCGACGGTGCGCACACCTCCGCCGACCGTCAGCGGGATGAACACCTGCTCCGCCGTCCGGCGCACCACGTCGTAGGTGGTCTCCCGGGAGCCGCTGGACGCGGTGATGTCGAGGAACACCAGCTCGTCGGCGCCCTCGGCGTCGTAGACGCGGGCCATCTCGACCGGGTCGCCGGCGTCGCGCAGGTCGGTGAAGTTCACGCCTTTCACGACGCGCCCGGCGTCGACGTCGAGGCACGGGATCACCCGGACGGCGAGGGTCACCAGCCCGACGCCGGCTTGTGCGCGACGGCCTCGACCTCGATGAGCATCCGCGGGTCGATCAGCCGGGACACCTCGACCATCGAGGTCGCCGGCATCACGTCACCGAATGCGGCACCGTGCGCGCGGCCGTACTCCTCCCACCGCGAGATGTCGGTGACGAACATGCGGGTGCGCACCACGTCACCGAGGCCGGAGCCCAGCTGCTCCAGCGCCCAGCGCACGTTCGCGATCGCCTGCTCGGTCTGCGCGTACGCGTCGCCCTCGTGCACCACCTCCCCGTCGACGATCGAGGTGCAGCCGGTGACCCAGATGTGGTCGCCGGCCGCGACCGCGCGCGAGTAGCCGACGATCTTCTCCCACGGGGCGTCGCTCGAGACCTTCCGTCGGGCGCTCATGACACCGCAGCCAGTGCGTCCTCGAGGGTGAACGCCCCCGCGTACAGCGCCTTGCCGACGATCGCGCCCTCGACGCCCACCGGCACCAGGGTCGCCACCGCGCGCAGGTCGTCGATGCTGGACACCCCACCGGACGCGACGACGGGACGGTCGGTGGCGGCGCACACCCCGCGCAGGAGGTCGAGGTTCGGCCCGGTCATGGTTCCGTCGCGGCCGACGTCGGTGACGACGTAGCGGGCGCAGCCGTCGCGGTCGAGGCGCGCGAGCACCTCGTAGAGCTCGCCGCCCTCCTGCGTCCAGCCGCGGGCGGCCAACGTGGTGCCGCGCACGTCCAGGCCGACCGCGATGCGGTCGCCGTGCCGGGCGATCGCGCGGGCGCACCAGTCGGGGTCCTCGAGCGCCGCGGTGCCGATGTTCACCCGCGCGCAGCCGGTGGCGAGGGCCGCCTCGAGCGATCCGTCGTCGCGGATGCCACCGGACATCTCGACCTGCACGTCCAGCCGCCCGACCACCTCGGCCAGCAGCTTCCGGTTCTCGCCCCGGCCGAAGGCGGCGTCGAGGTCGACGAGGTGCACCCACTCCGCGCCCGCCTCCTGCCAGGCCAGGGCGGCCGCCAGCGGTTCGCCGTAGGCGGTCTCGCTGCCCGCCTCCCCCTGCACCAGCCGCACGGCTCGGCCGTCGGCCACGTCGACGGCGGGCAGCAGCACCAGCCGGTCGGTTCGCGTCATGGTCACCAGCGGGACCTCCGGTCCAGGGTCAGCGTGACGAGCACGGGCATCGCCAGCACGCCGAGCAGCGCGCTGGCGACCCGCACCCACGGGTCGGACGTGAGGAGCCAGACGATGACCTGGGCGACCAGGTAGAGGCCGACGATCACCGAGTTCTCCAGGCGGCGTCGGCGGGCGAGGATGCCCTGCTGACGCCGCCAGCGGGTACGCGTGGGCAGCCGCCTGCGCCACGCCGCTCGTCTCGCGCGGCGCTGTGCCTCGCGGGCCGCGCGCCGCTCCCGCCTCTCGCGCGCAGCGGCGGCGAGCTTCTCGCGCTCCTCGCGGCGCCGGGCCCGCTCGCGGCTCACAGGCTCTCCACCCAGTTCCGCAGCAGCCGGGCGCCGGCGTCACCGGACTTCTCGGGGTGGAACTGGGTGGCGCTCAGCGGGCCGTTCTCGACCGCGGCGACGAACGGCTCGCCGTGCTCGGCCCAGGTCACCACCGGCGGGGCGAGCAGGTCGGAGGCGGGCAGGTCCCACTGCCGCACCGCGTAGGAGTGCACGAAGTAGAAGCGCTCGCCCTCGACCCCGTCGAAGAGCCGGCTGTCCGGCCCGACCGTGACCGTGTTCCAGCCCATGTGCGGCAGGACCGGTGCCTGCAGCCGCTCGACGGTGCCCGGCCATTCGCCGAAGCCCTCGCTGCGCACCCCGTGCTCGAGCCCCTCCTCGAACATCACCTGCATGCCGACACAGATCCCGAGGACCGGACGGCCCCCGGCCAGCCGACGGTCCACCAGCTCGGCGGCGCGAACCTCGTTCAGACCGGCCATGCAGGCCGCGAACGCACCCACCCCGGGGACCACGAGGCCGTCGGCCGCCATCGCGGCCTCCCGGTCGGCGGTGACGGTGGTGCTCGCACCGGCGCGGGTGAGAGCACGCTCGGCGGAGTGCAGGTTGCCGGAGCCGTAGTCGAGGATGACGACGTCGGGTCCGGTGCTCACCCCACGAGTCTACGAAGCCCCGTCCACCGTCCGGTCCGCCGACGCCGGTGGCGCTCGGCGCCGGCGAGGTGCGCCCGCTCCTCGGCCAGCATCGCGCCGGTGACGCCGACCGCCGAGACGGGCAGGCCGAGCGCCCGGCAGAGGTCGGCGAGCCGCAGGTCGGGGGTGCCGCTGACGTCCTCCAGCAGCAGCTCGACCAGCTCGGTCCGCTCCGGCACGCCGTAGCGGGCGCAGAAGCCGTAGGCGTCCGGGTCGACCCGGGACGCGGGTGGCTCGCCGGACTGCGCGGACCGCCAGCCGATGAACGCCGTGTCGTGGCGGCGGGACATCAGCTGGCCGACGCCGTAGCCGTGCTGCACGGACAGGATCAGCACTTGGTCGATGCCGTGGTGGCAGAGCGCGCGGCCCAGCCCGACCAGGTCGTACGGGTCGACCTCGTCGCGCGCCTCGGCCGGCGCGGGGGCGTCCGGGAGGACCAGCGTCCAGTCGCCTTCGGTGGGCGCGACCCACGTCTCCCGGTCGAGCCGGTCGACCACGGCCCTCACCCGTTCGAGCCCGCCCCGGACCAGGATCGAGGCGGTCGTGACGTCGGTGAGCGTCGCCATGGGCTCATGGTCGCGCCGCCGGACACCGGTCTGCGGGCTGTCGGGGCGAGATCGTCCGTTCGCACCATCTGTGCCGTGCCCGGCCGACCCGCCGGTCCCCCGCGCGGCCTAGTGCGCTGCAGGCGTTTCTGCGTGCAGCGCACTAGGCCGACCGGGGGTGGCCCCGCGTCGAGCGCCTGCTGCGCTGCAGGCGTTTGTGCGTGCAGCGCACCAGGCCGACCGGGGGTGGCCCCGCGCCGAGCTCAGCCCGAGAGCGTCCCCTTGGTCGACGGCACGCCGACGACCCGGGCGTCGAGGGCGACGGCGTCCCGCAGGGCGCGGGCGACGGCCTTGAACTGGGCCTCCACCACGTGATGGGCGTTGCGCCCCGAGAGCACGCGCACGTGCAGGCAGATCTGCGCGCTCGCCGTGATCGACTCCCAGATGTGACGGGTGAGCGTCGAGTCGTACGTGCCGATCAGCTCGACGATCTCGGGCTCGGTGTGCACGACGTACGGCCGGCCGGAGAGGTCGACCGCGGCCTGCACCAGGGTCTCGTCCAGCGGCACCAGCGCGTCCCCGAAGCGGCGGATGCCCGCCTTGTCCCCGAGCGCCTCGCGCAGCGCCTGCCCGAGGGCGATCGAGGTGTCCTCGACCGTGTGGTGCGCGTCCACCTCCAGGTCGCCGCGGGTGTGCACCGTCAGGTCGAAGCCGCCGTGCTTGCCCAGCTGGGACAGCATGTGGTCGAAGAACGGCACCCCCGTGTCGACCGAGACGTTGCCCTCCCCGTCCAGCCCGAGCTCGACGAGCACCGTCGACTCCTTGGTCGCGCGCTCGACCCGAGCGGTCCTGCTCATGCGTCCACCTCTCCGTCCCCGACAGCCTCTGAGCTCTCACCAACCGTGGCCAGCCCGGCCCGCAGAGCGTCCAGGAAGGCCGACGTCTCCGGCTCGGTCCCGGCGGTCACCCGCAGCCACCCCGGCACCCCCACGTCCCGCACCAGCACCCCGCGGTCGAGCAGTCCCTGCCAGGTCGAGCGCTGGTCCCCGAACTCCCCGAACAGCACGAAGTTGGCGTCGGACTCCACCACCTCGAGCCCCATCCCCCGGATCTCGCGGACGAGCCGGTCCCGCTGGGCCTTGACCGCCTCGACGGTCGCGAGCAGCTCGTCGGCGTGCGCCAGGGCCGCGCGGGCAGCCGCCTGGGTGAGCACCGACAGGTGGTAGGGCAGCCGCACCAGCTGCAGCGCCTCGACGACCTCGGGCGCCGCGGCCAGGTAGCCCAGCCGGGCCGCGGCGAACGCGAACGCCTTGGACATCGTGCGGGTCACGACCAGCCGCGGGCGCTCCTCGAGCAACGTGACGGCCGACGGACGGGTCGAGAACTCCCCGTACGCTTCGTCGACCACGACCAGCCCGCGAGCCGCGTCGTAGACCGCCGCGACCACGTCGAGGTCCAGCGCCGTCCCGGTCGGGTTGTTCGGCGAGCACAGGAAGACCACGTCCGGGCTGTGCTCGCGCACGACCAGCGCGGCCTGCTCCGGCTCCAGCGCGAAGCCGGCCAGCCGCTCCATCGGAAGCCACTGGGTGCCGGTCCCCTGGCAGATCAGCTGGTGCATGGAGTACGTCGGGACGAAGCCGAGCGCCGTCCGCCCCGGACCGCCGAAGGCCTGCAGCAGCTGCTGGAGCACCTCGTTGCTGCCGTTCGCGGCCCACACCTGCTCGGTGCCGAGCGGCACGCCGGTCGTGCGGGCCAGGTACGCCGCCAGCTCAGAGCGCAGCAGCACCGCGTCCCGGTCGGGGTAGCGGTTCATCGCCGCGGCAACCTCCGCAACCGCCGCCGCCAGGTCCTCCACCAGCTCGGGCGACGGGGGGTACGGGTTCTCGTTGGTGTTCAGCCGCACCGCGACGTCGAGCTGCGGGGCGCCGTACGGGGTCCGTCCGCGCAGGTCCTCGCGCAGCAGCTTCTCGACCTCACTCATGCGGGATCCGGGCCCGCACCGCGTCGACGTGCGCCGCGAGGTCCTCGGCCCCACCCAGCGCGTCGACGTGCTGGGCGACGGCCGCGAGCGCGTCGCGCGAGTACTCCACGACGTGCACGCTGCGCAGGAACGACTGCACCGAGAGCCCGCCGGTGTGCCGGGCGGTGCCCGCGGTCGGCAGCACGTGGTTCGACCCGGCCAGGTAGTCGCCGAGCGACACCGGCGAGTACGACCCGACGAACACCGCGCCGGCGTTGGTCACCCGGTCCGCCCAGGCGCGGGCGTCGCGGGTCACCACCTCGAGGTGCTCGGCCGCCCACTCGTCGACCACCGCGAGGCCCTGCTCGAGGTCGTCGACCAGCACGTACGCGGACTGGTTGCCCAGCGCCGTCTCCACCCGCTCCCGGTGCCGGGTCGCTGGAACGGCCTTGTCCAGCTCGCGGTCGACCGCGTCCAGCAGCTCGGCGCTCGGCGTGACCAGCAGGCAGGACGCGTTCGGGTCGTGCTCGGCCTGGGCGACCAGGTCGGCCGCGAGGTACGCGGGGTCCGCGCTGTCGTCCGCCAGGACGCCGATCTCGGTCGGGCCGGCCTCCGAGTCGATCCCGATCACGCCCTTGAGCAGCCGCTTGGCCGACGTGACGTAGACGTTGCCCGGACCCGTGACCAGGTCGACCGGGCGGCAGTCCTGCGTGCCGTAGGCGAACATCGCCACCGCCTGCGCCCCACCCACCGCGTGCACCTCGTCGACACCCAGCAGCGCGCAGGCCGCGAGCACCGCCGGGTGCGGCAGGCCGCCGTTCTCCCGCTGCGGCGGGCTGGCCACCGCGAGCGACCCGACCCCGGCGACCTGGGCCGGCACGACGTTCATCACCACGCTCGACGGGTAGGCGAGCAGGCCGCCCGGCACGTACAGCCCGACCCGCCGCACCGGCAGCCAGCGCTCGGTCACCGTCCCGCCCGGGGCCACCTCGACGGTCTCGTCCCGGCGGCGCTGCGCCTCGTGCACCAGCCGCGCCCGGCGGGCCGCCTCCTCCAGTGCGGCGCGCACGGCGGGGTCGAGCGCGTCGAGGGCGGCGGTCAGCGCCGGCTCCGGCACCCGCGTCGTCGGCACGTCCACGCCGTCGAAGCGCCGGGTCAGCTCGCGCACCGCCGCTGCCCCGCCGGTGCGCACCTGCTCGCACACCGGGCGGACCACGTCCAGCGCGACCGCCACGTCCAGCTCGGCCCGGGGAAGGACGGCCCGCAGCGCGTCCGGACCGGGCCGCTGGCCGCGCAGGTCGACTCGGCTGATCACGCGCGCAGTCTACGGAGCGCTCGCGCCGATCTACTCTGGCGTCCATGACGGTGCGGATCCCGCTGTTCCCCCTGGGGACCGTGCTCTTCCCCGGCCTGCTGCTGCCGCTGCACGTGTTCGAGCGGCGCTACCGCGACCTGGTCCGCGACCTCCTCACCGCTCCCGACGAGCAGCGGCGGTTCGGCGTCGTCGCGATCCGGGAGGGCCGGGAGGTCGGCGCCGACGGCATCCGGGCGCTCTACCCGGTCGGCTGCGTCGCCCGCCTGCGCCGGGTCGACCCCTACGACGACGGCCGCTTCGACATCGTCAGCACCGGTGCCCAACGGTTCCGGCTGCTCTCCGTCGACACGGCGCTGCCCTACCTGCGGGCCGAGGTCGACCTGCTCGACGAGGCACCCGGCGAGGCCGCCGATGCGGCGGCGGCCGGGGTCCGGGCCCTGTTCGACGTCTACCGCCGCGCCGTGGGCGCGCAGCCCGCGGAGGACCTGCCGACCGAGCCGGACGTGCTGTCCTACCTCGTCGCCGCGACGATGGTGCTCGACCTGCCCGACCGGCAGATCCTGCTCGAGCAGCCGGACACGACCCTCCGGCTGCGGCAGGAGCTGCGGCTGCTCCGCCGCGAGACCGCCCTGCTCGGGCTGCTGCCCTCCCTGCCCGGCGTCGAGCTCACCCGGGTCGCTGCGAGCCCGAACTGAGCGCCGCCAAGGCTCCCCGGTCGGGCGGCACCCCGGCCACGGTCGCGCTGGCGAGAGCCGGGGTCGAGCACACCCTGCACGCGTACGAGCACGACACGGGCGCCCCCTCGTACGGCGAGGAGGCCGCCGACGCCCTCGGCCTCGACCACGACCACGTGTTCAAGACGCTCGTCGCGCGGGTCGACGGTCGGCTGACCGTCGCGGTCGTGCCGGTGGCCGGCAGCCTCGACCTGAAGGCGCTCGCGGCGGCGGTCGGCGGCAAGCGCGCGGTGATGGCCGAGCCGGCCGACGCCGAGCGGGCGACCGGGTACGTGGTCGGGGGGATCAGCCCGCTGGGCTCCCGTAGCCGGCTGGACGTCGTCGTGGACGAGTCGGTGCTCGCGCTGGAGCGGGTCTACGTCTCCGCCGGGCGCCGCGGCCTGCAGGTCGCGCTCGCCCCGGCCGACCTCATCGCGGTCACTGCGGCGCGGACTGCTCCGGTCCGGCGCTGAGGTCCCGCACCCGGCGCCGCAGCGCCCGCCGCGGGCGGGTCTGCCGAGCCGTCTCCAGGCCGGCGACCGCGGCGAAGTAGGCGATCACCGACGAGGTGGGCCAGGCCAGCAGGACGCCGAGCGCGGAGAGCCTCAACGGCCCGTCGAACCGGGCGCCCTCCGCGACCCCGGCCGCGGCCACCGGGATCGCCGCCGGCCCGAGCGCCTCCCCCAGCCGCCAGGCGACCACCGAGCCGACGACGCCGCCGACCGCGAGCCCGACCAGCGTGCCCAGCCGGGCGTCCGGCAGCCGCAGCGACCAGAGTCCGGCCGCACCGATCCCCGCGATGAGCGCCAGGACGGTGAACCACCCGTCGGCCGCGATCGCCGTCTCGGTCGCCCGGCCGACGATCACGACCACTCCCCCGCCCTGCTTCTCCAGCACCGGCAAGGGCGTCAGCAGCCACCACAGCAGGCCGAACGGGATCCCGGCAGCCAGCGACGCCGAGACGACGATCGCCCCGGCCCGCCACTCCTCGCCGGTCTGCGGGCTCAGCGCGCCACCAGTCGTACCCGGAACGTCCCGGTGCCCTCGTCGCGGCTGCTGGCCGTGACGCCCAGCCCCTCGATCGGGGCCATGTTCTCGTCCACGGGGCCGCCCTCCCGGCTCGGGAAGAGCGTCTCGGACAGG
The DNA here is from genome assembly GCA_035759075.1 of Actinomycetes bacterium. Lineage (GTDB taxonomy): Bacteria > Actinomycetota > Actinomycetes > JACCUZ01 > JACCUZ01 > DASTVO01. The sequence continues at coordinate 9,417 of DASTVO010000421.1, forward strand.
CCCACGATGTCGAGCCAGACGGCGAGGTCCGCGTTGTCGAGGTCGGCCATCGCGTCCCGGAAGCCGGGCCGGTCGCCGAGGGTGCCGCCGGCCGCGAGCCGCGCCGCCTGCGCCGGCGTCGAGGCCACGACCAGCTCGTCGCCCACGCGCTCGCGGGCCAGCACGAAGTCGCCGGCGTCGCCGGAGGTGAGCAGGTCGAGGACCCGCTCGGCCCGCGCCACGTCGGTCCGCACCCGGGCGCCGAGCTGCACGGTCCCGGACTTCCCGCCGTCGAGAGCACCGACCAGGTTGTCGCCCAGCAGCGAAGCGACGTCCTCGGGGATCTCGATCCCGAGCCCGGCCTCGGCCTGGGCGACCATGTCCTCGAACGGCGGCATGCCCTGCTCGGGGCCGCCCTTCTCGTACGCGGTGCGCAGCGTCTCGTACAGCCGGTTCACCAGCTCGTCCCCGTCGGCGAGGCCGAAGGCCACCACCGACGACTCCGGCAGCTGCGCGACACCCTCCACCGGGTGACTCGCCCAGCCCGCCGTCTCCGCGCCGACGACGCGGCCGGCGACCTCGAAGACGTCCGGGCCGTCGAAGCGCGCCACGTAGGCGGAGCGGCCACCCGCGCCGCCGACACCGCCCACGACCCCGGCGAGGCTGCCCATCTGCAGCGCGGCCGGGCCGACCGCCTCGACCGCGCGGTTCATGTCGACCCAGGCCGCGGCCACGCCGTCGCCGAGCGCGCCCAGGTCGGAGGTCAGGTTCGCGTCCTCTGCCAGCACTCCGGCCTCGGCGTCCCGGGCGGCCCGGTCGGCGAGCGCCTGGGTCTCGGCCAGCAGCGCGTAGTCACCGGTGACGACGAAGCCGAGGCGGCTCCCCGGCTGCCCGCTGCCGGCCTCGAGGTCGGCGAGCCGGTCCAGCCCGTCCTTCGCCGCCGACTCGTCCTCGACCTGCAGCGCCACGACCACGGTCGGGTCCGGGAACGGGTCGTCGGTCTTCTCCGGCGGGTACGCGGCGAACCCGATGCGCTTGCCCATCCACGGGGAGACCTCGGCGTCGAAGTCGACGTCCGACCAGCCGGCGCCGTCGGCCACCGCCTCGAACGCGAGCTTGCGCAGGTCCTCCCCGCCGCCGAGCTTGTCCCGCAGCGCCGGGAACTTGCGCAGGAACCGGAAGCCGTCGATCTTCTGCGCGGCCGACGGGTCCAGGTCCACCTTCGCGAAGCCGAACGCGCCGGCGGGCAGGGCGTCCTCCGGCTGCGAGCCGCCGCCGGAGAGCGCGCCGACCCCGTAGGTCACGCCGCCCACCAGGGCGAGGGCCAGCGCCGCGGCGCCGCCGACCAGCCACCAGGACGCGCGCCTGGCCGGCTCCTCCGCCGGCGCGGCGGCGAGCACGTCGGTCCCGGCCGACCATGTTGCGGTGTCGGTCGGTCGTGTCCCCGGCGGTTCCCAGCTCATGTCGCCCCCCAAGGCTGCGTGCGGCTGCTGCCGGCATCGGTTCCGAGGGTATCGACGGGAACGCCGTCCGACCTGAGCTCGCCGTCTCCCGGCGCGCCGTCCGGCCGCCACGCGGGGACGAGCCGGGAGCCGCAGACCCGGTGGGCGCACCACGCGACGCCGGCGACGATCAGCACGTCCCCGATGCTGAACACGTTCGCCAGCGGCCACCCGGCCGGGATGGCGAAGACGTCGCCGAGGAAGGCCAGGCGCGGCGCGGCGAGGACTCCGGAGTTCACGAAGGCGTCCGGGTCGAGGTCGATGCCGGCCGTGGCCAGTGCGTCCGGGTCGGCCGGCAGGGTCCCGCCGTTGAGCGTGATGGCCAGTCCGTTGGACGCGGCCCCCAGGCCGATGAGCAGCAGTCCGGGGACGGAGCGGTTGGCCCAGACGAACCACCCGGCCGCAAGGTAGGTGACCACGTGGACCGCGGCCAGGACCGTGCGGTGACCGTCCGGGGTGACCTCCAGGACGACCACCTGGGCCAGCAGCGCCAGTCCCAGCACCCAGCCGTGGCGGATCCGCAGCGCGGCGAACCGCCGCAGCCGCCCGCCGGTCAGGACCGGGGCCAGGACGGCGAGGACAGCGGCCACCGGGATGATCACGAGCCGACCTCGCTCAGCCCGGCCACGAGCCGGTCGTCCTGTCGGGCCGCGTGCGTGTTGAGCCAGGCCTCCATGGCGTCCCGGTTCATCGGCCGCCCGAAGTGGAATCCCTGGATGCGGTCGCAGCCCAGCCCCTGCAGCGTGCGCAGTGTCGCGATGTCCTCCACGCCCTCCGCCGTCACGCTCAGGCCGAGGCTGTGGCCGAGCTCCACGGTGGAGCGCACGATGATCGCACTGTTGTCGTCGAGCCCCATCTGCAGGACGAACGACTTGTCGATCTTCAGCTCGTCGACCTCGATGCGCCGCAGGTAGGACAGCGACGAGTAGCCGGTGCCGAAGTCGTCGACCGCGAGGTTGACGCCGAGGTCGCGCAGCCGGCCGAGCACGTCGGAGGCCCGCTTGGGGTCGGCCATGATCGTGCTCTCGGTCACCTCGACGGTCAGTCGCGAGGCCGGGACGTCGTGGCGCTCGAGGACCTGGGCGACGTACGCGGGGAGGTCGAGGTCGGTCAGGACGCGCGCCGAGATGTTCACCGACATGGTGATGTCGTGACCGGTTGCCCGCCAGGCTGCGAGCGTCGCGAGAGCCGAGTCGAGGACCCACCTGGTGAGCTCGGAGATGAGACCGGAGTTCTCGGCGAGCGGGATGAACACGTCGGGGCCGATGACGCCCTCACGCGGGTGCAGCCAGCGCAGCAGCGACTCGACGCCCATCGCGTCGCCGGTGCGGGTGCAGACCTGGGGCTGGAAGACGAGCAGGAACTCGTTCCGCTCCACGGCGGAGTGCAGGTCGCCCAGCAGGGACAGCCGCTCGACGGTGTATCGGTCGATCTCGGGGCGGTAGACCTGGATCTCGCCGCGGTTCGCCTTGGCGCGGTAGAGCGCGATGTCGGCGCGCTTGAGCAGCGACCCGACCGAGTCGGCGTGCTGCGGCGCGAAGGCGATGCCGATGCTCGCCTGGACGCCCATGCGCACACCGTCGACCACGACGGGCTCGCGCAGTCGGTCGTTGATCCGCCCGGCCAGCTCCCGGGCGACACCGAGCCGCTCCAGCTCGGGCATGACGACGGCGAACTCGTCACCGCCGAGCCGAGCCACCATGATGTCATCACCGACCGTGTCCAGCAGCCGCGCCGCGACCTCGCGGATCACCTCGTCGCCGACATGGTGGCCCAGGGTGTCGTTGATCTCCTTGAAGTGGTCGAGGTCGAGCAGCATCACGGCCATGTTCTGGCCCGAGGCCTGGCTGGTGGCGAGCGCCTTCTCGGCGCGGCGGCGCAGGAACTCGCGGTTGGGCAGGCCGGTGAGGCTGTCGTGCAGCGCCTCCCGCTGCCGGTTGAGCGCCATCCGCGCGTTGCTGTGCACGCCGGCCATGGGCAGCGCGAGCAGCGGCAGCATCACGACGGAGAACTGGCCGGCGTGTGCCGCGACCGGCGCGAGACCGAGCAGGATGCTGGAGGTGGCCATCTGGAACCGGACGTCGTCGCCGAGCACCTGCGCCGCCGGCAGGCCGGTGTCCAGCGCCACCACGGTCGCCACCAGCCCGTTGTTGACGACGAAGTAGACGAGCCCGGCCAGCAGCGCGGCGGGTATGTGCGACGACTCGAACTCCGTGGACATCGCGAACAGCGGCTCGCCGCTCGCGAGGCAGAAGGCGAGTCGGGTGGCGGCGAGGGTCAGCAGGTACTGGCCGATGTTGAACCGCAGGATGCGCCGCGGGCGGCCGTGCACGAGGTCGTCGACAGCGACGGCCGCGGCCTGGACCAGCAGCGCCAGGCTCAGCGGGCCGACGATGACCAGAGCGGTCGCGAACGTCGACGAGACCGTGATCTGGTCGGTCGCGTCGTCGCCACGCGGCACCGGGATCGCCCGCAGCTCCCCGACGAAGAGCAGCAGGCCGAGCAGGTAGCACTCGACGCCCACGGCCCGCCAGGGGCCGTCGATCTGGGTGACGAGGGAGAGCACCAGGCAGCCGCTTCCGGCCACCAGCACGAGGAGCACGAACAGGCTCAGGGTGCGAGGAGAAGGCCGGGAGCCCGTGGCCTGGATGGCCACGGGCTCCGCCGCTGCCGGGTTCAGGCCCCCCACTTGCGCCCTGCGCCCGCCACGCCGACGAGCGTGACGATGGTTCCGGCGCCGGCCAGCGCGCGGATGACGAGGCTGGACGCCAGGTCCCTCACCGGGATCACCCGAACCACTTGGTACCGGCACCGACGACCGCGACCAGCCCGCTGAGGCTGGCCATGGCGCCGAGCACCCGCACCGTCACAGAGTTCTTCATGCGATTCCCCTCCCTGCGCATCACCACAGGGCCGGCCGGACGGCCGCCCCACGCTGACCAACGGCATACCGAGTCTTTACCTTGAGGTCCTCAAGACCGGCGATCGGGCGATTGCGACCGGCTCGCCCCGAATTGCCGCTCCGGCCCTCGCGAGGTTCACCCAGCTGGCACAGCGGGCTGTAACGCCGCGTTCGGCCAGACGGAGGAGGACCCGCCGGACCGGAGCCGGAGACGTGCCCGCGAGCGTCCGGCCACGACGTCCGTACGATGCGCCGGTGCGGACGTACCGCGGGTTCATGGCCGACAGCTCCCGCTGGGAGCGGTTCACGATGCGCCCCGACGACGTGGTGATCACGACGCCGTCCAAGTGCGGCACGACCTGGATGCAGACGATCGTCGGGATGCTGCTGCACGGCCGGACCGACCTCGGCGCCCCGATGGGCACGATCTCGCCGTGGCTGGACATGCTGATCCGCAGCGAGGCCGAGGTCTTCGCCGTGCTCGACCACCAGACGCACCGGCGGTTCATCAAGACCCACACGCCGCTCGACGGCGTGCCGTACCACGACACCGTCACCTACCTCGCGGTCATCCGGCACCCCCTCGACGTCGCCCTGTCCGACCGGGACCACGCGGCGAACATGCATCGGGAGCGGGCCGTCGCTCTCCGGGAGGCGACCGCGGGACGGTACGAGCCCGCGACCGATCGAGAGTCCCCGCCGGAGGACCCGGCCGAGTACCTGCGCTGGTTCGTGGACAACGACCTCGAGCCGGTCGGCAGCGGGCCGTACGGCCTGTCCGACTACTGCCAGCAGGTCCGTACCTACTGGGACGCCCGCCACACGCCCAACGTGCACCTGTTCCACTACGCCGACATGTGGGTCGACCTCGACGGCGAGATGCGGCGGGTGGCGGCGGCTCTCGGCGTGCCCGTGGACGAGGACCGCTGGCCGACCTTCGTGGAGGCGGCCACGTTCACCGCGATGCGCTCGCGCGCGGCGGACACCGCGCCGGACGCCCACCTCGGCCTGTGGCAGTCGCCGGACGGCTTCTTCCGCGCGGGTGGCACCCGGAACTGGGCGTCGCTGCTGACCGACGAGGACGTCGCCCACTTCTCCAGCCGGTTGCGCGACCTCGGCGGCGACGCCACCGACTGGGTCCTGCACGGCCGGAGCGCGCTGACCTGACCCCCGGTGGGGGCGTGAGCGCCTAGGCTGCCGCCGTGATCGTCTGCCCCGCGTGCGGGACGCAGAACGGGGACCGCGCGAAGTTCTGCCAGGAGTGCGCGGCTCCCCTGCGCGCACCTGCCGCGGCGGCTGGCGAGACCCGCAAGACCGTCACCGTCCTGTTCTGCGACGTGACCGGCTCGACCGCGTTAGGCGAGCGGCTCGACCCCGAGGCCACCCGGTCGGTGATGACCGGCTACTTCGCCGCGATGGCCCGGGTGATCGAGTCGCACGGCGGGACGGTGGAGAAGTTCATCGGCGACGCCGTCATGGCGGTCTTCGGGGTCCCGACGCTGCACGAGGACGACGCGCTGCGGGCGCTGCGCGCGGCGGTCGGGATGCGCACTGCCCTCGCCGAGCTCAACACCGACTTCGAGCAGCGTTACGGCGCCCGGCTCGCCGCCCGGATCGGGGTGAACACCGGCGAGGTCGTGGTCGGAGGCGACGGCAGCAGGGGCACCGTGGCGACCGGGGACGCCGTGAACGTCGGGGCACGGCTGGAACAGGCGGCCGGCCCGGACGAGATCCTCTTCGGACCCCAGACGTACGCGTTGGTGCGCGACCACGTTGAGGCCGAGCCCGTCACCGGGTTGATCCTGAAGGGCAAGTCGGGGCCGGTGACGGCGTGGCGGCTGCACGGCGTCTCCGCTCCGGGGTCGGCCGCCAGGCCGGTGCGGCTGACCTCGCCGCTCGTCGGGCGCGACCGCGAGCTGGCGCTGATGGAGCAGACGCTGGCTCGCTGCCGCGCCGACCGCCGTTCCCAGCTGCTCACCGTGCTCGGCGCCGCCGGTGTCGGGAAGTCCCGGCTCGCCGCGGACTTCCTCGCCGGCGCCGCGGCCGGCACGACGGTTCTCTCGGGTCGGTGCCTGTCCTACGGCGAGGACATCGCCTTCTACCCGCTGCTGGAGATGTTGCAGGGCCTGGCGGGCGTGACCCCGGGCGAGGACACCGAGACGAGCCGGCGGCGGCTGCGCACCCTCGTGGCGGACGACCCCGACGCCGACCGCCTCGTCGAACGGCTCGCTCCGCTGGCCGGGCTGCCCGGCACCCCGGCCGCCGTCGAGGAGACGCACTGGGCAGTACGGCGCCTCGTCGAGCGGCTCGGGCACGAGAGCCCCGTCCTCGTCGTGCTCGACGACGCCCACTGGGCGGAGCACGCGATGCTCGACCTCGTCGACCACCTCGCGGACTGGACGCGCGACACACCCTGTCTCCTCCTCTGCCTGGCACGCCCGGAGCTGCTCGACGACCGCCCGACCTGGGGCGGCGGAAAGGTGAACGCGTCCACCCTGCTGCTCGAACCGTTGCCGGGCGACGACGCGGAGAGCCTGCTGGCCAACCTGCTCGGCGACGCCGTGCTGGACGCGGACACCCGCCGGCGCATCCTCGACGCGGCCGG
>DASTVO010000422.1:0-10539 GCA_035759075.1 Actinomycetes bacterium
CCAACCAGCCAGCCGACCGACCAGGAATATCGCACTCGACGACGTGGCCCAGCTGATGGTGTGAGGGCGCCGCCGGAGTGCCGTCAGGGCAGTTGCGGCGCATCATCGTCGGTGTGGGGTCAGGAGCGATGGAGCGTGGCCGGCTCGCCTTGCGTGGCGGCGACCTGGCGGCTGCCCGGACCGCGTTCGAGCAGGCGGTTGCCGTAGATGCTTCGGGGGAGGCACTCGAAGGTCTCGCCGCCGTCCGCTACTCCGACCGGGACTACGCCACGGCCGCAGCGCACTACGAGCGCGCCTATCTCGCGTACCGCCGAGAGGGTTCCATTCTCGGGGCGAGCCGTGCTGCCCGCGCCCTGGCCTGGATCACGGGCAACGTGCAGGGCGACTGGGCGGTGCAGAGCGGCTGGTACGCCCGAGCGCGCAGCATCCTCGAGGAGGCTCCGAGAGACGGACGCGAACATGGGTGGGCGCTGGTCGTCCGGGCCTACACCGAACCGGACGCGTCGGTCCGGGAGGCGCTGCTGCGCGACGCGCTCGTCATCGCTCGCCGTTTCGCCGACGCCGACATGGAGTTCGAGGCGCTGTCCTACCTGGGCGGCGTGCTCGTCATGACCGACCGGGTCGAGGAGGGCCTGGTCAACCTGGACGAGTCGTTGGCGGCCGTCTGCGCCGGCGAGCTGTCGGAGATCACCACGGTGGACGGGATCTTCTGCGGCTTCTTCTGGGCCTGCGAACTGGTCACCGATGTGCCGCGCGCCGACCAGTGGATGCGGGCGGCCGAGGAGCTGATCGCCCAACGCAACGTGGTCGCCGCGTTCTGCCGGGCGCACTACGGCGGGATCCTCACCGCGGCCGGCCGCTGGGACGAGGCCGAGACCGAGTTGCAGCGGGCGGCGGCGCACTTCGACCGGGGCATCGGGTCGCGGCGTGCTGCGGCAGTGATCCGGCTCGCCGAGCTGCGGGTGCGCCAGGGCCGTCTCGAGGAGGCCGAGCAGCTCCTCGTCGGTCTACGCGAGCACCCCGACGCGGTCCGGACACTGGCGTCCCTGCACCTGGCCCGCGGGGAGGTGGCCACCGCCCGCGACCTCCTCGAGCGCGCCACCGACCGCGACGACGACGAGGTCCCGGAGGTCGGCGAGTCGACCATGGTCGGGCCGCTGCTCGCGCTCCTGGTCGAGGTCTGCCTCGGCGAGGGCGACCTGGACGGCGCGGACCGTGCGGCCGGACGCCTGGGCAGGCTCGCCGCGGCGCAGCGCGGCCCGTACCTGCGCGCCGCCGCGGCACTGGCGCGCGGCCAGGTGTGCCTCGCCGGGCGGCCGGGGGACGCGCGCGCCTGCCTGCAGCAGGCCCTGCAGGGGTTCGCACAGGCGCAGCTCCCGATGGAGGTCGCGCAGGCGCATCTCGAGATGGCCCGCCTGCTCGCCGAGCGAGCCCCCCAGGCCGCCGTCGCAGAGGCCAAGGCGGCACTCGACGACTTCGAGCGGCTGCAGGCAGGCCGGCACGCGGACGCCGCGGGCGCGCTGCTCCGCTCGCTCGGCGCACCGGTCCGGATCGGCGCGAAGGGCGTCGGTTCGCTGACCAAACGGGAGGCGGAGGTCCTCCAGCTCGTCGGCGCGGGCCTTTCCAACCCCGAGATCGGCGAGCGGCTCTTCATCACCCGCAAGACGGTCGAGCACCACGTGGGAAGCGTCTTGTCGAAGCTCGGCCTGCGGAACCGTGCCGAGGCGGCCGCCTACGCGGCCCGGGAGAACCTGGGGCGCTAGATGGGGGAGTTCCCCGATGCTTCGCCGCCGGGCTCCCGCGACGCTGCGTGTCGAACTCACCCCCAAGGAGGACGACATGGCCCACGACTCGTACGACGTCATCGTGGTCGGCGCTCGCTGCGCCGGCTCGCCGACGGCGATGCTGCTGGCCCGCGCCGGCCACCGGGTCCTGGTCGTCGACCGGGCCCACTTCCCGAGCGACACCCTGTCGACCCACCTGGTCCACCCGCCGGGGGTGGCAGCGCTTCGGCGGTGGGGACTGCTCAACCGGCTGGTCGCTACGGGCTGCCCCCCGATCGACTCCTACAACTTCGACTTCGGCCCGTTCACCCTCTCGGGCAGCCCGGGCACGCCGGACGAGCCATTCGCCTACGCCCCGCGCCGCACCGTCCTCGACAAGCTGCTCGTCGACGCCGCCGCAGCGGCGGGTGCGGAGGTCCGCGAGGGATTCACCGTCGAGAACGTCCTGGTCGAGGACGGCCGCGTCGTCGGCGTCATCGGCCACGGACGCGGCGGTGGAACCGTCACCGAACGGGCCACCGTGGTCGTGGGTGCCGACGGGCGTCACTCCCGGGTCGCGCAGGCCGTGCAGCCCGAGCAGTACCGCGACAAGCCGCCGCTCCTGGCGGGCTACTACTCCTACTGGAGCGGGCTGCCGATGGACGGCCGCTTCGAGACCTACGTCCGGCCCGACCGCGGCTTCGCCGCCTGGCCGACGCACGACGACCTGACCCTGGTCATCGGTGGCTGGCCGTACGCCGAGATGGAGGCCAACCGCCACGACATCGAGGGCAACTTTCTCGCCATGCTCGAGCTGGCCCCGGCGTTCGCGGAACGGCTCCGGGCCGGGCGGCGGGAGGAGCGCTTTGTCGGGACCGCGGTGGCCAACTACTTCCGCAGGCCGTACGGGCCAGGTTGGGCGCTGGTCGGCGACGCGGGCTACAACAAGGACTTCATCACCGCGCAGGGCATCAGCGACTGTTTCCGGGACACCGAGGCCTGCGCGGTTGCGCTGGACCAGTCCATCCGCGGGGTACTGCCGTTCGACACCGCGATGGCCGCGTACCACTCCGCGCGGGACGAGGCGGTCAGCGGCATGTACGAGTTGACGCTCGAGTTCGCCTCGCTGGCGCCGCCACCTCCCGAGCTCGCCCAGCTCCTGGGCGCGATGCACGGCAACCAGGAGGCGATGGACGCCTTCGCCCGGGTCAACGCCGGGGTGACCCCACCGGCGGAGCTCTTCGCACCCGAGAGCGCCGGACGCATCCTGGCCGCCGCACAGGCACGACAAGCCGGCTGAGCCGGCCGGCGTCAGTCAGCGCAGATCCAGCAGCGACAGGGTCGGCGGCCCCCGCGCGTGTGCCGGAAGCGGAACCAGCTCACGACGAACGGTGTCATGGCCCCAGCGTGGCCGCGGGTGGTGACCGGGCATCCGCCCGCGGGTGACCGCTCGGCGACGACTCGGTGAACCCCCTCGACCACGTCATGATCTCGATGGCTGTGCTCAGGAAGGCAGCCGACTCGCTTCCTGGGCACACTCGCGAAGATCTTGCGTTCGGTGGGGCGTCGGGGTCAGCGTCGAGCGCGCGCCGGACGCTCCTCGTCCTGCCGCACTCCGTCCTCCACGGGCGGCGGCGGCTCGTCCTCCCCCCGCTTGCGCAGCAGCCCGATCCCCGGCAGCCCGGTGATCACCCGACGCAGGTCCTCGACGACCTCGAGGACCTCGTGCAGGTCCGGTCCGACCCGCTCGAGGCTGGAGAGGACGGGCAGGACGTCGTTCTCCAGGTGCTCCAGCACCGTGGGCAGCCGGTCGACGAGTGCGATCGCCGCGTCGACCTCGGAGGTCTCCAGCGCCTTGGCGAACTTCTCCGCGGCCGGGGACAGCCGTCGCAGCGTGGGCTCCCACGACAGCAGCGAGGCGTCGACGCGGTCGAGCACCCCCGCGGCAGCGTCGGAGTGCCGGGCGGCCTGGGTGGTGACCACCTCGACCCGGTCCAGCGTCGCGTGCGTACGGACCGCGGCCTGGTCCGCAGTCTCGACCACGAGCTCGCTGCGTTCGACGACGGCCTCGACGCGGTCCAGCAGGGCCTCGACCCGCGTCATCGCGGCGGCTGCGCGAGGGAGCAGGCCGAGGGCTGTGTCGACGGCCTCGCCCAGGGCGGCGGCCGAGCCGAGCACGGCGGTGGGACCAGGAAGGGGTACGCGCATGACGCTCTCGTTCCCCGCCGGGCGGTGGTCCAGTCGTCAGCAGCCGGCGGGCAGCGGCTCCGGCGTGGGCGACAGCGCGGCCGCCGCCTGATCGGGAGTGACCAGTCGCTGGAACCCGGCGCCGAGGGCGAGGTCGACGGACGAGCCTCGACGCTTGTCGGGCACGGCCACCACAGTGCCCACCTGCGCGGCCAGGGTGCGGGCCGCGTCCGCGCCGGCAGCGCTGTGCCGCACCTCCGCGGCGCCGGTCACCGCCCGCTTCGCCGGGTCGTTGTCGACCTTCTTCACCACGAAGCCGCGCCGTGCCAGCTCCTTCGCGACCTGCGCGGCGAGACCGCGGCGGTCGGTCGCGTTGTAGACGTTGACCGTGACCTGACCCGCCGGAACGACGACGGGAGTCGGGCTCGGCTCGGGGCAGGACGCGGCGGGCTTCGCGCGTACGTCGTCGGCTGCGTCCGTGGTCGCCTGCCACGCGGTCCACGAGCCGCCCACGATCAGGGCCAGCGCCACCGTCACCACCAGCACCCGTCGCCGGGCGCGGGAGCGCCCGCGCACCGGCCGTGCCCCCACGCCGCGCGGGGTGAACATGCTCATCGGCGTCAGCCTTCGAGGGTCAGGACTCGCGCGTGCAGGACGTGGCGCTGCTGCAGCGCGGCGCGCAGTGCGCGGTGCAGGCCGTCCTCGAGGTAGAGCGCGCCCTGCCACTCCACGACGTGCGCGAACAGGTCGCCGAAGTAGGTCGAGTCCTCGGCCATCAGGATGTCCAGGTCGAGCTCACGCTTGGTCGTGATCAGCTGGTCCAGACGCACCTGGGTCGGAGCGATCTCGCCCCACTGGCTCTGCGAGTAGCCGTGGTCGGGGTAGGGCTTGTGGTCACCGACCGCCTTGAAGATCACCCTCCCGAGCATAGGCTGGCGCCCCGGTCGGTCGGCTCAGGGAGTTGCGTATGTCGGGCAAAGAGACGGTCGATCATGTCGCGACGGTGACGTCCGGCTACGCGTTCGACGGTCCGGCGATCGAGCTCGGCGCGCTGGTCGTCGACGGCATCGCCGAACCGTCCGCCGCGGTGCGGATCCCGTTGACGATGGTCAACCGGCACGGCCTGGTCGCGGGCGCCACCGGCACCGGCAAGACGAAGACGCTGCAGCTGATGGCCGAGCAGCTCTCGGCGGCCGGTGTGCCGGTGCTGGCCGCCGACATCAAGGGGGACCTGTCCGGGCTGGCGATGGCCGGTGAGCAGAACGAGAAGGTCGCTGCCCGGGCGGAGGAGGTGGGCCAGGTCTGGTCGGGGGTCGCCTGTCCGGTCGAGCTGCTCGCGCTGGGCGGGGTGGGCGACGGCGTCCCGCTGCGCGCCACGATGACCTCGTTCGGGCCGATGCTGCTGGCGAAGGTGCTCGGCCTCAACGACGTGCAGGAGTCGTCGCTCGGTCTGGTCTTCCACTTCGCGGACAAGGCCGGCCTCCCCATGCTCGACCTGAAGGACCTGCGGGCGGTGGTGCAGTACCTCACCAGCGACGAGGGCAAGGACGAGCTCACGGCGCTCGGTGGGCTCTCGCGCGCGACGGCGGGCGTCATCCTCCGGGAGCTGATCGCCTTCGAGGACCAGGGTGCCGACCAGTTCTTCGGCGAGCCCGAGTTCGACACCGCCGACCTGATGCGGCTCGACCCCTCCGGGGCCGGCGTCGTCTCGCTGCTCGAGCTGCCGCAGCTGCAGGACCGCCCCCGCCTGTTCTCCACCTTCCTCATGTGGCTGCTGGCCGACCTCTTCGAGGAGCTGCCGGAGGTCGGCGATCTCGACAAGCCCAAGCTGGTGTTCTTCTTCGACGAGGCGCACCTGCTCTTCGACGACGCGTCCAAGGAGTTCCTGGACGCCATCGCCCAGACGGTCCGGCTCATCCGCAGCAAGGGGGTGGGCGTCTTCTTCGTCACCCAGACACCGAAGGACGTCCCCGCCGACGTGCTCGCGCAGCTCGGCAACCGGGTGCAGCACGCGCTGCGCGCGTTCACCCCGGCCGACGCGAAGGCGCTCAAGGCGACCGCGTCGACCTTCCCGCACTCGCCCTACGACCTCGAGAAGACCTTGACCGAGCTCGGCATCGGCGAGGCGGTCGTCACCGTGCTCTCGGACCGGGGCGCACCCACGCCGGTGGCCTGGACCCGGCTCCGCGCGCCGCAGTCGCGGATGGCGCCGGCGGACACGCAGGTGCTGGCCGAGGTGGTGCGCGCCTCGACCGTGTACAGCCGGTACGCGGAGCAGGTCGACCGCGACTCGGCCTACGAGCGGCTGACGGCCCGGCTCGAGGAAACCGCCGCCGAGCCGGTCGAGGCCGAGGCGCCGGCCCCGCAGACGAAGCCCGCGCCGCCGCGACGGTCCCGCCCACCGAAGTCGCAGACGTCGACCGCGGAGAAGGTGCTGGAGTCCAGCGCCTTCAAGCAGCTGGCGCGCTCGGCCGCCGCGGTCGTCGGCCGCGAGATCGCCCGCAGCATCTTCGGCACCCGCCGCCACTGACCCGGGAGACGCCGACGGCGCCCACCCGGAACCGGGTGAGCGCCGTCGACGGCGGAGTCGCCCGTCAGCCGGTCACGGCGCTCAAGGCGTTGACCTGGCCGCTTCCGTACCAGGAGTTGTACCCCTCACCGCCCTGGCACTCCTGCAGAGACCCGTCCGGACGCGTCGAGTTCGCGTACGGGATGGTCGCGCGGCTCGAGCCCGGGGCCCCCTGCGCGGGGAGCTCGGTCGGGCACGGCTGCGGGTCGGCCGTCTGCTCCAGGTAGGCCGCGACAGCACCCGGGCGCAACTTGCCGTTCTGCGGGCTGCCGAGGTCACCGTGCCGGCTGACGATCAGCGCGGCGACGCCGGCGGCGTGCGGACCGGCCATCGAGGTGCCCTGCAGGTAGCAGTAGGTCGTCGAGGTGCCCGGCGGCGTGCCCGGGTCCTCCTTGACCGACCGTGCGCACCCACGCTCGGCGGGCCAGGTCGAGAGCACCAGGCCGTTGACCGCCTCCGTCCCGCGGCCGTAGAAGAAGTCGCCGCCCGGCGCGGTGACCTCGGCGACCCCGACCCCGTAGGCGGAGTAGTAGGACTTCAGGTACTCGTCCGGGTCGTCGTTGCCGTCGACCTGCCGGGTGTTGCCCACGGCGGTGACCCCGATGACCCCGGGAAGCTCCAGCGGGACCACGACGCAGGCGTTGCTGATCTCGCGCTCCTCGGCGCTGCCCGGCGGGTAGTCGGGGCTCGTGTCGTCGTACGTGGGGTGCGCCTTGTCGTCGCTGTCGTTCCCCTGCGACGCCACGTGCGTGACCCCCTGCTTCGTCGCGAAGCTGGTGGCCCGCTGCGCCGCCTTCCACAGCAGCCGCTGGTCGGCGTCGTTGCGGCAGTTGTAGAGGAACGGGTCCATGTAGTAGCTGTTGTTCGAGACGTCGACCCGCGGCCCGGGCGTCGCGGGGATGTCGATGCCGGGGGTCGAGGGGTCGTCGAACTCGGCGCCACCCGCCCACAGCATCGAGCAGACGACCATCTCCACGAAGAAGTAGCCGGCATCGGTGGACGACTTGATCCCGGCCACCTTGACGTTCGGCGCGACGCCGGTGATCCCGAAGCCGTTGTCGGCGGCGGCGATCGTCCCGGCGGTGTGCGTGCCGTGTCCGTGCCGGTCGTCCCAGGCGGCCGGGTCCTGGTCCGGGAAGCCGCTCTCGCACGACGCGCTGCGGGTCAGGTCGATGTTCTGCACCAGGTCGGGGTGGTCCTTGTCCAGTCCGGTGTCGATGTCCCCGACGACGACCGCCGGGCTGCCGCCGCTGATGGCATGCGCCTCGAAGGCGTGGATCTGACGCATGTCCCACTGCAGCGCTGCGAGGCTGTCCGGTGTCGCCGGCTCGTTCGGCAGCTCGGTGGGCTCCTCGTCGGTGGCAGCGGCCCCCGGGTCGACCGCGGCGATCGGGTCGCCGGACACCGCGACCCCCTCGACCGACGGGCGCGCCTCCAGCCGCGCGGCGAAGGCCGGGTCCGCCGACCGGGCGATCACCACGCCGATGTCCCGGTGGTTGACGACCAGCCGCCCGCCGGCGTCCGTCACGGCGGAGCCGGCGTCGCTGGTGGACGCGTTCTGCTCGTACAGGACCAGGTACGTCTCCTCCGCCCCGGACTCGGTCCCGGTGGTCGACGAGGCGACGGGGATACCGAGGGCGAGCATCGCGAGGACTACGGCGCCTGACGTCGTCGCCTTGTGGGCTAGACGCATGGGTGGGCTCCTCTCCGGACCAGGGCGCCTTCTCGCACTGGTGGAGGAGGGGAACGCCGCGATCTTGAGGCGAAAACCTACTGTCCGTGGCCTATGTCTGACTAGACCGAGTTATCCCGGTTACGACCTCGTGACGCGGCCCGAGGTCCTCAGCACCTCGCTCCGCCGCCGGTACTCGTCCTCGTCGATCTCGCCGCGGGCGTACCGCTGCGCGAGCACCTGCTCGGCGGAGTCCTGCCTCGGGCCTGGCGGCCGCGGTTCGCCTCGGACGGCGCGCACGGCCCACACGACCGCGGCAGCGACCGCGCCCCAGACGAGCAGCATCATCAGCGACATCGCGAACCAGTCGCCCCAGCCCCAGCCGTTGTAGTGGTCGAACATGTCGCTCACGCCCTTCCCTCAGGGCCATCGTCCGGAGGCTGGCCGGTCCTGGCACCGGGGAAAGGTCCTCAGCCGTGGGGCTGGAGGTCACACGCGTCGACGGCCCGCGACCGGACAGGTCACGGGCCGTCGGCGTCTGGCTGGCGGAGGATGCGAGATTCGAACTCGCGAGGGGTTGCCCCCAACACGCTTTCCAAGCGTGCGCCCTAGGCCACTAGGCGAATCCTCCGCGGACGAGGGTACCGGAGCGTGCGCGGCCCCCCGACGACGGAGCGGGCCGCGCCGGGCCGTCGCCGCTCCCGTTAGACTCATGCCCGACCCCTCGTGCGGCGTCATCCCGCTGAATCCCCCCAGGGCCGGAAGGCAGCAAGGGTAGGCAGGCTCTGGCGGGTGTGCGGGGGGTCCTTCTGTCGGGCCGTGCGGTGGGGACGCGGCCGGGTCGGGTGTCGTCGCGGCGGGCTAGGGTCGGGCCGTGACCCAAGCGCTCTACCGCCGCTACCGGCCGGTGACGTTCGCCGACGTGATCGGCCAGGAGCACGTCACGACACCACTGCGCAACGCGCTGCAGAGCGGGCGCACGCACCACGCGTACCTCTTCAGCGGTCCGCGCGGCTGCGGCAAGACCACCAGCGCCCGCATCCTCGCTCGCTGCCTCAACTGCGCGCAGGGCCCGACGCCCGAGCCGTGCGGCAGCTGCCAGTCCTGTCAGGACCTTGGTGCCGGCGGCGCGGGCAGCCTCGATGTCATCGAGATCGACGCCGCCAGCCACGGTGGCGTCGACGACGCGCGGGACCTGCGCGAGCGCGCGTTCTACGCACCGGCGTCCTCGCGGTTCAAGGTCTACATCATCGACGAGGCACACATGGTGTCGCGCGAGGGCTTCAACGCCCTGCTCAAGCTCGTCGAGGAGCCCCCGGAGCACGTGAAGTTCGTGTTCGCGACGACCGAGCCGGAGAAGGTCATCGCGACCATCCGCTCGCGCACCCACCACTACCCGTTCCGGCTGGTGCCGCCGGGCGAGCTGCACGCCCACCTCGCCCGGGTCTGCGAGCAGGAGAAGGTCGAGGTCGACCCGACGGTCCTCTCGCTGGTGGTGCGGGCCGGGCGCGGCTCGGTGCGTGACTCGATGAGCGTGCTCGACCAGCTGCTCGCCGGCGCAGGCCCCGAGGGCCTGACGTACGCGGGGGCAGCCGCTCTGCTCGGCTACACCGACGCCGCGCTGCTGGACGACACCATCGACGCGATGGCCGCCGGGGACGCGGCCGCGGTCTTCCGGATCGTCGACCAGGTCGTCGAGGCGGGGCACGACCCGCGCCGGTTCGCCGAGGACCTTCTCGAGCGGCTGCGCGACCTCATCGTCATCGACGCGGTGCCCGACGCCGCCGGGAGCATCCTCGGCGAGCACCCGGCCGACGAGCTCGAGCGGATGCGCCAGCAGGCCGCCCACTTCGGGGCCGCGCAGCTCTCCCGCGCCGCGGACGTCGTCAACGCCGGGCTCACCGAGATGCGCGGGGCCACCGCGCCGCGGCTGCAGCTGGAGCTGATCTGCGCCCGCGTCCTGCTGCCCGCTGCCGACGACGACCAGCGCGGCCTCGCCGCGCGGCTCGACCGGCTCGAGCGCCGGGTGTCGATCACCGGCGCACCGTCGGCTGCGGCCCCGGTGCCCGCCCCGACAGCCGCGGCCCCCGTGCCCGAGCCGTCGGCCGCGGCCCCGGCGCCCGCCCCGTCGGCCGCGGCCGCGCCGTCAGCGCCTGCCGCGGCGCAGCCCGCCACGGAGCCGTCGGGCGCACCGTCGAGCGCACCGTCGGGCGCACCGTCGGGCGCACCCGAGCCGGCGGCGGGCCAGGACGAGCCCACGGGCGGCGTCGACCTCCTGACCGTGCGCCGGATGTGGCCCGACGTGCTCGAGGTCGTGAAGGGCATGCGCCGGTTCACCTGGACCCTGC
>DASTVO010000423.1:0-9981 GCA_035759075.1 Actinomycetes bacterium
GCCGACGGGATGACGCCTGCCTCCCCGGCACCCTTGATGCCCAGGGGGTTCAGCGGCGACGGCGTCTCCAGGTGGTCGATCTCGATCCGCGGCACCTCGGACGCGTACGGCATGAGGAAGTCCATGAACGAGGCGTTGAGCAGCTGTCCGTTCTCGTCGTAGACCATCCGCTCGTAGAGCGCGCCCCCGACGCCCTGCGCCACCCCGCCGTGCACCTGGCCCTCCACGATCATCGGGTTGATCAACGGTCCGCAGTCGTGCACCACGCAGTAGCGCAGCACCCGGATCTCGGCCGTGTCCGGGTCGGTCTCGACGACCGCCACGTGCATGCCGTTGGCGAACGTCGAGCGGATCGGTGAGTAGTAGTCGGTGCCCTCGAGGCCCGGTTCGTCGTCGTCGCGGACCGGCGGGCCGGACGAGTCGCCGACGGCGAACTGGGTCGCGGCCTTGGACGCCTCGTCGAAGGCGTAGCGCAGCGGGTTGGACAGCACCGCGACGGTGGCCAGCGAGATCGACGAGGTCGGCGTCCCCTTCACCCGCACCTCGCCGTCGACGATCTCGAGGTCGCCGGGGTCTGCCTCCAGCGCGTCACCCGCGATGCGCAGCGCCTTCTCCCGCACCTTGCGCGACGCGAGCGCGATCGCGTTGCCGCTCATGACGGCAGCCCGGGAGGCGAACGTCCCCACGGCGTAGCCGAACCGCCGGGTGTCCCCGGTCACCACCTCGACGTCGGCGAGCGGCACGCCGAGCTCGTCGGCCGCGATCTGCGCGAACGAGGTGAAGTGGCCCTGCCCCTGAGTGGTGAGTCCGGTCGCGACCTTCACTTTGCCGGCCGTGTCGATGCGGACGTGCGCGCCCTCGTAGGGCCCGACCCCGGTCCCCTCCACGTAGCAGGCGAGCCCCACGCCCACCTTGCGGCCCTCGGCGCGGGCCTTCTCGGCCATCTCCAGGGTGGCGTCCCAGTCGGCGAGCTTCTTCAGCTTCTGCAGCGAGGCCGGGAAGTCGCCCGAGTCGTAGACCAGCGGACGGCCGTCCTGGAAGGTCAGCCCGTGGTCGTAGGGCATCTCCTCGGGGAGGATGAAGTTGCGGTCCCGGACGTCGGCCCGGTCGATGCCGAGCTCGTCGGCGATGGCGTCCATCGTCCGCTCCATCGCGTAGACGCCCTGCGGCCGGCCGGCACCGCGGTACGGCGTGACGATGACGGTGTTGGTGTAGAGCGACCACCACTCGACCCGGTAGGCGCCGGGCTTGTACGGGCCGAGCAGCTGGGTCGAGGTGATGATCGGCACGATGACGCCGTACGGGGTGTAGGCGCCGTTGTCGTGCCAGAACCTCACGTCCAGCGCCAGCAGCAGGCCCTCGTCGTCGAAGCCGACCTCGATCTCCTGCAGCTGGCCACGCTCGTGCGCCGAGGACACGAAGTGCTCCCGCCGGTCCTCGACCCACTTGACCTCCCGGTCGAGCCGCTTGGCCGCCCACGGGACGAGCACCTCCTCGGGCCACGGGTGCACGATCTTCACCCCGAAACCGCCGCCGACCATCGGGGCGACGCACTCGACCTTCCCGGCCGGCAGGCCGAGCCGGGCCGCGACCGCCGCCCGGACGCTGGTCGAGGTCTGCGTGGAGGAGTGCACCCGGAGGGACCCGTCGGCGGCGTCCCAGCGGGCGTGGACCCCCTTGCCCTCCATCGGCATCGACGCGCTGCGCTCGATGTCCAGGGAGAGCGTGAGGCGGTGGGGCGCGGCGGCCATGGCGGCGTCGACGTCGCCGACCTCGTCCAGCGAGTACGCCGCGACGTTGTCCGGCACGTCCGCGTGCACGGCCCGCTCCGCCGAGCGTGCTGCCGCGACGCCGACGACCGGCGGCAGGAAGTCGTAGGTCACGACGATCCGCTCGGCGGCGTCCTCGGCGAGGTAGCGGTCGCGGGCGACGACCATCACGACCGGCTCGCCGACGTGGTTCACCTCGTCGCGGGCCAGCGCGTAGCCGGTGCGCGGCGAGTGCAGCGTCGGGTGCGGGATGAGCAGCGGCAGCGGCTCCGACACCGTGCTGCCCTCGGCCTCATCGGCGGCGAGCAGGTCGTCGTAGGTGTAGACGGCGACCAGGCCCTCGACCTCGAGCGCACCGGTGGCGTCGATGTCGACGACCCGGGCATGCGCGTGCGGGCTGCGGACGAACGCCACGCCGAGCGCGTCGTGGCCGAGGTCGTCCAGGAACCGGGCGTTGCCGGTGACCAGCTTCTCGTCCTCGACGCGCTGGACCGGTTCGCCGAACAGCTTCGTCGTCATGCGGTCTCCTCGTCCCGCGCGAGCTCGGCGGCCCGCAGGACCGAGGCGACGATGTTCTGGTAGCCGGTGCACCGGCACAGGTTGCCGCTCACGGCCTCCCGCGCCTCGTCCTCGGTCGGGGAGGGGTTGTCGCCGATGAACGCCGCGACCGTGGTGAGGAAGCCGGGGGTGCAGAAGCCGCACTGCAGGCCGTGGCACTCGCGGAACGCCTGCTGCACCGGGTGCATGTCGGCGGGAGTGCCGAGGCCTTCCACGGTGGTGACCTCGTGGCCCTGGGCGGTGACCGCGAGCATCAGGCAGGACCGCACCGGCCGGCCGTCCAGAAGGACCGTGCAGGCGCCGCACACGCCGTGCTCGCAGCCGACGTGGGTGCCGGTGAGGCGCAGGTCGTGGCGGAGCAGGTCGCTCAGCAGCCGCCGGGCCGGCACCTGCGTCTCGTGCCAGACCCCGTTGACGCGGAGCCGGACGGCGTGCAGGGGCTCGGCCTCGGTCATGCTGCGGCCCTCTCTGCCGCCTCGGCCAGGGCGCGGCCGGTCAGCACCCTCGCCAGGTGGCGGCGGTAGTCGGCGGTGGCATGGATGTCGGGCTCCGGGTCGACCCGCTCGCCCGCGGCCGCAGAGGCGGCAGCCCAGTCGCCGGCGGGGGTGGCGGCCTCGGTGAGGTCGAGCACCAACGGGGTGGCCGACACCGAGATGTACGCGGTGCGGGCGCTGCTCACGCTGCCGTCCTCCGCGAACGTCACGGCGGCTGCGACCCCGCAGACCGCGTAGTCGCCGTGCCGCCGGGCGACCTCCACGAACGTCGTGCCGGTGCGCGCCGGCAGCCGCGGGAACCGGGCCGACACGGCCAGCTCGCCCGGCTCCAGGCTCGACTCCAGCGGCCCGAGGAAGAAGTCGGCCGCGGCGATCTCACGGGTGCCGCCCTGCCGGACCGCGGTGACGGTGCCGCCGAGGAGGGCGAGCACGGCGGTCATCTCGCCGCTCGGGTCCGCGTGCGCGAGAGAGCCCACCGTGGTGCCGCGGTTGCGGATCACGGGATGGGCGACCAGCCGCAGGGCCTGCCGGAGCAGCGGCTGCGCCGCGTACGCCTGCTCGTCCCGCTCGACGTCGGCGTGCCGCGCGAGGGCACCCACCCGCACCGCACCGTCCTCGACCGTGACGTAGGCAAGCTCGGAGAGGCGGTTGATGTCGACGACGTGCGCGGGTGCGGCCAGCCGCATGTTGAGGATCGGGACCAGGCTCTGCCCGCCGGCGAGCACCTTCCCGTCTCCCCCCACCTCGGCGAGCACCGCGAGCGCCTCGTCCAGCGACTCCGGGGCCGAGTAGGCGAAGGGGGACGGCTTCACGCAGTCGATCCTTTCAGGAACGGCGCTGATGTCGCAGCGCGTCGGTGGACCTGTCCCCGCGAAACCTATGGCGCTGCTGACAAGGATGTCAGCAGCGCCACAGGTCGGGCGTGCGGCACCGGGCCGCCCGGGATCGAGGCCCGGGACTACCGGCTGGTCTCGCGGTCGTCGCCGTCGCGGCGCGGCGGCGGCGGGGTGCCCGCCGCGCCGCGCTCGAAGCCGACCTCACCCAGCGAGGCCTCGTGCCGGCCGGCGTCACCCACAGCCATCGCGGTGCCGCCCTCGTACCCGGCGGGCGTGTCCAGCGACTCGCGCATGTGTGCGGGCGCCAGCCAGCGCAGCAGGTGGTAGCCGACGAGCAGCACGATCGTGCCGAGGGCGATGCCCTCCAGCGTGAAGTCGTCGCTGATCTGGTGGGCCACCGGGCCGACCGCGAGGATGATGCCGGCGCCGATCGGCACCAGGTTGATCGGGTTGGCGAAGTCCACCCGGTTCTCGATCCAGATCTTCGCGCCGAGCAGGCCGATCATGCCGTAGAGCACGACCGTGATGCCGCCGAGCACGCCACCGGGGGTGGCGGCCACGAGGGCGCCGAACTTGGGGATCAGGCCGAAGCAGATCGCCACCACGCCGGCGACGTAGTAGGCGGCCGTGGAGTAGATCCGGGTGGCGGCCATGACGCCGATGTTCTCGGCGTAGGTCGTGGTGGGCGAACCACCGACCGAGGTGGCGACCGCGGTGCCGACGCCGTCGGCGAAGATGGCCCGGCCGATCATCGGGTCGAGGTCGGTCTTGGTCATGGCGCCGACCGCCTTCACGTGCCCGGTGTTCTCCGCGATCAGCGCGATGACCGCCGGCAGCACGAGCACGACGGCGGAGAACTTGATGTCCGGCGAGACCAGGTCCGGGAACCCGAACCAGTCGGCATCGCCTACGGCGCTGAAACCGACCCGGTCGTGCGGCTCGATCTCCCCGGTCGCCGGGTTGAACGAGGTGATCTCGCCGGCGGTCTTGTCGAGGATCCAGGACAGCGCGTAGCCGAAGACGAGGGCCAGCAGGATCGCGATACGGCTCATGAAGCCGCGCAGCAGCACGGTCATGAGGAACAGCGCGAACATCGTGATCATCGCGACCCAGCGGTCCTGCTGCCAGTAGACGTCGGCGACGACGAACGCGAGGCCGAAGCCGATCAGCATGACCACGCCGCCGGTGACCACCGGCGGGAAGACCTTGTGGATGACACGGATACCGAGGAAGTTGATGGCCAGGCCCACGGCCGCGAGCACCAGCCCGGCGACCATGATCGCGCCGGTGACGACCGAGTCGACGTCGTTGGCCGCCCGGATCGCGAACACGCCGCCCACGAACGAGGCGCTGGTGCCGAGGTAGCTGGGGACCCGGTCCTGCGTGATGAGCAGGAACAGGATCGTGGCGACGCCGGACATCATGATCGCCAGGTTGGGGTCCAGCCCCATGACGATCGGGAACACGAACGTCGCGCCGAACATGGCGATCACGTGCTGCGCGCCGATGCCGGTGGTGCGTGCCCAGGACAGACGTTCGTCGGGCTTGACGACCTCACCGGGTGGTGGAGTCTTTCCGTCGTAGACGACCTTCCAGCTGAACGCCATGGTCTGGCCTCCTGATCGCGATGACCGTTTGCCCCCGGGGTCACAGGGTGGCGCACACGGAGCGTGAAGCGTGGGAGGTCGCCATGATTGGTTCGGACAGATTCGTGACGCTGCGTTTGTCCGAGGTGCACAAGGTGGCTCCTCGCTGAGCGCGACGCGTTACGGTCCGGGGCATGACCTCGGAGGTCGGAGCGGCGTCGACCGGCGTGCGCGACCTGGTGTCCGGACCCGCCCGCCGCGGGCGGGTCGTGGGGGTCCATGGCTCCTGCGCGTACGTGCTGGTGGGCGCCGACCTGGTCGCGCTCGAGACCGCCGACGCGCTGGGCCTGCCGTGCGCGGTACGGCTCGGCGTCGACCGGTCGCGGGCACCGCTCGCCGCCGTCCGCCGGGACGACGAGGGCCGCGTGGGCGACGGCGTCCTGCGCGCCGGCCCCGTCACGGTGCGGGTGACCCGCTGGTGGGCCCCGCGGCTGCCCCGTCGCGGTTCCCCCGGCGAGCGGCTGACCGAGCTGGCGGCCCTGCTCGCCGAGCACCCGTGCCCGGTCGACGCCGACGCGAGCGTCGAGGGGCTGGTCGGGCTCGGGCCCGGGCTCACGCCGGCGGGTGACGACGTGCTGGCCGGCCTGCTCGTCGGGCTGCACCACCACCCGGCGCTGCGGGACCCGCTCGCCGCCGAGGTGACCGCTCTCGCACCGGCCCGGACCAACGCGCTGAGCGCGGCGCTGCTGCGCCACGCCGCGGCCGGCCACTCCGTCCCCGCCGTGGCGGACGTGGCCGACGCGCTCGCCGGGCACCGCTCGGACCTGCCCGCCGCCGTCGCCCGGCTCGTCGCCGTGGGGCACTCGTCGGGCACCGCCCTGGCGCACGGCCTGCTCCGCGCTGCGCGTACGGTCGCCGCACGGGGCACCGGAGAGGAGGCAGTGGCGTGAGCGAGTCCACGCACGTCGAGGTGCGCCGCGGCGCCTACCACGACTCCGTCACGCTGATGCAGGTCAGCCGGGACGTCACCGACGCCGACGGCGTGGTCGCCGCCCAGGTCGCGATGGGCACCGAGCTCAACCTCGACGTCCTGCGCGGCATGGGCTTCGAGCCGCCGCTTGACGCCGGCCCGAACGACCTCGTCGTGGCGGTCCGCACCGCGGACGCGGCGGCGCTGCCGGAGGCGCTGGCCCGGGTCGACGCCGCGCTCGCCTCGGCGGGCCGTGGGGGCGGCGGCGGGCTGGGTGGAGCGGAACCGGAGCCACGGACGGTCGCGTCGGCGGTCCGGCGCGCCGAGACCCCGCCCACGCTGGCCCTGGTGTCCGTCCCCGGACCGCACGCCTTCACCGAGGCCATGTCCGCGCTGCGGGCGGGCCTGTCGGTGCTGGTGTTCAGCGACAACGTGCCGGTCGAGGCCGAGGTCCGGCTCAAGGACGAGGCCGCGGAGCGGGACCTGCTGGTGATGGGACCCGACTGCGGGACGGCGGTCGTCGCCGGCGCCGGGCTCGGCTTCGCGAACGCCGTCCGTCCCGGTCCCGTCGGGCTCGTCGCAGCCAGCGGCACCGGCGCCCAGCAGCTGATGTGCCTGCTCGACGGCGCCGGCGTCGGCGTCTCGCACTGCCTCGGCGTCGGCGGCCGCGACCTGTCGGCGGCGGTCGCCGGGCGCTCCACCAAGGCCGCGCTGACGCTGCTCGACGAGGACCCCGCGACCGAGCTGGTCGTCGTCGTCTCGAAACCGCCGGACGCGACCGTGGCGGCCGACGTCACCGCGTACGCGGAGAAGCTCTCCACCCCCGTCCACCTGGCGCTGCTCGGCCAGGGACAGCCGGACCTCACCGCGGTCGCGCAGCGCGCGGTCGAGGCGGTCGGCGCGACCTGGTCCGCACCGCGCCGGTGGGACCCGCCCGCGCCGCGCACCGGGACCTACCCCACCCTGCGCGGCCTCTTCGCCGGCGGAACGCTCTGCGACGAGGCGATGGTCGTCGCCGCGGCCGCGCTGGGGCCGATCCGGTCCAACATCCCGCTGCAGCCGGACTGGGCGCTGGGCCCCGACCTGCAGGCAGACGGCCACCTGATGATCGACTTCGGGGACGACGAGCTCACCCAGGGCCGGCCGCACCCGATGATCGACCAGCGCACCCGCATCGACCGGCTGGGCGCGGAGGCGGGCTCCCCCGGCGTCCTGCTGATGGACGTGGTGCTCGGGCACGGGGCGCACCCGGACCCGGCGGCGGAGCTCGCCCCCGCCATCGAGTCGGCGCTCGCCGCGGCCCGGGACGCGGGACACGACCTGGCCGTGGTGGTGTCGCTGTGCGCGGCCGCCGACGACCCGCAGGGGCTGGAGAGGCAGGCCGAGGCGCTGGCCGCCGCGGGCGCCTCGGTGCACCTGTCCAACGCCGACGCCGCCCGCACCGCCGTCGGGCTGGTAGGAGGTTCCCGGTGAGCACGCTGCTGTCCGAGTCGCCCCGGGTCGTCGCCGTGGGCGCCCAGATGTTCTCCGACGCGCTGGCCGCACAGGCCGTGCCCGTGCAGCAGGTCGAGTGGCGCCCGCCCCTGGGTGACACCGGCACGGAGCGGCACCTGGCCCGGGTCCTCGCCGACCCGCGGCTGGCCGAGGCCAACGAGACCGCCGTCGGGCGGATGCTGGCGGCCGGTGCCGAGCTGGTCGACGTCCGGCCGGCGGCGGAGGTGCTCGGCCTGGAGGCGGGGACGTTCCTGCACGCGGGACCGCCGGTCGACTGGGAGCGGGCGTCCGGGCCGCTGCGCGGCGCGCTGATCGGGGCGATGCTCTTCGAGGGCCTGGCCGAGACGCCGGAGGCGGCCGAGCAGGCGCTGGCCCGTGGCGACGGGCTGGCGTGGGAGCCGTGCCACCACCACCGCGCGGTCGGGCCGATGGCCGGCGTGGTGAGCCCGTCGATGTGGATGTTCGAGCTGCGCGACCCGGTGCACGGCGGCACGGCGTGGTGCTCGCTGAACGAGGGCCTGGGCAAGGTGCTGCGCTACGGCGCGTACGGGCCGGAGGTCGTGGAGCGGCTGCAGTGGATGTCACGCGTGCTCGGGCCGCTGCTGCAGACCTCGGTGCGCGCCCACGGCACCGTCGACGTCAAGGCGGTCATCACCCAGATGCTGCAGATGGGCGACGAGGGCCACAACCGCAACCGGGCCGGCACCCTGATGCTCCTGCGCGAGCTGCTGCCGTCGCTGATCGACTCGGGCGCGCCGACGAAGGACGTCGCCGAGGCCGTGCGGTTCGTCGCCGGCAACGACCACTTCTTCCTCAACCTGGTGATGCCGGCGTGCAAGCTCGCCGGTGACGCGGCGCGGGACGTCCCGGGCTCGTCCCTGGTGGTGGCGATGGCGCGCAACGGCACCGACTTCGGCATCCAGGTGTCCGGCACCGGCGACCAGTGGTTCACCGCCCCCGCGAACACCCCCGACGGGCTCTACCTCGGCTCGTTCGGGCCCGAGGACGCCAACCCCGACATCGGCGACTCGGCGATCGCGGAGACCGGCGGGATCGGCGGCTTCGCGATGGCCGCGGCACCGGCGATCGTGAAGTTCGTCGGCGGCGAGGTGGCCGACGCCATCGAGGCGACCCAGCTGATGTACGAGATCACGCTGGCCGAGAACCCGACGTACCAGATCCCGGTGCTCGGCTTCCGCGGGACCCCGACCGGCATCGACGCCACGCTGGTGACGCGGACCGGGATCCTGCCGCACATCAACACCGGGATGGCGGGCCGGGTGGCCGGCACCGGGCAGGTGGGGGCCGGCCTGGTCAACCCGCCGGAGTCCATCTTCCCGGCGGCGGTGGCCGCGCTGGCCGAGGCGGCGCCACCGTTGGTCTGAGCCGCCGCGCCCGCTACGACCGTCCTCAGGCCCGCGCCGGCAGCACGCAGAACTCGTTGCCCGACGGGTCGGTGTAGGAGCGCCACGGCAGCTCGCCCCACTCCGGACGGTGCAGCGTGCCGCCGCCGCGCTCGGCGATGCGTGCCGCGACGGCGTCGGGGTCGTCTCCGGTCTCGAGCCGGATGTCGAGGTGCAGCCGGTTCTTGGTCGTCCCCTTGGGGGCCGGCTCAGGGCACAGCTCGAGGAGGGGACCCTGCCGCGACGGGTGGCGCAGGGACCGGGGCGCGACGGCGGCCACGTCGGTCCAGCCGGTCAGCCACGACCAGAACTCCGCGTCCCTGTCCGGGTCGGCGGAGTCGAGCGGGAGCGCCGCGACGGGACCGGTGCCCACGTAGGACGCCCGGTCCTCCATGACGCAGCAGGGATTGCCCTCCGGGTCGGCGAGCACCACCCATGGCACGTCGCCCTGACCGATGTCGAGGTGTCGTGCGCCCAGGCCGAGCAGCCGGTCGACCTCCTCGGCCTGACGGGCCCCGCCCAGAAGGTCCAGGTGGAGCCGCGGCGGCTCGGACGGCGGTTCGGGGACACGCTGGAAGCACAGGTCGAGCACCGGACCGTCCTCGACGGTGAGCCGCGTCTCGAAGCCGTCCGGCTCGTCGGTCAGCCGCTCGCCGCCGACCACTGCCTCCCAGAACCGGCCCAGCCGCTGCGGCTCGACGGCGTCGAACACGATGTTCTCCAGGTACATGAGCCCACCGTAGGCATGGGGGCGTGCTTCTGTCGGTGGTGGGTGGCACCGTGCGTCCGTGAGCAGCTGGGCGGAGTTCGAGGCGGAGGCACCGGAGCTGGCCGCGGTGGTCAGGGCCTGTTTCGGCGTGCGCAAGCACGC
>DASTVO010000424.1:0-18940 GCA_035759075.1 Actinomycetes bacterium
GAGCTCTTCATCAGCGAGAACACGGTGAAGAACCACATCCGCAACATCCTGGAGAAGCTGCAGCTGCACTCGCGCATGGAGGCCGTGGTCTACGCGGTCCGCGAGAAGCTCCTCGAGATCACCTGACCCGCGCGCCGCGGCGCCCCTTGCGCGGCGCCGGCCGGGTGCCCATGGTGGACGCATGGCCGCGCCGATCCGGGTGGTCAGACCCGCCGACCTCGTCGACGCCGACCCGACCGTCGGCATGCGGCGCCAGCTGGCCTTCGCGGTCGAGGGACTGTGGGTCGGGCTGGTGCACACCGACGCCGGCGCCGTGTCGGGCTGGCACCACCACGGTGAGCACGACACCGGGATCTACCTGCTCACCGGCGGCATGCGGCTGGACTTCGGCGCCGGCGGCAGCACCTCGGTGGAGGCCGGGCCGGGCGACTTCGTCCAGGTCCCCCCATGGGTGGTCCACCGAGAGGCGAACCCCGGGACGGAGACCGCGACCGCTGTCATCGCCCGGTCGGGCCGGGGCGAGCCGACCGTCAACGTCGACGGTCCCGAGAGCTGACCCGGCGCGGCCGCGACTCCCGCCGCACGCGCGAGGAACGAGCGTGTCAGGAGGTCGGGAGGCCGAGGAACCGCACCACGTCCCGGCCGTCCCGTGCCAGCGCCGAGGTCGCGTCGTCGCCCAGCGGCTCGAGCGGCGTCAGGTCGACCTGGGACCTCGTCAGCCGCCAGGTCGCCACCACCCGTCCGTCGACCAGCGCGCACGGCCGGAAGACTCCGCCGGACACGACCGCGTCACGGTTCGACCCGAGGACCGGCTCGCGCGAGACCCAGCCGAGCAGGAGCGGGTCGAAGGCGCCGAGCAGCCGCGGGGGCGGCGGGGAGGCGGACGGCTCCCGGTCGGCGAGGTCGACCAGCCCGTCGCCCAGGTCCTCGGTCTCGGCCCGGATCGAGCTCAGTCCCGCGCGGACGTCGCGCAGCGGCAGCCCCGCCCAGCGGGCCAGGTCCCGGTCGCCCGCGGGCCCGTGGCCGCGCAGGTAGCGGCGGGCCAGCCGGGCCAGGGCCTCGTCCCGGTCCGGGGCGGCCGGAACGGGACCGAGCCAGCCGGTCGGCGAGACCCAGGCCTGGTCGGTCCCGTCCACAAAGGGGCCGCGGACCACGAGGCCCAGAAGGCCCGCCTCCATCAGGACGTGGACCAGCGCCTGACCGGCTGTCGGCACCCCCGCCGCCTCCAACCGGTCGCGCAGCCCGGCCCGGGTCTGCGGACCCTCCTCGACGGCGGCCACCACCTCGTCCACGCCACGCGCCAGGTCCGTCGCCTCGACGCCGAGCTGGCGCAGGCGGCGCGCGTTGACAGCGCGCACCGGCGGCGTGGTGAGGTCGTGCAGCCACCAGTAGTCCGCGGCGGTGACCAGGTGCAGCGTGCCGCGGTTCAGCCAGGAGACCACGAGGGTGCGGCGCCGGGTCAGTGCATCGTCGACGTCCGCGGCCGTCAGGCCCCGCGACCGCGCCCGCACGGCCAGCCGGAACCCGCGCGGGTCCTGGGCCTGCACGGCCAGCAGCTGATCGGCGACGTGCTCGGGCCCGGTGGCGAGTCGGCCGCCGAGCAGCTGCGCGGCCAGCCGCCGCCGCGCAGTGCGGCGCGCAACCGGCCCGGCGCGACCGTCAGCCGGCGACAAGGGACAGGACTGCCCGGGCCACCCGCCCGACCCGCCAGTCGGACGCCGCCCGGCCTAGCTCGACGGTCACGGCGCGGCCGCCGAGCCGGGCGTTGTGCCAGTCGGTCAGGGTGCCGTGGCAGCCGCCCCGACAGTCGAACCGGCGCACCGGGAGCCCGGTCTCCCGGGCGAGCCGACGCACCAGCGTCATCGACTTGGCGCGGTAGGAGTCGATGCCGAGCAACGGCTGGTGGACCACCAGCGTGGTGCGGGGCTCCACGTCGCGCAGCAGCCGCATCATCGCCCGCGTCTCCGGCTCGCTGCCGGCGGACGGGCCCGACCACTTCGCCGTCCCGGCGTCGGCGGCCACCCAGTACCTCGGGAAGTTGCGGTTGAGGTCGACCCCCCGCGCGTTCGTGCGGGTGCCCGCCGCGGTGCCGTCCGGGTTCATCGTCGGCACGAGCCAGAGGTCGGCGCGCGGCGGCAGCGGGGCAGCGCGCAGGCGGCGTACGACGCGCATCCCGGCTCGCTCGTCCCCGTGCATGCTGCCCACCACCAGCACCGGGCGCCGGGCCCCGTCCCGCCAGCGGTGCACGGCGACGATCGCCCGCCCCTGCGCGGACGTGCCGACGCGGATGCGTTCCTCGTGCGTGTCCGCGGTCGTCGCCTGGCCGGGCTGGGCGGCCGCAACGGCGAGCACCGCCGCCACGGCGAGCAGCACGAGGGGTCGGGGGTGCGGCACGGTCACCCATCCTGACAGGCGATGTCGGTCCGGCGTGGCAGCATCGCCGACGTGACGAAGCCGCCGGTGCGCCTGGGTGCGGCGCAGGCCCGGCGGATCGCCGTCGCGGCGCAGGGCCTGGCCGCGCCCCGGCCCGCCGCCGCGGGCATGCGGCGGGTGACCTCGGTGGTCGACCGCATCGGCCTGCTGCAGATGGACAGCGTCAACGTCCTGGCCCGCGCCCACTACCTGCCGCTGTTCTCCCGCCTCGGGCCCTACGACCGCCGCCTCCTCGACCGCGCGGCCGGGACGGCGCCCCGTCGGCTGGTCGAGTACTGGGCGCACGAGGCGAGCCTGGTCCCGCCTGCCACCCACCGCCTGCTGCGCTGGCGGATGCGGCGCTGGCGGGAGGAGGCCTGGGGCGGCATGCGCAGGGTCGCCGAGGAGCAGCCGGAGCTCGTGGCGGCGGTGCTGGCCGAGGTCCGGAGCCGGTCGGCGCCGATGACCGCGGGCCAGGTGGAGGAGGCGCTGGCCCACGACGTCCCCCGCTCCACCGAGGACTGGGGCTGGAACTGGTCGGCCGTCAAGCGCTCACTCGAGTACCTCTTCTGGGCCGGCGAGGTCACGTCGGCCGGGCGCACGGCGTCCTTCGAGCGCCGGTACGCGCTGCCGGAGCGGGTGCTGCCGCGCGCCGTCGTCGAGGCGCCCGACCCCACCGACGAGGAGGCGTTCGTCGACCTGGTGCGCATCGCGGGCCGGGCGCACGGGGTGGCCAGCGAGCCGTGCCTACGCGACTACTTCCGGATGCCGAAGGACGCCACCCGCGCCGCGATCGACGTGCTCGTCGACGCCGGTGAGCTGCTCCCCGCGACCGTCGAGGGCTGGTCCCGTCCGGCGTACCTGCACCGCGACGCGCGGGTGCCGCGCGCCGTCACCGCGCGGGCGCTGCTGGCGCCGTTCGACCCGCTCGTCTGGGAGCGCGCCCGGGTGGAGGCGTTGTTCGGCTTCCGCTACCGCATCGAGATCTACGTGCCGGCGGACAAGCGGGTCCACGGCTACTACGTCCTGCCGTTCCTGCTCGGTGACCGGCTGGTCGCCCGCGTCGACCTGAAGGCCGACCGGGCCGCGGGCGTCCTGCGGGTCCGCGCCGCGTGGGCGGAGCCGGACGCGCCGGCCGGAACCGCCGCGGAGCTCGCCGGCGAGCTCACCGACATGGCGGGATGGCTCGACCTCGCCGACGTGTGCGTCGAGCCACGGGGCGACCTCGCCGGGCCCCTTGCTCGGTCGGTGGCGAGGCGGGGGTGAAGGTGCTCGTCGTACCGGACCCCGTCGCCGTACACGTACGACTGCCGCTTCGCCACTCGTCGACCGCGGGCGGCCGGAGCGACCCGGTAGCCGGTCTCGGCGTCTCCCGACCGCGGGTCGATGCGGTGCACCGGCCCCCTCGCACTACGCGCGGACGGCGTTCTCGTCCTCCGGGTCGGGGCCGGGGTCACGAAAGATCTGCACCGGCTCCACTGCCCTGACCTGCTCGGTCACGTGTCGCCGGCCAGCCGGGCGTGCAGGTGCTCGTCGACGAACCCGTCGGCCAGCCGGTTGGAGCCGCGCAGAACGCCCTCGAGCGCGAAGCCCGCCTTCTCCGCGACCCGGCAGGACGCCGTGTTCGCGACGGCGTGCGCGAGCTGCACGCGGTGCAGTCCCAGCTCCTCGACCGCGTACGCGGTGGCGCGCGCCAGCGCTCGCCCGGCAACCCCCCGGCCGCGGACCGTCGGCATCGTCCAGTAGGACGCGACCGCGTACGAGTCGGTCCGGTTGATGTCCCGCAGCCCGACCGAACCGACGACCACACCGCGGGCCAGGACGGCCCAGTACAGCGCAGCACCGGCCAGCTGGCGGTGGGCGCGTTCCTCGATCCAGCGCCGGGCGTCCGCCTCCTCGGACATCGGAGGCCGGTCTGCCCACCGCAGGACCTCCGGGTCGGTGAACGCGACGGTCACGGCCGGGGCGTCGTCCGGCCGCCAGGCCCGCAGGACGAGGTCCCCGGCGGTGAGCTCCGCGGCTCCCAGCGGCAGCGGCGGCATCCGGACCGGACCCGGCGGGTCGGTGGACAGCCGCGCATGCCGGTGCTGGTCGCCGACCCGGCCGTCGGGGTAGCCAAGGGCCTCTCGCTCGACCCCCTCCAGCGCGAAGCCCGACCGGGCCGCGACCGCGCAGGACGCGAGGTTGTCAACGTCGTGCAGCAGCTCGACGCGGCGCAGACCGAGGCCACCGAAGGCCCATGTCAGAGCCGTGGCGACCGCCATGCTCGCCACACCCCTGCCGCGGTGGGCGGGGTGGACGCCGTAGCCGACCTCGGCCCCGCGCGGCGCGTCCTGGAACCGATGCAGCCCCACCCGCCCGATCAGCGACCGGGTCGCCGGGTCGCGGACCACCCAGTCGACCCGGTCCGGGCCGCTGCGCTCGGCAACCCAGCGGCGAGCATCGTCGAGAGTCCGCACCCCGGCCAGCGATCTCGACCAGCGCTTCCCTTCCTCGTCGGCAAGCTCGAGGATCCTCGGCAGGTCTCCCGCTTCCCACGGGGTGAGCAGCACCCCGTCGCCCGCCAGGTCGGGGGAGACCACGGGGAGGGCCACGACCATCAGGTGAGATCCCCGGGCAGGAGCCCGGCCACCCAGGCGTCGAGCCGCTCGCCGCGGTGCAGCAGACGGGCGCGGCAGGTGCCCTCGCGCCGGAAGCCCAGTCTCTCCGCGACCCGCCAGGACGCCTCGTTGCCCACCACGGCCCACCACTCGATGCGGGCCAGCCCCAGCACCTCGAAGCCGAAGCGGCACACCATCCGGGCGGCCTCGCTCATCACCCCTTGGCCGCGTGCCCACGGGGCGGTCCAGAACCCGATCTCGCGCATCGTGGCGTCCCGGGCGTGCAGACCGACCATCCCGAGCAGCGAGCCGTCGCTCGCGTCGGTGACGGCGAAGGACATCTCCCCGTCCTCCGCGGCCCACCGCTGCGGCCGCGACGAGACGTAGTCGACCGCGTGGGCGCGCTCGTAGGGCACCGGCACCGGGATCCAGCGCTGGATCTCCGCGTCCTGGCAGGCGCGGAACACGGCGTCGACGTCTCGCTCGTCCGGGAGCCGCAGCAGGAGCCGCTCGCCGGAGAGCTCCACCGGGCTCACGGAGGTGTCCATGCGGCCCATCCAAGCGGGCACGCAACCGACGGTCGAGCCGTTATGCCCTGCTGGTGCGCCTACGATGAGGTGCTACTGGCGACAACCCGCCACAGTCCACCGCTCGAGGAGTCCCTGCGTGCCCGCCTTCTTCGACAAGATGCTCCGTGCCGGCGAGGGAAAGATCCTCCGCAAGCTCACCGCCATCGCGGGCCAGGTGAACGCGATCGAGGACGACTTCGTCGCCATGAGCGACGCCGAGCTGCGCGCCATGACCGACGAGTTCAGGTCCCGCCTCGCCGACGGCCAGACGCTCGACGAGCTCCTGCCCGAGGCGTTCGCGACTGTCCGCGAGGCCGCGCGGCGCACCCTGGGCCAGCGGCACTTCGACGTCCAGGTCATGGGTGGCGCGGCCCTGCACCTCGGCAACATCGCCGAGATGAAGACCGGTGAGGGCAAGACGCTGGTCGCGACCCTGCCGTCCTACCTCAACGCACTCGAGGGCAAGGGCGTCCACGTCATCACGGTCAACGACTACCTCGCGGAGTACCAGTCCGAGCTGATGGGCCGCGTGCACCGCTTCCTCGGCCTCGAGGTGGGCGTCATCCTCGCCAACCAGCGGCCCGACGAGCGGCGCCGGCAGTACGCGGCAGACATCACCTACGGAACCAACAACGAGTTCGGGTTCGACTACCTGCGCGACAACATGGCGTGGTCGCGCGAGGAGCTCGTGCAGCGCGGCCACTACTTCGCCGTCGTCGACGAGGTCGACTCCATCCTCATCGACGAGGCCCGGACCCCGCTCATCATCAGCGGCCCGGCCGACCAGGCGACGAAGTGGTACGGCGACTTCGCCAAGATCGTCTCGCGGCTCAGCCGGGACGTCGACTACGAGGTCGACGAGAAGAAGCGCACCATCGGCGTCCTCGAGCGCGGCGTGGAGCGGGTCGAGGACTACCTCGGGATCGAGAACCTCTACGAGTCCGCCAACACCCCGCTCGTCGGCTACCTCAACAACGCCATCAAGGCCAAGGAGCTCTTCAAGCGCGACAAGGACTACGTCGTGATGAACGGCGAGGTCCTCATCATCGACGAGCACACCGGACGCATGCTCGCCGGACGGCGCTACAACGAGGGCATGCACCAGGCGATCGAGGCCAAGGAGGGGGTGGAGATCAAGCAGGAGAACCAGACGCTGGCGACCATCACCCTGCAGAACTTCTTCCGCCTCTACTCCAAGCTTTCTGGCATGACCGGTACGGCCATGACGGAAGCGGCCGAGTTCTCCCAGATCTACAAGCTGGGTGTGGTGCCGATCCCCACCAACATGGAGATGATCCGCAAGGACCAGGCCGACCTCGTCTACAAGTCCGAGGCGTCCAAGTTCAACGCGGTCGTCGATGACATCGTCGAGCGCAACAACAAGGGCCAGCCGATCCTCGTCGGCACCGTCAGTGTCGAGAAGTCCGAGCTCCTGTCGGACCTGCTGAAGAAGCGCGGCGTCCGCCACGAGGTGCTCAACGCCAAGCAGCACGACCGGGAGGCGGCCATCGTCGCGGAGGCCGGCCGGCGCGGGGCGGTCACGGTCGCCACCAACATGGCGGGCCGCGGCACCGACATCATGCTCGGCGGCAACGTCGAGTTCCTCGCCGACCACGACCTGCGCGCCCGCGGGCTGGACCCGGTGGAGACCCCCGAGGACTACGAGAAGGCCTGGGCAGACGCGGTCGAGGACGTCAAGCGGCGCGTCGAGGCCGAGCACGACGAGGTCACCCAGCTCGGCGGTCTCTACGTGCTCGGCACCGAGCGTCACGAGTCGCGCCGCATCGACAACCAGCTGCGCGGCCGCGCCGGCCGCCAGGGCGACCCGGGGGAGTCCCGCTTCTACCTGTCGCTGGGCGACGACCTGATGCGGCTGTTCAACGCCGCGATGGTCGAGAACTTCCTCACCCGCTTCAACATCCCGGACGACGTGCCGATCGAGTCGAAGATGGTCACCAACGCCATCCGCTCCGCGCAGACCCAGGTCGAGGCGCAGAACTTCGAGATCCGCAAGAACGTCCTCAAGTACGACGAGGTGCTCAACCGACAGCGCACCGTCATCTACCAGGAGCGCCGCCGGGTCCTCGAGGGCGAGGACCTGCACGAGCAGATCCGGCACATGGTCGACGACGTGGTCGAGGGCTACGTGGTCGCGGCGACCAGCGACGGGTTCCCGGAGGAGTGGGACCTCGACCAGCTCTGGAGCGCGCTCAAGACGCTCTACCCCGTCTCGGTGTCGGTGTCCGAGCTGGAGGAGGCCTCCGGGGGCGACCGGTCCAGCCTGACGGCGGAGTTCCTCGCCGAGGAGCTCAAGGCCGACGCCCAGGCCGCGTACGACCGCCGCGAGCAGCAGCTCGGCGCCGAGGTCATGCGGGAGCTGGAGCGGCGGGTCGTGCTCTCCGTGCTGGACCGCAAGTGGCGTGAGCACCTCTACGAGATGGACTACCTGCAGGAGGGCATCGGGCTGCGCGCGATGGCCCAGCGCGACCCGCTGGTGGAGTACCAGCGCGAGGGCTACAACATGTTCGCGGCGATGATGGACGGCATCAAGGAAGAGTCCGTCGGCTACGTGTTCAACCTCGAGGTGCAGGTCGACGAGGCCGCGGCCCAGACCGCCGACGAGGAGGCCCACGCCGAGCTCGTGGCCAAGGGCCTGGAGGTGCCGCGACGGCCGGCCCAGCTGCAGTACACCGCTCCCAGCGTCGACGGGGACGCGTCGGGGCAGCAGGTGAGGGCCGAGACGGTCGGTGAGGACACCGAGTACCCCGGGACCCCGCGCAACGCGATGTGCCCCTGCGGCTCCGGCAAGAAGTACAAGCGCTGCCACGGCGACCCGAAGGCGCGCCAGCTGGCCTGAGCCCGGCTCACCCCAGCTCGATCGCCGTGCACTGCCACCGGCCGTCCAGGCCTTCCAGCCGCAGCGCCACCGCGGTCGTCCGCAGCCCTCGGCGCACCATCGCGGCGACCTCCGCGACCCCGTCGGCGGGCTCGGTCACGTGGACCGACCGGACCACGGCGCGCGGCTGCTCGGTGCGTGCCGGCCCGCAGTCCAGCACGCGGGAGGCGACCTCGTCGTACACGTCGGTGGTGGTCCACCGCACCAGCTGAGCCACCGGTCGGTCGCCGGCGAGCACCTCGACCACGGCCTGCGCGAAACGGCCGGACCAGTGCCGGGGCTCCGGCAGCGCCCGGCGCGGCGTGGGCTGCGGGCCGAACTCGGCCTCGTCGAGGTCGGCCTCGGCGTCCGGGCGCGGCGGCGGGACGAGCCGCAGGTCGGGAGGCGCCTGCGGGGCCGACGGCACCCCCGTCGGTAGCACGAAGGCGAGAGCCAGCGTCCCCTGCACCGCATGCGCCAGGTCGCCGCGTGGTGCGGTGTCCACGGGGCGCCCGGCCACCTCGTCGTCGAACGGGGGTTCGCTGACGGGCACGGGCAGGCGGCGGACGGTGGGGATGGCGGCGGTGCTGGGCATCGTGGCTCCTCGGTGGGGTCAGGCGGCGGGCGGTCGCAGCCGCTGGCCGGGACGGATCAGGTCGGGGTCCGGACCGATGAGGGCCCGGTTCGCGGCGTGCCAGCGCGGCCACTCCCGCGCCACCTCGGCGGCACCGGCCTGCGGGCCCAGGTGGCGCGCGGCGAGGTCCCAGAGGGTGTCGCCGCGGCGCACGACGACCTCGTCGCGCACGGCCGAGCCGGCGTGCGGGACGGTGGTCACGAGACCCACCGGCGGGGTCCGGCGGACCGGCGCGGGCACCGCCGGCCGGTCCGGGGTCCAGCCCGCCAGGTCGTCGACCGGACGGTCCAGCGGTGACGGGGGTGCGACCGTCCCGGCCACCGAGGGCGGGCCGCCGGCCGGCGGCCCCGGGGTGGCGTGCGCCGGCAGCGCGGACCAGAGCGGGGCGCCGGCCAGCCCAGCGCCCAGCAGCAGCGCAGCCAACCGCTGCACCACGTGTGGAGCCAGCAGCAACGCCGCACGCCGCAGTGCGGAGCCGCCCGGGCCGGACACCGCGGCGAGCACGGTGAGTGCCAGCGCCACGGTCAGCCAGGTCAGGACGGCCCAGGCCGCAGCGCCCGCGCAGAGCCCCAGCAGCAGGTCCAGGTCATGGCTCGCCGCCGGTGCGGAGAGCAGGCCGCGAGTGGCCCAGGCCAGCAGGGCAGCGCCGCCCGCGTACGCCAGGACGATCCCGGTCGTGACCACCACTCCACGCACCCGCAGGGACATGGCGCCTCACCTTCGTTTGCTTGTGTTTGCGTTTGTATGCCTGCGGTCGCCACATGTCAAGACCTTCTGGTGGAACACTGGAGCCGCGGGGACCGGCCGCGCCGGAGGGGAGAGGCCTGATGCGCTGGGACGAGTTGTTCCGAGACCTGGAGGCTCAGCTCGAGGCGGCGTCGGCCACCGAGCTCGCGGCCGAGGTGGCCGACCGCAGCCGGCGGGAGGCCGCCATGCTCACGTGGGTGGACCGGGCCCGGGAGGCGACCGGTGCCCGGGTGTCCGTCCGGGTGTCCGGCGCGGGCGTGGTAGACGGGGTCCTGCGCGAGGTCGGCTCGCAGTGGCTGCTGGTCGAGGAGGAGGCGCGGCGGGACGCGCTGGTCCCGGCGGCTGCCGTGCTGGCCGTCGGCGGGCTCACGTCGTGGTCAGCGGCGCCCGGTTCGGCCGGCCACGTCGTCAGCCGGCTGGGCCTGGGGTCGGCGCTGCGCGGCCTGGCCCGGGACCGCGCGGCGGTGTCGGTGTCGCTGGTCGACGGCAGTGTTGTCGACGGCACCGTGGACCGCGTGGGCCAGGACTTCCTCGAGGTCAGCACGCATGAGCCCGGCGAGGCGCGCCGTCAGGCAGAGGTGCGCTCGGTCCGGACCCTGCCGTTCGCCGCGGTGTCGGTGGTCCGTTCGCGCGCCTGAACTCAGCGGTCGGTGCCCGCGGGGCCGTCGGAGTCCTCGGCGCCGGCCCGGCCGAACTGGTGGGTGGCGACGAACTCGCGGGTCTGCTCGTACATGCGCTGGATGTACTTCTCGAGCTCGCTGGCCTCGACCCGCCACTGACCGCGGCCGCCGATCTTGATGGCCGGGAGCTCGCCCGAGCGCACCAGCGAGTAGACCTGGGCCGAAGAGGTGTTCAGGGTCTCGGCGACGTCCGCGAGCTGCAGGAAACGCGGGCGGGACGTTGGTGGAACGGTCATGTGCGGAAGTATGCCGCCGGTCACGTGGCGTCGGCCTCGTTCTCCACAGGGTGCGTCAGTCGAGTGCTCTGTGGACAACACCCCGCTCGCGGGCCGGTCGGTACGGCAGGATGACCGGCCCAACCGTTGCCGCTCGTTCGCCAGCTTGGGGGAGCTCACGCGTGTCCGACCTGCCGACGCCTGCCGCGTCCCGCCTGCCACGCGCACGCTGGCTCGACGCCCGGCTGCTGGTCGGCCTGCTCATGGTGCTGCTGTCGGTGGTGGTCGGGGCGAAGCTCTTCGCCGACGTCGACGAGCGGGTGCAGGTCTGGTCGGTGACCCGGGACCTGGGGACGGACACCGTGCTGACCGAGGACGAGGTCGCGGTCGCCTCCGTCCGGCTCGACGACATGGCCGGCCGGTACGTGGCGGCCACCGAGGATCTCGACGGCCTCACGCTGACCCGGCCGGTCGGCCGTGGCGAGCTGCTGCCGCTGTCCGCGGTGTCGCCGGCCGGCGCACCTGACCGGCGGCGCGTCGTGGTCGAGGTCGACCGGGTCGGCGTCGCCGGCCTCACCAAGGGCAAGGTGGTCGACCTGTACGCGGTGCACGAGGACGCGAGTGGGGACGCGGCGCCGCCCACCCTGGTCCTGTCCCGGGTGACGGTGGCGGAGGACGTGCGTAGCGGCGGCGGCGCCTTCGGCGGCAGCGGGTCTCGAGCCGGGGTGACGCTGCTCGTGGACGCCGCCGACGTGCCGAACGTGATCGAGGCCATGGCGCGCGGCGAGGTCTACGTCGTCCAGGTGCCGTCGTGAGCGTCCCGGTCGTCCCTGTCCTCGCGGCGGTCACCGGGTCGGCCTGGGAGGCCTCGCTCGTGGCCGGGCTGGAGCGGACACCCACCGGCATCACGGTGGTCCGGCGGTGCGTGGACCTCGCCGACCTGCTGGCAGCGGCGTCGACCGGCACCGCCCGGGCGGTGCTGCTCTCCGCGGAGCTGCGCCGGCTCGACCGTGACGCGCTCTCGCGGCTGGCGGCGGCGCGGGTTGCCGTGGTCGGGCTGTACACCCCTGGCGACGAGGCGGCCGAGGTCCGGCTGCGCCAGCTCGGCGTGGGCCACGTGCTGGCGGCTGACGCGCCGCCGGGCGAGATAGCCGCCGCCGTCGCGGTCGCCCTGCAGGCGCAGGACCCGCCGGACGACGGGCTCGCCCGGGCCTCCTGGAGCCGGCCGCTCGATGCGCTGCCGCACGAGCCTGCCGTCGAGGAGGAGCCGTCGGTCGCCGAGCCGGGCAGCGGTCGGCTGGTGGCTGTCTGGGGGCCGACGGGGGCGCCCGGCCGGACCACCGTCGCGGTCAACGTGGCGGCCGAGCTGGCCGCCGCCGGCACCGCGACCCTGCTGGCGGACGGTGACGTCTACGGCGGGGTGGTGGCCCAGGTGCTCGGCCTGCTCGACGAGGCGCCCGGGCTGGCGGCCGCGACCCGGATGGCCAACAACGGCGCGCTGGACCTGCCGGGACTGGCCCGGGCGGCCCCGCAGCTCTCTCCGCGGCTGCGCGTCCTGACCGGGATCTCCCG
This sequence comes from Actinomycetes bacterium, assembly GCA_035759075.1. Taxonomy (GTDB): domain Bacteria; phylum Actinomycetota; class Actinomycetes; order JACCUZ01; family JACCUZ01; genus DASTVO01. The sequence continues at coordinate 12,305 of DASTVO010000424.1, forward strand.
GGCCGAGCGTTGGCCGGAGCTGCGGCCCGCCGCGCTCGAGCAGGTGTGGCAGCTCGCGCGCAGCCTGGCCGCCGTCACCGTGGTGGACTGCGGCTTCTGCCTCGAGACCGACGAGGAGATCTCGTTCGACACGATGGCGCCGCGCCGCAACGGGGCGACCCTCGCGACCCTCATCCGGGCGGACACCGTGCTGGCCGTTGGGGCAGCCGACCCGGTCGGCCTCCAGCGCCTGGTCCGGGGGCTCGCCCAGCTACGGGAGGCCGTTCCCGAGGCGGCGCCGCGCGTCGTCGTGAACCGGCTCCGCCGCGGTCCCGTCGGCGCGGACCCGGAACGCCAGGTGCGCGAGGCCCTCGACCGCTACGCCGGGGTGACGGACGTGACCTTCGTGCCGGACGACCGCGAGGCCGTGGACGCGGCGCTGCTGCAGGGCAGACCGCTCGCCGACGTGGCTCCCGACTCGCCGGCGCGCCGCGCGCTCGCCGGTGTCGCCGCCGGGCTGGTGGGCCGGGCCGGCCCGCGGCGTCGTCGCGGGCTGCTGCGGCGCGGCGCATGACCGCCTCCCTAGGATCTCCCAGTGACCTCACCATCGGCGTCTGACGGCCGCGCGGCCCCGAAGGGGCTCGTCGTCGACTGGGGCGGGGTGCTGACCGAGCCGCTGGACAGCGCGATCCGGGCCTGGGCCGACCTCGACGGCGTGGACTTCGAGCACTACGTCGAGGTGATGCGCTCGTGGCTGGGTCCGCATCAGGGCGAGCTGGCCCGCGACAACCCGGTCGCGGCGCTGGAGCGCGGCGAGATCGAGGTGCCGCACTTCGAGGACCAGCTCGCGCGCCGGCTCTCCGAGGTCGCCGGCCGCGAGGTCAGCGCGCACGGCTTGCTGCAGCGGATGTTCGACCAGTTCGTGCACGCCCCGGCGATGTCCGGACTGGTGCTGCGCGCCCGCCGGGCCGGCCTGCGCACCGGGCTGCTGTCGAACTCGTGGGGCAACGAGTACCCGCGCGAGGGCTGGGACGAGATGTTCGACGCCATCGTCATCTCCGGCGAGGTCGGCATGCGCAAGCCGGAGCCGGAGATCTTCGCGCACGTGCTGGACCTCCTGGGGCTCACTGCGGAGGAGACCGTCTTCGTCGACGACCTCGACCACAACGTGAAGGCCGCGCAGGAGCTGGGCATCGTCGGGGTGCACCACACCTCGTACGAGTCGACGGCCGCCGAGCTGGAGACCCTTTTCGGCCTGTACCTGCGCGACTGAGCGCCCGAGCCCTACGCTCCGCTCTGCAGCGGCCGTCCGCGCCGTGCGCGGGGAGGTGGGCGTCGTGCTGAGGGTTCTGCCCTTCCTGATCCAGATCGCGCTGCTGGTGTTCTGTCTCGTCGACTGCATCCAGACCGACGAGTCGGAGGTCCGCCATCTGCGCAAGGGCTGGTGGATCCTGCTCATCATCTTCTTCCCGCTGGTCGGCAGCATCGCCTGGCTGGTGGCGGGGCGGCCGCAGCGGCAACGCCGGCGGGACGTGCCGTGGCCGTCCACCCAGACCGCCGGTTTCCCCGAGTACGAGCGCCCGCGCCGGGGCCCTGGGCAGGTCCCGCCGGACGACGACCCCGACGCGCTGCGGCAGATGGGACAGGAGAACGCGGAGCAGGAGCGGCTGCTGCGCAAGTGGGAGGAGGACCTCCGCCGGCGCGAGCAGGCGCTGCGCGACGAGGACGACACCGGCCAGGACGGCCCGGTCCCGCAGAGCTGAGTCAGGCGGCGAAGAGCAGGGTGAGTCCGCCGACCGTGTAGCAGATCATCAGCACCAGCAAGGGGATCTGCCCCGTCACGGCCCGCCGGCGCGGCAGCAGCGCGATGGCGCGGTCGTGGGCCAGCACCACCCCGAGGACGTGGCCGGTGACCACGGCCGTCACCTGGATCAGCGCGACGAGAGTCGGGTCGGCCAGCGACGGGTCGACGCCGCGGCCGCCGGTGCCGAGCCAGTCGGCGCCGGTGCCCAGCGGGTCCGAGAGCTGGACGACCGTCTGCTGCCCGACGAGCACGAGCAGCGACCAGTAGTGGGCGACGACGTAGCCGATGACGATGGGCACGATGCTGTGCGCCAGTTCGCCGCCGACCTCGAGCGGCGGGCGGCCGGTTCCCCGCCCGGACAGCGCCGCCGCCGCCGTGAACGCGGCCGTCACGAGCGCCACCAGCCCGAGCAGCCCCAGGGTGCCGGTCACCTCGGCGGAGAACGGGCCGCTCTGCAGGGCCGAGACCCACCACGGCGAGCCGGCCATCGAGTCGTACGCGGTGGAGCCGAGCAGCACGCCCACGACCGCGAACAGCCCCGGGGCGACGGGCGTGCCGGCGACACCCACCAGCGGGTTGCGCAGCACCAGCGTGCCGTCCGTTCGGCGACCCAGTGGTGACAGCCGCCCGGCCAGTGACGAGAACACCTCGAAGCCGTCGCCGCGCGCGAACCAGCCCGACCCCCAGTACGTCGCGGCCAGCAGATGCACGGCGAGGTAGGCGGCGAAGAACGTGCGCAGGACCGGCAGCGTGGTGTTCTGCGGCGCGACCAGCTCCAGCCAGACGAAGGCCAGTAGCGAGAGCGCGGCCGGCCAGTACCCGAGCCACGGCGGCAGCGGTGCCATGCCGTCCTCGGGACGGGTGCCCATGACGCGTGAGAGCAGCCAGTGCAGGGACCGCAGCGGGCTGACGAGACGCCACACCGGCCCGACGAGCACCGACAGCAGAGGGACGCCGATCCACAGCAGGACGTAGACCACCCCGGCGGTCGGGTTCAGCGCGTCGTCGCGGCCGAAGACCGCTGCCATGACGACGTAGGCGGTGACGACCGCGCCGAGCACGCGCAGCCCGCCGCGCACGACGGGACCGTCGAACACCCGTGCCACCCCTGCCGGCAGTGGGCGGCCTGCCCGGGCCGGGTCGAGCCGCGGCTCGCGCCACAGCAGGCCCAGGGCCAGGAACGAGGCGACCAGCGCCATCGCCGCGCCGGTGACCGCGTACGTGAACGGGATCGGCAGGTCGTCACGACCGCCGACGCCATGGGCCAGGAGCTCGCCGGCCCGCATGGTCACCAGGTTGGTCATCATCGCGGGCGCGTCAGCCGACCTGCAGCTGCAGCAGGGTGAGCCCGCCGTCGTGCGTCTCGACCTCGAAGACGCCCTGCTGGTCCGCGACCAGCTCGACCGTGGTGGTGCGACCGGCCTCGAGGGTCGCCTCGATGTCGTAGCCGTGCACGTGCACGTCGTCGTCGACGTCGCTGGTGATGAGCAGGCGGACCTGGCTGTCGCGCTCGACCTCCACCCGCCGGGTCGCGGGCTTGACCTTGCCGTCCGCCACGGAGACGCGCACCTCGACCACCTGGTCGCGCTCCTCCTCGGTCGGGGAGGGCGACCCCGAGGGTGACGACGCGGCACCCGAGGTGGAGGGGGTGGCCGGGGTCGTGGCGGACTGGGAGTCCCCGCCGCTGGCGCAGGCGGACAGGGTCAGCAGCGTCGCGGCAGCGAGCAGCACGGATGATCGACGTCGCATGCCGTCAGGATGTCATGGCATGCCACCATGACTTCGTGCCCGATCGGCTGAGCCCGCTCGACGTGTCGTTCCTGTACTTCGAGGAGCCCACGACGCCGATGCACGTCGGCGGGGTCGCCGTGTTCGAGGTGCCCGAGGAGGGCTTCGACCTCGACCGGCTGGTGGGGCTGATCACCCAGCGGATCGCGTTCGTCCCGCGCTACCGGCAACGGATCAAGTGGGTGCCCGGCCGGCTGGCCAACCCGGTGTGGGTCGACGACGAGGCCTTCGACATCAGCTACCACGTCCGGCGGTCGGCGCTGCCGCGTCCGGGCAGCGACGCGCAGCTGGCCGAGCTGGTGGCGCGGGTACAGAGCCGGCCGCTGGACCGGTCACGGCCGCTGTGGGAGATGTACCTGGTGGAGGGACTGGCCGAGAACCGGTTCGCGATCATCAGCAAGACCCACCACGCGATGGTCGACGGCGTGGCGGCGGTCGACATCGGCCAGGTGATCCTCGACACGAACCCGGTGCCCCGGGACCCGCCGCCGGACACCTGGCGCCCGGCGCCCGAACCGAGCTGGGCAGAGCTCGTCGCGGGAGCGGTTGCCGAGAACGTGCGCCGACCCGCGGCCGCGATCGACAGCCTCCGGGGTGGCGTCTCCGAGGTGCTGCACACGGCGGGGAAGTTCGCCGGTGCTGCCGGTGGGTTGCTGGCGGCTGCTACGTCCGCCGCGCGGCCGGCGCCGGAGAGCCCGCTCAACGTCCCGATCGGCGAGCAGCGGCGGTACGCGATGACGGCGCTGAGCCTCGACGACCACCGGCGTATCCGCAAGGCGCACGACTGCACCGTCAACGACGTCGTGCTGGCCACCGTGGCCGGCGCCCTGCGCGCCTGGCTGCTGACCCGGGGCGAGAAGGTCAGCAGCTCGACGACCGTGCGTGCGCTCGTGCCCGTCAGCGTGCGCCCGCCGCAGGACGACGGCGGCGGGGCGCTGTCCGGGAACCGGGTCTCCTCCTACCTCGTGGACCTCCCGGTCGGCGAGCCGAGCGCGGTCATGCGGCTGCACCAGGTCTCCTACCGGATGCAGGCGCACAAGGACACGGGTCAGGCCGTCGGCGCGGAGGCGCTGGCCGGGCTGGCCGGGTTCGCCCCGCCGACGATGCACTCGCTGGGCGCTCGGGTGGCCAGCGGCCTGTCGAAGCGGTGGTTCAACCTCGTGGTGACCAACGTGCCCGGGCCGCAGCAGCCGCTCTACGCCGGCAAGGCGCGGATGCTCGCCGCGTACCCGGTGGTCCCGCTGGCGAAGGCGCAGGCCCTGAGCATCGGCCTGACCTCGTACGACGGCCGGGTGTTCTACGGCCTCAACGCCGACCGGGACGCCATGCCCGACGTCGGGGTGCTGGCGCAGTGCCTCGAGGACGCGCTCACCGAGCTCCTGGAGACCGTGCGGTGACCCGACGCGGGCTCGTGCTCGGCGCCGGCGGGGTGCTCGGGGCGGCCTGGACGATCGGCGCGCTGCACGCCATCACCGAGGTGGAGGGGTTCGACCCGCACGAGGCCGACGTCATCGTGGGCACGTCGGCCGGGTCGGTGCTCGCGGCCCTGCTCGGCTCCGGGCTCACCGTCGACGACCTGCTCGCCCACCAGCGGGGCATGCCGCTGCGCCACGACGTCGCCGTCGACTGGAGCTACGACACCGCGACCGGCGGGGCAGCGCCGCCGCGGCCGCGCTTCGCCGTCGGCTCGCCCGCGTTGCTGCGCCGCTCGGTGGCGCACCCTCGCCGGCTGCCGCCGCTGGCCGTGCTCGCGGCGCTCACCCCCGCCGGCACCGGGACGCTGGCCGAGGTCGGGCGCACCGTCGCGGCCGTGGCCGGCGCCGACGGCTGGTCCCGGCGCGACGGCGTGTGGGTGGTCGCCATGGACTACGACACCGGGCGACGGGTCGCCTTCGGCCGCGACGGGTCCCCGCGGGCCCGCCTCGACGAGGCCGTGATGGCGTCCTGCGCGATCCCGGGCTGGTACGCCCCGGTGACCATCAACGGCCGGCGCTACGTCGACGGCGGCACGCTCTCGACGACCAGCGCCGACCTGCTGGCCCGCGAGGCTCTGGACGAGGTCCACATCCTCGCGCCGATGGCGTCGTTCGTGCACGACACCCCGCGCCAGGTCGCCGCCCGGCTGGAGCGCCGGGTGCGGCGGCGGCTGACCCGCCGCCTCCTCGGCGAGGCGCAGGCGGTGAGCCGCAGCGGGACCGCGGTCACCGTGCTGGCTCCGGGGCCGGAGGACCTCGCCGAGATCGGGGCCAACATGATGGACCCCTCCCGGCGGCTGGCCGTTCTCGAGACGTCCCTGCGCACCTGCGCGGAGGCGCTGCGGCACCCGCGTCCCGACGACCTCGGACTGGTGCTCTAGTGCGCGTCTACCTCCCGCTGACGATGCCCGCTCTCGCGGCGGCGCTGACCGCCGGGATGGTGGAGTCGCCGCTCGCCTACGCCGTCACCCCGGCCCTGCGCGAGTGGTACACGGAGGGCGACGAGGAGGAGCTGGAGTACGTCGCGACGCTGGCCGCCGCCCGGGCGTCCCTGCGCCGATTGGCCGGCGGCGACGAGACCCGCCGGGTGGTCCTCGCCGCCGACGTCGCGGACGCGGCGGCCCGGCCGGCCCCGGACGTCGACCGCGCCGCGGTCCGGCTGGCCGAGCCGGTGGCGATGTCGCAGGTGGTGTCCGCGCTGGTGGACGACCCCTCGGCCGGCGCCGACGTCCGGGCCGCGGTGGCCGCCCTGCCGGGCGCCGAGGCGGGCGACGACGACGCCGAGTTCACCGTGGCGGCCGTCGAGGACCACGAGCTCGGCTGGTACGCCGCCCAGGAGCTGGCGGCCCTGGTGGCGCTCGAGTCCTGAGATGGCACCATGACCGTCATGGACGCTGTCACGCAGGTTCCCGCCCCCGTCAACGAGCCGGTCCGGCAGTACGCCCCGGGCTCAGCCGAGCGCGCCGAGCTGGAGCAGACGCTCAAGAAGTGCGCCAGCGAGCCGCGCGAGCTCACCATGACCATCGGTGGTGAGAGGCGCTTCGGCGGCGGCGAGGAGATCGACGTCGTCCAGCCGCACAACCGGCACCA
>DASTVO010000425.1:0-4097 GCA_035759075.1 Actinomycetes bacterium
GCTCGGCGAGGTCGGCGACGTAGGGCTCGTGCTCGAGCGCCGGGTGTGGGTACGGCGTGCTGCGCCAGGGCTCGGTGGGGTCCTCGCCGGCAGCGCCGTGCACCCGGTAGATGCGCTCGGCCTCGGCGTAGTAGGGCTCCAGGTCGGCGTAGCCGAAGGGCCAGGCCGGCGAGAGGCCCTCGTGGTGCTCGACGGCACCGAAGTCCCGCTCCCGGAACCGGGGCAGGCTGGCGCCGTAGACCTTGCTGTTGCCCCCGACGACGTAGTGGACACCGGGTGCGAAGGGGTGCCCGCGACCGTCGTACCAGGTCTCGGCCGGCCGGTAGCGCCGCTGCACGAACACCTCGCGTGGCGACCAGTTCTCCGGCTCCCGCGGCAGCCGCCGGCCGCGTTCGAGGACGAGCACGTCGACGCCGCGGCGGGCCAGCGCCAGGGCGGTGGTCGCCCCGCCGATGCCGGAGCCGATGACCACGACGTCCGCCCGAAGGTCCGTCACCGCAACAGCCAATCATGGTCCCGCCGTGGGCGCCCGGACTGCTTGACTACGGACATGACGCGACCTCTGCGATGGGCACTCGTGGGTGCCAGTGACATCGCGGCCACCAAGGTGCTGCCCGCGATCCGTGCTGTCGGCGACACGGCCGTGGTGGTGCGTTCCGGCAACCCTGAGCATGCCGAGGCCTGGGCCCGCGAGCACGAGGTGCCCGAAGCCGTCACAGACCTCGGAGCCGCGCTGCACCGCGATGACGTCGACGCGGTGTACGTCTCGTCGGTGAACGCTCAGCACCGGGTGCAGGTCGAGGCGGCCGCCGCCGCCGGCAAGCACGTCCTGGCGGAGAAGCCGCTGGCGCTGTCCCTGGAAGATGCGCAGGCGATGGTGCTGGCCTGCCGTGCCGCTGGTGTCGTGATGGCGACCAACCACCACCTGCCGGCCTCACCGACCCACCGTGCGCTCAGGCGGGCGGTGCAGGAGGGGCGGGTAGGTGAGGTCCGGGCGGTCCGGGTGCACCATGCCGTCCAGCTGCCGGACCGCCTGGCAGGCTGGCGGATAGACGACCCGGTGGGTGGGGGCGTCGTGCTCGACGTCACGGTCCACGACGCGGCCGCGGTCGCCGCGCTGCTGGGCGGGCGGGCGCTGACGGCCCAGGCCATCGGCCTGAACCAGGACAACGCCAGCGGTGGCCCGTTCGATGCGGTCATGACCCTGCTCGAGTGGGAGGGCGGGACACTGGTGCAGACGCACGACGCCTACAACAACCCGCACCTGCCGACCAGTCTGCACGTGCTGGGCACCGACGGAGCGCTGGTCGCCGAGGACTGCAACACCGGCGACCCGGTCGGGACCGTGACCTTCTGGCGCGGCCGGGTGAGTGAGCCGATCGACGTCGGTCCCCGGGACGACCTCTACGAGGTGACGGTGCGGGCGTTCGGTGCCGCCGTCGCAGGCGAGGGCGACGTGGTCGTCACGGGCGAGGACGGCGTGCGATCGCTGGCCGTGTCGCTTGCGGTGCTCGAGAGCCTGCGCACCGGGGCCCGCGCCGAGGTCGACCAGGGTCACCCGCCGACGCCGGTGCTGCGCAGGTAGTCGCGGGTCCGGACCGCGATCGGCTCGGCCGCATCGAAGTCGGCCAGGGGGTACATGTCCTGCTCGACGACCACGAACAGCTCCCGGTCGAGGCTGCTGAGCGCCTCGACCACCGACGGCACGTCCGGTCGACCGGACGGTGGCTCGCAGCTCGCTCCCATCGCGATCGCCTGGCCGAAGGCCAGATCCTCGGCGTCGGCCTTCGCGACGATCGACGGCTCCATCTGCTTGATGTGCACGTAGCCGACCCGATCGGGGTGGTCGCGGATGAGAGCGACGCTGTCGGCGTGCCGGTACTCGAGGTGCCCGGTGTCCAGACAGAGCGAGACGTACCGCGGGTCGGTCGCGGCGAGGAAGCGGTCGACCTGCTCGCGGGTCTCGACGTGGCTGTCGGCGTGCGGGTGGAACTGCAGCTGGACGCCGTGCTCCTCGGCGATCATGCGGCCGAGTCGGTTGGCGCTGTCGGTCATCGTGCGCCACTCCTCGTCGGTCAGCTCGGCCGGCTCGAGGTAGGCGCCGGTCTCGTCGTCCCGGTAGCCGGGAACGGGGACGAAGACGAGGTGCTGGCCGCCCAGGGCCGCGGTCAGCTCGGCCACCGTTCGCGTCCGGTCGGCGATTGCGTCGAAGTCCCCGGACCGGTGCAGGCCGCTGAATCCGTGCATGGTGCCGCCGGCCACCCGCAGGCCGCGGGCAGCGAGCTCGTCCGCCAGCCGCGCGGCGTCGGTGGGGAGGTAGCCGTACGGGCCCAGCTCCACGTACTCGTAGCCGACCCGGGCGAGCTCGTCGAGGAACCGCTGCCAGGGCGGTTGCCGCGGGTCGTCGGCGTACCAGACACCCCAGCAGTCGGGGCAGCTGCCGAGCTTGAGCCGGTTGGTCATCGCGGGGCTCTTCTCCATCGGGCGCTTCGGGGCGCATCGGGCGCGAAAGCGGGTCAGAGGTAGGGGCGCTGGTCGGCCTTGCGCCGCTCGTACGCGGCACGGGCCGCGGTCGTGCTCTCCAGCGGTGAGACCTCGGCCACCGGCACGTCCCACCAGGAGCCGCTGTCGGGTGCCGGGACCAGCGGGTCCGTCTCGACGTGCACCAGGACCGGGCCGTCGCCGTCCCGAGCGTCGGCCAGCGCCGCCCGCAGCCCGTCGACGCCGTCGGCCCGCAGCACCCGGACGCCGAGGCTTTCCGCATTGGCGGCCAGGTCGACCGGCAGCACGTCGCCGTCCAACCGGCCGGTGGCCGGGTCGCGGTAGCGGTATGACGTCCCGAACCGCTGTGCGCCGACCGACTCCGACAGGGCACCGATGGAGGCGAAGCCGTGGTTCTGCACGAGCACCACGATGATCTTGACGTTCTCCTGGACGGCGGTGACCAGCTCCTGGGCCATCATCAGGTAGGAGCCGTCCCCGACCATCACGTACACGTCGCGGTCGGGGCAGGCCATCCGGACGCCGAGACCGCCGGCGATCTCGTAGCCCATGCAGGAGTAGCCGTACTCCACGTGGTAGCCCTGCGGGTCGCGGGTCCGCCACAGCTTGTGCAGGTCGCCGGGCAGCGAACCGGCCGCGCAGACGACGACGTCCCGCGGCCGGGACACGTCGTTGACCACGCCGACCACCTCGGACTGGGCGGGCCGCGGCTGGTGGCCCACGGTGTAGGCCCGCTGTACCGTCTCGTCCCAGGCGGCGGCGAGGGACGCGGCCCGTTCGGCGTGCTGGCCGGGCGCGGACCAGCCGGCCAGGGCGTCGGTGAGTGCGTCGAGACCGGCCCGGGCGTCGGCGACCAGCATCGTGGCGGCGTGCTTCGCCGCGTCCGAGCCGGCGACGTTGACGTTGAGGAAGCGGACGCCCGGGTCCTGGAACGCAGTCCGGGACGCCGTGGTGAAGTCGCCGTACCGGGTACCCACCCCGATCACGAGGTCGGCCTCGCGGGCCACGGTGTTGGCCGCGGTGGTCCCGGTGCTGCCGATGGCGCCGAGGGCCAGCCGGTGGTCGTAGGGCATCGCGCCCTTGCCGGCCTGGGTCTCCGCGACCGGGATGCCGGTGGCCTCGGTGAAGGCGCGCAGGGAGTCGGTGGCGTCGCTGTACGTGACACCCCCTCCGGCCACGACGATCGGTCGCCGCGCCGAGCGGACCAGCTCGACGGCCCGCGCGAGGGCGGCCGGGTCCGGCTGCGCCCGCGGGACGTGCCACACCCGCTCGTCGAACAGCTCTACCGGCCAGTCGTGGGCCTCGGTCTGGACGTCCTGCGGCAGAGAGATCGTGGCCGCGCCGGCCTGCTCCGGGTCGGTGAGCACGCGCATGGCCCCGAGCAGGGCGGCGGGCAGCTGCTCGGGCCGGGACACCCGGTCGAAGAACCGGGAGACCGGACGGAACGCGTCGTTGACTGACACGTCGGCCGCGCCGGGGTCCTCGAGCTCCTGCAGCACCGGGCTGGCGACCCGGGTGGCGAAGACGTCGCTGGGCAGCAGCAGCACCGGAAGCCTGTTCACCGTCGCGAGGGCGGCGCCGGTCAGCATGTTCGT
>DASTVO010000426.1:0-11462 GCA_035759075.1 Actinomycetes bacterium
GCGAGCAGGCCGATGCGGCGCACCGTCGCCAGCCGCGGCGAGACGCGCACCCAGTTCTCGCCGGGCGGATCGAAGGGCTCCACGCGGTCGACGCTACCCACAGCGCTGCTGCGCCGCCGCCGCGCCTGGCAGACTCGCGACGTGACCACGGAGCGGACGGTCGGGATCGGCGCCGGTGCCGACCTCGTGGCGGACGAGCGCCTGGCGACGCAGGACATGGTGCTCAACATCGGCCCGCAGCACCCGTCGACGCACGGCGTGCTGCGCCTGCGGCTGCTCCTCGACGGCGAGCGCATCATCCACGCCGAGCCCATCGTCGGGTACATGCACCGCGGCGCGGAGAAGCTCTTCGAGGTCCGCGACTACCGCCAGATCGTGGTGCTCGCCAACCGCCACGACTGGCTGTCGGCGTTCGCCAACGAGCTCGGCGTGGTGCTGGCCGCGGAGCGCATGCTCGGTATGGAGGTCCCGGCCCGGGCGGTCTGGACGCGGACGCTGCTGGCCGAGCTGAACCGGGTGCTCAACCACCTGATGTTCCTCGGCTCGTACCCGCTCGAGGTGGGCGCGATCACGCCGATCTTCTATGCCTTCCGCGAGCGCGAGACCATCCAGGCGGTCATGGAGGAGGTCTCCGGCGGCCGGATGCACTACATGTTCAACCGGGTGGGCGGGCTCAAGGAGGAGCTGCCGGCCGGCTGGACGGGGCGGGTCCGCACCGCGGTGCACGAGGTCCGCAAGCGGCTGCCGGACATCGAGAACCTGGTGCTGGGCAACGAGATCTTCCATGCCAGGACCAAGGGTGTGGGCGTTCTGTCGCCGGAGCTCGTCCACGCGTACGGCGTCAGCGGGCCGATCGCACGCGCGTCCGGCGTCGACCTGGACCTGCGCCGGGACGAGCCCTACCTGGCGTACGGCGAGCTGGACGTGCCGGTCGTGACCCGTACCGCGGGCGACTGCTTCGCCCGGTTCGAGTGCCTCTTCGAGCAGGCGAACGTGTCGCTGGACCTCGCCGACGCCTGCCTCGACCGGCTTGGCGCGCTGCCGCCGGGACCGATCAACACCCGGCTGCCCAAGGTGCTCAAGGTGCCGGAGGGCGCGACGTACGCGTGGACGGAGAACCCGCTCGGCCTGAACGGCTACTACCTGGTGTCGCGGGGCGAGAAGACGCCGTGGCGGCTGAAGCTGCGCTCGGCGTCGTTCAACAACATCCAGGTGCTCTCCGAGCTGCTGCCCGGGACGCTGGTCGCGGACATGGTGGCGATCCTGGGGTCGATGTTCTTCGTCGTCGGCGACGTCGACAAGTGACCCGCGCTCAGGCGATGCGGCGGGTCGACTCCTCCGGTGCCGCGGCGGCGGCCGCGTGGTCGACCGGCTCGCGGTCGCGGTCGGCCTTCGGGTCGAGCAATGGGTGCTCGGGCAGGTCGCGCAGCACGATCTCGGTGCGTGCGGTGTCCTCGCCGCGGTCGGGTGTGGTGAGCGCGAGGGCCATGTCGCGGGTGAGCGCCGGCTCGGCCTCGCGGGCGAGGGCCATCCGGACCAGCGGCAGCTGCAGCGACACGACCGGCGGAGCCGCCTCGACCTCCGGCTCGACGGCCGCTGCGGCCGCTGCGGCCGCGGCCTCCGCCGCCGCGGCGTCGGCGCGCGCCTGCTCGAGGTGTGCGCTCAGCTCGGCGCTGCGGGTCAGCGCGCTGTCCAGGTCGGCCCGGAGCCCGGCGACGGTGGCGCGCAGGGCGACCACCTCCGCCTCGAGCGCCGCGGCGCGGACGTCGTCGCGACTGCGCACCAGCCGCCGCAGCGACGTGGAGAACGCGCGTCGCCACGCGGGGGGTCTGCGATGCCGTCCAGCCATGAGGCGGACGGTACGCCGATCGACGCCTCAACTGTCGGCAACACGCCCAACAGCCCCACAAGTCACAGGAGTCACATGAGCCTCAGCCTGCTGTCCTGGCGGCGCCGGGTCGCGGCCCTCTACGCCGAGGTCCGGGCCGCCGGGGACCCGTCCGCCGCCCACGAGACCTGGCGCGCGACGCGGGACGAGCTCTTCGCCACCCACCCGGACTCGCCGCTGCTGCCGGAGGACAAGGAGGGCTTCACCGGCCTGCGGGTCGCGCCGTACGACCCGGCGCTGCGCCTGGAGGTCGAGGCCGACCCGGACGTCGAGCCGGCGCACCTGGACGTGCCGACGGCCACCGACGGCGTCGTGCCCTTCGACCGGGTCGCGGTGCTGCACCTGCCCGGCCTCGGCGACCTGGACGTGTGGTGGCTGGGTTCCTACGGCGGCGGGCTGTTCGTGCCGGTGAAGGACGGACTCGCCGGCCGCGGGACCTACGGGGCCGGGCGCTACCTGATCGACACCGTCAAGGGCTCCGACCTCGGGGGCGACATCGACCCGGCCACCGGCCAGGGTGTCCTGGTCGTTGACCTCAACTTCGCGTACAACCCGTCCTGCGCCTACGACCCGGCCTGGATGTGCCCGCTGGCCCCGCCGGGCAACACCGTGCGCCCGGAGGTCCGGGCCGGCGAGCTCTACCCACTCGCCGGCCCCTGACCGCTCCGGCTACTGCTGACCGCCCAGGGCGGCGTCGGAGGAGAAGATCAGGCCCAGCGAGATCTTGCCCTGCTTGAGCGCGGTCTTCGTCAGTGGGCCGCCGGCGTCGAGCGAGGTGAAGCTGTCGAAGGTCAGCCCGTAGGTCTCCTCGAGGCCCGGCTGGCAGAACGGCCGCTCCGGGCACTCCGGCGGGCCGCCCAGCACGAGCCCGCTGCCGCAGGTCTCGCCGAGCTCGGTCAGCGTCGCGACGCCGTACTGGTCGGCGAAAGCCTGGGTCACCGCGAACGCGTTCTGGTCCTGGGCCGCGGACGGCTCGCCGAACACGAGGCCGACCTGCTCGCCGAGGCCCCGCAGCGCCTCGACCGTGGCGTCGAGGTCGCCGCTGGCCTGCGGCTCGGCGTCGGCACCGTTCTCCGCCTTGTTGATGAACTCGGTCAGCGTGCCGACGTACTCGGGCATCACGTCGATGGAGCCCTTCTCGAGCGCCGGCTCGGCGACCTCACGGTTGCCCACCGTCTTGACGCTCGCGTCGAAGCCGGCCGCGGAGAGCGTCTGCGCGTAGATGTTCGCCAGCGTCGCGCTCTCGGAGAAGTTGAACGCGCCGACGACGACCTTGCCGGACCCGCCGGAGAGCCCCTGTCCCAGCCCCTCCGCGGCGATGAAGTCCTTCGCAACGTTGGGCGAGGTCTGGCGCTGGATGTCGGTCTGCTGGTTCAACGCGACGAGCTTGTCGGTGGTGAGCGCCGCCGACACCTCGTTCAGGGCCTCGAGCAGGACGTCGGAGGACGCCTCCGCGTTCACGGCCGGGATGATGTTGTCGACGGTCTGCAGCCCCTGGTCGTCCTCGAGGACCACCAGCTCCTCGCCGGCGACCGGCGCGCAGCTCTGTTTGTCGTCGCCGCCGGTGGCGGTGGGGGTGCTGTCGCCTTGCGTGCCCGACGACCCGCTCTCCCCGCACGCGGTGAGAAGGAACGCGAAAAGAAGCAGCCCGACTCCGAGCGTGCGCTTGCCCATGGTGCCCGCCTTCTGTGTCCCGCCGCGGCCGGTGGCCGGGCGCGTGTCTGGGCGGGCCCGATCGGACCCGCGGAGACCAGCCAACCCCGCGGGTGTGACAACCGCAAGCCGAGGCGGGGTCACGAAACGGGAACGGCCTCCTCGGCCGGGTCACCACGGCGTACGCCGCGGAGAAGCCGCTTGCGGTCACGGCCGGGAGTCACGGCGCGCTGCACCGACGCCAGGGCACCCTCGGTCAGCAGGGCGAGCAGGGCGACGAGGATGCCGCCGGCGAGGATCTGCGGCCGGTCCTGCTGCCCGAAGCCGTCGGTGATGATGCGGCCGAGACCTCCGCCGCCGACCAACGCGGCCAGGGTCGCGGTGGCCACGACCTGCACGGCGGCGGTCCGGAAGCCGGCCGCGATGAGGGGCACGGCCAGCGGAAGCTCCACCCGCAGCAGGACGGACCGCTCCGAGAGGCCCATGCCGCGCGCGGCCTCCACGACGTCGCGGTCGACCTCACGGATGCCGACGTAGGTGTTGGTCAGCAGCGGCGGCACCGCGAAGACGGCGAGCGCGATGATGGTCGCGCGGTTGCCGAACCCGATGGCGGTGGCGGCGAAGATGGTCAGCAGGGCCAGCGTCGGGATGGCGCGCGAGACGTTGGACACGACGACGGTGAGACCGCCACCGCGCCCGACGTGGCCCAGCACCAGCGCGGTCGGGACCGCGATCACCGCGGCGATGAGCACGGCGAGGAACGAGATGTACAGGTGCTCGTAGGTCAGGAACGGGACACCCGTCTTGCCCTGCCAGTTCAACGGGTCGTTGAGCCACACGAGGGCGTCGCCCAGGAGGTTCATGCGGCGCTCGCCTCCGCCGGTCCGCGCAGCCTGAGCCGGCCGCGCAGCCCTCTGCCGGACGAGGACCGCCGCGCCCACGGGGTGAGCGCCCACGTGGCGGCGGCGAGCAGCAGGTCGAAGGCGAGCCCGAGGGCGAACGTGAGCACCGACGCGGTCACGATCTCGGCCCGGTAGAAGTTGTTCTGGAAGCCGCGCAGGATCAACCCGCCCAGCCCGCCGTGGCCGACGACGACCCCCACGGTGACGAGTGCCACGGTCGACACCGTGGCCACGCGTACGCCGGCCATGACGGCAGGCAGCGCGATCGGCATCTCGACCTTCCACAACATGCGCGCGCGTCCGTACCCCATGCCCTCCGCGGCCTCGCGTACGTCCGGGGGCACAGCGTCCAGGCCGGCGAGGATGTTGCGGACCAGGATGAGCAGGGCGTACATCACCAGACCGATGAGAACGGTCCGTTGCGTCAGACCGGTGTAGGGCGCCAGGAACGCGAACAGTGCCAGCGACGGGATGGTGTAGAGGATCCCGGTCGTCGCGAGGATGGGACCGGTGAAGAACCGGTAGCGGTGAGCCAGCAGCGCGAGCGGCACCGCGATGAGCATCCCGATGGCGACCGTCTCGACGGTGAGGATGACGTGCTGCTCGAGGGCGGTCCGCAGGTCCCCCGAGTTGTCACGGACGTAGTCCCAGGTGAACCATGGATTACCGGGGACCTCCGCGGCGTATACAACGTGAGACACCGAGCCACCGGACAGTGAGGGCACACGTGGACGCTACCCCGGAGCCGATGATCCGACTCGAGGGCGTCGGCAAGCGGTTTCCCGACGGCACCGTGGCCGTCCACGAGCTCGACCTGGACGTGCCGAAGGGCGAGCTCGTCGTCCTCGTCGGGCCGTCCGGTTGCGGGAAGTCCACGACGCTGAAGATGGTCAACCGGCTCGTCGAGCCGACCAGCGGTCGCATCCTGCTCGAGGGCGAGGACGTCACGCACTCGGACCCGGTGAAGCTGCGCCGGCGGATGGGGTACGTCATCCAGCAGATCGGGCTCTTCCCGCACCAGAGCGTGGCGGCCAACGTCGCGACGGTCCCGAAGCTGCTGGGCTGGGACAGGAAGCGCGTCGACGCGCGGGTGCTCGAGCTGCTCGAGCTGGTGGGTCTGGAGCCGGGCCGGTTCGCGAGCCGCTACCCCCACCAGCTCTCCGGCGGCCAGCGCCAGCGAGTCGGCGTCGCGCGCGCCCTCGCCGCCGATCCCCCGGTGCTGCTGATGGACGAGCCGTTCGGCGCGGTGGACCCGATCGTGCGGGATCGGCTGCAGGCGGAGTTCGTGCGGCTGCAGCGCGAGGTGCGCAAGACGGTCCTCTTCGTCACGCACGACCTCGACGAGGCGGTACGGATGGGCGACCGCATCGCGGTGTTCCGCGACGGTGGCTTCCTGGAGCAGTACGACGCGCCGCCGCGGATCCTCGGCGGACCGGCCACCGACTTCGTCAAGAGCTTCGTCGGCAGCGACCGCGGGCTCAAGCGGCTGTCGGTGACCGCGATCGACGCGATCGACGTCGAGCGCCCGCCGGTCGTGCACCTCGAAGACCGCCTTGCCGACGCGACCGCGTCACTGCGCCGCGCCGGGGCCCGGTGGGGAGTCGTGCTCGACGACCAGGACCACCTGCACGGCTGGGTGTCCGCCGACGAGACCGGCGACGCAACGGTCGCCGAACGGGCTCGCCGGATGGAGGCGTGGGTGCCCGTCGGGTCCAACCTCAAGGCAGCCTTCAGCGTGATGCTCCAGCACGACGCCGGCTGGGTCGCCGTCCTCGACGGCGACCGGTACTTCGGGGTGCTGACGCCGACCACGCTGCACGAGGCGCTGCGCCGGTCGGTGGAGTCCGACCTGCAGGGCGTCGACCCCGACGTCGTCGAGCTCGAGACCGTCCCGTCGGCGTAGCGGTCCGGGTGGTGGCAAAACCGCAGCCGGCGCGCGCAGACGTCAGAGCCGGACCTCGCGGAGTCGGTCGAACGCCTTGGGAGAGGCGAGGGCGCTGAGCTGGGTCACGATGGTCCTGGCGCAGTCTTCAGGGCTCGTCGTGGTGGTGTCGACGGTGATGTCACGGTCGTCGTGCTCGAACGCCTGTGACTGCGATCTCGCAAGCCCGACAGGGCGGTCACCTCTGGCGCGCTCCCTTCGGTCCAGCTCGTCCGGCGAGCAGCGGACATCGACGAGGGTCACGTCGTACCCGTCCAGGACGTCGAGCAGGTCCGCCAGGCGCCATGGCTCGCTGAGCGGGTAGTCCATGATCACATCGTTGCCGACGCAGGTCAGCGCAGCGACGGCTCTGTGGTAGCCCATGCGCGTTCGGCGGAGCATGGCGTCGACCTCGTCGTCGTCGAGGACGCGTGTGTGTGCGGTGGAGCGCATTTCTCCCAGGGAGTCGATCGGGAAGAAGAACCAAGGGTCGGCCAGGACGTGTTGGAGCGCACGACCGATGCTGCTCTTCCCCGAGCTCGACGCGCCGGTCAGCAGGATCACTCGTCCCGGTCGATCTGCCTTCATCAGACCGCGGGCTCCTCGGGCGGCTCCTCGTCGGCGCCCTTGACGCGACACGTCCGCTCCAGGAGCAGCCCGGCGGCGGAGAGCAGGACAGCAGCCAGCAACGCCACCGCCGAGATCAGGGCCCGGTCCCGTCGGCTGGTCACGTCGAGGTCGGGCAGCAGCAGCACCAGGTAGCCGAGGTAGAGCCCGCCCACGATCGGTCCGACGTGGGCGCTGGCCTTGCCGAGCACCGCCATCCGGGCAGTCCCCAACGGGTTGGGCGGTCGATCCCCTCGCAGGCGTCGCCTCAGCGCCAGGGCGGCGACGAGCACGACGAGGGCGGTCAGCGCGATGCCCGTGGGCGCGGTCCAGGTGAGGTTGGGCGTCACCCCGCCACGCACCTCGGCGACCCGCAGCGCACCCCAGGACACGGCGCCCACTGCGACCAGCAGGGCCACCAGGGTGCTGATGCGCGTCGGCCTCACGAAGGCGGTGCGAGCTCGAGGTCCGGGCGCTCCCGGACACCGGACCGGTCCAACGCGGCGAGCAGGTCTGACACCCGGCCCCGGCCGGGGAGCTCGGCTGACGGGTCGACGTCGTGCCAGGGAACGAGCACGAAGGCCCGCTCGTGCGCCCGGGGGTGCGGCACCTGTACCTGCTCGTCGGACTGCTGCAGGTCCCCGAGCGCGACCAGGTCGACGTCCAGGGTGCGCGGGCCCCACCGCTCGGCCCGGACCCGTTCGTACGCGTCCTCGACGGCGTGCGCGCGTTCCATCAGGGTGACCGCCGAGAGGACCGTCTCGACCACGACGACGGCGTTGAGGAAGTCGGGCTGGTCGGGCCCGCCGACCGGGTCGGTCTCGTAGACGGGCGAGACGGCGACCACCTCCGTCTGCGGGGTGTCGGCCAGCGAGTCGACCGCTGCCTGCAGGTAGCCGAGCCGGTCGCCCTCGTTGCTGCCGATGGACAGCACCGCGCGCCGCAGGGTGCTCATCGGCCCCTCACCACGGTCACGGCGACATCCTCGAACGGCACCTCGATCGGCGCCTGCGGCTTGTGCACCGTCACCTCCACCTCTCGGACCCGGTCGTCGGCAAGGCAGTCCTCCGCGATGCGCCCGGCGAGGGTCTCGATGAGGTCGACGGGGTCGCCCTCGACCAGCGCGACGACCCGCTCGGCGAGCTCGCCGTAGTGCACCGTGTCGGCGACCTCGTCGCTGCGGGCCGCGGCGGACAGGTCCAGCGAGAGGGTGACGTCGACCACGAAGTCCTGACCGTTCTCGCGCTCGGCCGCGTGCACGCCGTGGAACCCGTGCCCGCGCAGCCCGCGCAGCACGATGCGGTCGCCACTCACTCGCTGCCGTCCTCGGTGGACAGCACCGGGGAGGCGTGGTGGACCAGCAGCCGCCAGCCGGTCGGGGTGCGCCGGAACACGTTGGTGGCGACAGCTTTCCCGCCCGCGAAACCGAGTGCCGGGTCGGTGGTCGTGCCCGGTACCCCGGTCAGGATGTTCTCGCCGCAGGTGACGACGGCCACGTCTCCGGTGACCCGCACCTGCACGTCGGTGAGGACGAACTGGATGTACGCGGTGTTGGCCATGATCATCGACCAGGACCTGAGCACTGCTCCACGGCCGTGCACCGGCGCCCATCCGGGGTGGACGCACACGACGTCGTCGCCCTCGAGCCACACCGCACCCATCAGGTCGATGTCCGCCGCCTCGAACGCGTCGTACAGCGCGGTGTTGGCAGCGGTCACCGCCTCGATGTCGCTCGCCGGCATGATCACGCGTCGAGCCTGGCACACCGCACCGCGGCGGCGACACGCACCGCGTCGGCGGTGGCGCGCACGTCGTGCACGCGGACGCCCCACACGCCCTGCGCAGCCAACAGCGCGGACACGGCCGCGGTCGCCGCGTCCCGTTCCTCCGCCGCGCGGGGCTCACCCGACGGTCCGGCGAGCAGCTCACCGAGGAAGCCCTTGCGGGAGGCGCCGACCAGCAACGGCCGACCCAGCTTCGCGAGCTCGTCGACATGCGCCAGCAGCGTCCAGCTCTGGTGGGCGACCTTCGCGAAGCCCAGCCCGGGGTCCAGCACCACCCGTTGCGGGTCGACCCCCTGGTCGGTCAACGCGTCCAGCCGGGCGGACAGCTCACGCGCGACGTCGTCGACCACGTCCTCGTAGACCGCACGCGACGCCATGTCGATGCTGTGGCCACGCCAGTGCATCGCGACGTACGGCACCTCGGCCTCGGCCACGACCGCCGCCATGGCCTCGTCCGCCAGCCCACCGCTCACGTCGTTGACGATCGACGCGCCCGCCGCCAGCGCCGCCTCGGCGACGGACGCCCGCATGGTGTCGACCGACACCACGACGCCGGCGGAGGCGAGCTCCCGGACCACCGGGAGGACCCGGCGCAGCTCCTCGGCCTCGTCGACGCGGTGTGCGCCGGGACGGGTGGACTCCCCCCCGACGTCGACGACGTCGGCGCCCTCGTCGCGCAGCTCGAGGCCGTGCGCGACCGCAGCATCCGTCGCGAGGTAGGTCCCACCGTCGGAGAACGAGTCGGGCGTCACGTTGACCACGCCCATCACCAGCGTCCGACCGAGCTCGGCCAACCGGCCCGGCAGGCCGAGGAGCGGGCTGCTCACCGGGCGACGATGAGGCTCATGGCCTCGGCCCGCGTCGTCGGGTCCCGCAGCTGCCCCCGGACCGCGGAGGTGACGGTGGTGGCGCCCGGCTTGCGGATGCCCCGCATCGACATGCACAGGTGCTCGCACTCCACGACGACGATCGCGCCGCGAGGCTCCAGGATGCGCATCAGCGAGTCGGCGATCTGGGTCGTCATCCGCTCCTGCACCTGCGGTCGGCGCGCGAAGACGTCGACGAGGCGGGCGAGCTTGGACAGGCCCGTGATCCGCCCGTCGCTGGACGGGATGTAGCCCACGTGGGCGACGCCGGAGAACGGGACGAGGTGGTGCTCGCACTGGCTGCGGACCTCGATGTCCTTGACGAGCACGAGCTCGTCATGGCTGAGGTCGAACGTGGTGGTGAGCACGTCCTCCGGCTCCTGCCAGAGGCCGGAGAAGATCTCCCGGTAGGCGCGGGCAACCCGCTCCGGGGTCGCCTTGAGCCCGTCGCGGTCCGGGTCCTCACCGATGGCGACGAGCAGGTCGCGCACCGCCCGGCGCACGCCCTCCTCGTCGTACGTGCACTCCCTCGCGAGGCTGAGCGGGGGGCGCTCCTCGAGGGGGTCCGCCATGGTTCAGCCTTCGTAGCCCAGCGGCCGCCCGGGGATCTCGTCGGAGGGCAGCGGGGAGTCGGGCACGTCGGTCGGGCTCGCGACGCCCATGCTGTGCTCCTTGTCCTGCCCGTTGGGCGTGGCCAGCTCCTTGGGCGTCATCACCGGGCCGGCCTGCGGGGTCCGCTTGGCCGAGCCGGTCCAGGCCGGGCGCGGGGGACGCTTGCGGATGTCGGTGAAGATCTCGGCGACCTGCGCCTTGTCCAGCGTCTCCTTCTCCAGCAGCTGGAGCACGAGCTCGTCGAGGATGTCGCGGTTCTCGACCAGGATCTCCCAGGCCTCGTCGTGCGCGGCCTCGATGAGGCGCTTGACCTCCTCGTCGACGACGCCCGCCACCTCCTCGGAGTAGTCGCGCTGGTGCCCCATGTCGCGACCGAGGAACGGCTCGGAGTTGTCCTGACCGAGCTTGATCGCGCCGATCCGCTCGGTCATGCCGTACTGGGTCACCATCGCCCGGGCCACCCCGGTCGCCTTCTCGATGTCGTTGGCGGCACCGGTGGTCGGGTCGTGGAAGACGATCTCCTCCGCCGCCCGGCCGCCGAGCATGTAGGCGAGCTGGTCGAGCATCTCGTTGCGGGTCGTGGAGTACTTGTCCTCGTCCGGCAGCACCATCGTGTAGCCCAGTGCGCGCCCCCGGGACAGGATCGTGATCTTGTGCACCGGGTCGGTGTTCGGCAGTGCAGCCGCGACCAGTGCGTGCCCGCCCTCGTGGTACGCGGTGATCTTCTTCTCCTTGTCGCTCATGATCCGCGTGCGCTTCTGCGGACCGGCGACGACCCGGTCGATCGCCTCGTCCAGCGCCTTGGCGTCGATGAGCTTGGCGTCGGAGCGGGCCGTGAGCAGCGCGGCCTCGTTGAGCACGTTCGCGAGGTCCGCACCGGTGAAGCCCGGCGTACGACGGGCGAACGCCATCAGGTCGACGTTCTCGTGGATCGGCTTGCCCTTGGCGTGCACCTGCAGGATCTGGAAACGGCCCTGCAGGTCCGGACGCTCCACCGCGATCTGGCGGTCGAAGCGGCCCGGGCGCAGCAGCGCGGGGTCGAGGATGTCCGGGCGGTTGGTGGCGGCGATGAGGATCACGCCGCCCTTGACGTCGAAGCCGTCCATCTCGACGAGCAGCTGGTTCAGCGTCTGCTCGCGCTCGTCGTGGCCGCCGCCGAGACCCGCCCCACGGTGCCGGCCGACGGCGTCGATCTCGTCGACGAACACGATGGCCGGTGCGTTCGCCTTG
>DASTVO010000427.1:0-4966 GCA_035759075.1 Actinomycetes bacterium
GTGCGCCGCCAGGGACTCGAACCCCGAACCCGCGGATTAAGAGTCCGCTGCTCTGCCAGTTGAGCTAGCGGCGCAAGAGCGGGAACAGGTTACCAGCGCCCCGCGGCGGGGACGAAACCGAGCCGCTCACCCGCGCCGACGGCCCCAGTCGAACTTCGGCGGCTCCGGCGAGCACGTCTTCTTGGCCTTGACCCGCATCTGCTTGCGCACATCGTTCCAGTCCGGCTCGGCCGCCAGGTTGCGGCGCTCGTGCGGGTCGAGCCGGTAGTCGAAGAGCTCCTGCTCGCCGGTCGCCCACCGGACGTACATCCGGTGCTTGGTGCGGTAGCCGCAGTAGGCGGGACGGTCGTGGTAGCCCTCCATGGCCTCGAGCGGGAACCCGCCTCGCCTGGCCGGGCCGAACATGTCCAGGCCGTCGGCGCGCATGGCGGCCCCGGTCGCCGCCATCACCGTCTTCGCGACATCGACGTTCAGCACGATCCGGTCGTCGGTCACGCCGGCCGGGATGTGGCCGTCCCAGCGGGCGACCATCGGGATCTCGGTGGCGTCCTGGTAGGGCGCGTCCTTGCCGATGATCCGGTGCTCGCCCCAGAAGTACCCGTTGTCGGAGAGGAACAGGTAGAGCGTGTTGCGGGCCCTCCCGGTGTCCGCCAGCGCGCCGTGGATGGCGCCCACCGCCTCGTCGACAGCCAGCAGCGACTCGACCTGCCGCACCCGCGTCTTGGCCACGTCGGCGCGGGTGGCGGAGGGGCGCTCGCGCATCCACCGCGGCATCGTCCGTCGCTTCTGCCGCAGAGTCGGCGCCTCGTAGTCGGCGAGCAGGCCCTCCATCGTGCCCAGGTGCCGCTCGGCCGGCCGGTAGGGGGCGTGCGGCCCGTAGGGCGCGAAGAACAGGAACAGCGGCTTGTCGCTCGGTGTCGAGCGGATGAAGTCCGTCGCCTTCGCCGCGAACACATCGGTCGAGTAGTTCGCCGGTGTCCTGCCGTGCCACGTCCCGTCGTTGAGCCGGTAGTTGTAGAACCGCCCGTGCCGCGACATGAACGTCGAGAAGACGTCCCAGCCGGGCGGGGTGTAGCCGTAGCCCGCGTACTCGCCGAAGAAGTTCAGGTACTTGCCGACCAGCCCTGTCCGGTAGCCCGCGTTGCGGAGGGCGACGGCCATCGTGCGCTTTTCGGCACCGCTCTTCTGGAAGCGCGGCCAGCCCCCTCGGGCCGGGCCGCCGACGTCGCCGTTGCCGTAGGTCCGCAAGGTGTGCGCGTAGAGGCCGGTGAGGATGGTCGACCGCGACGGGCAGCACAACGACGTCGGCACCATCGCGTTGCTGTAGCTGACGCCCTGGTCGACCAGCAGCTGCTGCACCCGGGGCATGTACGGCAGCGTGTCGCGGCGCTGGTCGTCGGTCAGGACCACCACGACGTTCGGCCGCAGGTCGCCCGGCCCCGTTGGCGGCTCGGCCGGTGGGTCCAGCGGTGGCACCGCCTGGGTCGTCGTTCCGGGCGTAGGTGTCGGCGTCGAGGCGGCCAGCCCGACCTCGGTCCCGGCAACGAGAGACGCGACCACGGCCGTGGCGACGGCGACGACGGCCGTGCGGCGCGCACGCGAGCCGGGGCGGACGAGCATCTGGTTTCCCCCACGAGGATCGAGCGAAAGGCAAGGTGACGGTACGCGGTAAGGATCGGCAGACCGGGCCGGGTTCACGACCCTTTGCGAGACCGTGATCAGGCTGCGACCTACCAGTCGAAGCCTGGTGGTTCCGGGACGCACTCCCGGCGGGCCTTCGCCTGGAGCCGCTTCTCCAGCCCGCCGACTGCTCTCGTACCGGCGAGGTTGCGCTGCTCGGCAGGATCCCGGCGGTAGTCGAACAGCTCGGTGCGACCGTCGGCGAACCGCACGTACAGGTGCCGTCTCGTCCGCCAGCCGCAGTACGCCGGCCGTCCCGCGTACCCGTAGGTGCCCTCGACCACGAACCCTCCCCGCCGTCGCTCGCGCAGCAGGTCCAGCCCGTCAGTGGCCATCTCGGTGCCGGCGACCCGGGCGATCGTCCCGGCAAGGTCGAGGTTGAGCGCCAGCCGGCGGTCGACCCGGCCCGCCGGGACGTGGCCGTCCCACCGGACCACCAGCGGGATCCGCAGCGCGGCGTCGTAGGGGACGTCCTTGCCGATCAACCCGTGCTCGCCCCACAGGTAGCCGTTGTCCGACATGAACACGAAGAAGGTGTCGCGCATCCGCTCGGTCCGACGCAACGTGCCCACCAGCGACTGGACGGCCTCGTCGACGGCCAGCAGTGACCGGGTCTGCGCGAGCGGCACCGACGCCGCGAACCGCGACTCGGCGGCCGACCGGTGCACCCGCCAGGCCGGCTCGCCCTCCCCCGGCGCGGATCCGATGTCCACGGCCGGGACGTCGAGGTCCGCCCCGGCATGCCGCGGGGCGGCGAGATAAGGCGAGTGCGGAGCGAACGGCGTGTACATCAGGAACAGCGGCTGGTCCGCCGGAGTGCTGCGGATGAACCGGCGGGACTCGGCCGCCAGGACGTCGGTGGAGTAGTCCCGCGGGTCCTGACCCCGCCAGGTGCCGTCGGTGAGCCGGTACCTGTAGTAGCTGGCCGGGCGGTTCTGGAACACGCGCATCCGGTCCCAGCCGGGCGAGGTGTGGTCCTCGGGCGTCGCGTCGGTGAAGCCGTTGAAGTACTTGCCGAACAGCCCCGTCCGGTAGCCGGCGCGCTGGAGCACCATCGCGAGGGACCGGAACTCCAGGCCGCGCCGGTGGAAGGTCGCCCAGCCGCCGAACCGGGAGCGCGGGTCCGTCGAGTTGTCGAAGACCTGGGTGCGATGGCTGAAGAGCCCGGTCAGGATGGCGGCTCGCGACGGGCAGCAGCGCGAGGTCGGCACCATGGCGTTGCTGAACGTGGTGCCCTTCTCGGCCAGCAGGCCGCGCACCAACGGCATGCTCTGCAGCGACTCCGCGCGCTGGTCGTCGGTGACCACGAGGACGACGTTGGGCCGGTCATCGCGCGCGCGGGCCGCCACCTCGCCGTCGTCGGACTGCCAGGCTCCGGCTGTGGTGAGGGCCCCGACCGCCAGGACGGCGGCCAGGCCGAACGGCAGTCCCCGGCGCCACCGGCCGTGCCCGAGGGCGGCGCTCAGAGGTACAACCCCGTCTGCCCGTCCTGCAGGCGCTCCGCGGCGACCGCGTGCAGGTCGCGCTCGCGCAGCAGGATGTAGTCGTGCCCGCGCACCTCGACCTCGGCCTTGTCCTCCGGGTCGAACAGCACCCGGTCACCGGCCTCGACCGTGCGGACGTTCGCCCCGACCGCGACGACCTTGGCCCAGGAGAGCCGCTTGCCCATCTTGGCTGTGGCGGGGATCACGATCCCGGACGCCGAGCGCCGCTCGCCGGGCTCCAGGTCATCATCGACCAGGACCCGGTCGTGCAGCAGCCGCACGGGCAGGCTGGAGCCCAGCTGGGACGGCTGGCTCGCGGCACTCTCGGCTGGCACCCCGGAACGGTACCTGCTCACCAGCCCCGGGTGCCGGGCCCGCCCTTGAACGGGCCGACCACACGGTCAGTCACCCAGCCGCCGTAGAAGCCGCCCTCCTGGGGCCGGACGACCTCGCCGTCGACCGTCACCCGGTCCATCTTCCCCGGGTAGAGCGCGACATGGTCGCGCAGCTGCTCGTAGCCAGGGCTGGGCTCCGGGTAGTACCAGCCGGCGCGCTCCGCCCGACGGCTGCCGACGACGACGTCGAGGTAGTGCGCGACCCCCTTGAACTCGCACCACGTGGCGCCGTCGGCGGGCTCGAGGCTGCCTTCTGCGAACGCCCCGCGGGGGAGGTAGTACACGGGCGGGTGGCTGGTCTCGAGGACTCGCAGGGCCGCCCGCGTCTCCGCGACGACGACGCCGTCGAGCTCGACCCGGACGTGCTCGACACAGTCCTCGACGGCCGGCGGACGGGGGTAGTCCCACACCGACTCCTGTCCCGGACCGACCGCCTCCCGGCGTACGCGGTGCGGGCTCACCAAACGGTCACCTGCTGCGCCGCCAGATCACGAACCCGACCGTCGCGGCAACTGCCACGGCGAGCGCGGCCACCCGGTCGGCGCGCAGGTTGCCCTGGTCGTCGACGACCTGGGCCTTCGCCGAGTCCATCCCGCGGCGGGCGACGTTCGCCGGCTTGACCCGCTCGGCGATCGCGTCCACGGTCCCGGCCAGGCGGGCCCGCGTCGCCTCGATCTCGGCCTCGATCTGAGCGGGCGTGCGATCGGCCGGCGGCTGCGCCGGTGGCCTGGCCTCCAGGCCGCCGGGCGTCGCGGTGTTGCTCGTCATGGCGGAACCTCCTTCGCAGGGGTGCTTGCCCATGATCGCCTGCCCTATGCGTTCGGACCAGCCGATCTCGCCGCCGTCCCACGACGTAGGTTGTTCCTATGACAAAGCTCTCGACCGGTGACACCGCCCCCGATTTCACCCTCCTGGACGCAGACGGGACACCGGTGCGGCTGTCGGCGTACAAGGGTGAGCGGGTCATCGTTTACGTCTACCCGGCGGCGGCGACCCCCGGATGCACGACGCAGGCCTGCGACTTCCGCGACAACCTCGCCTCGCTTGCGGCGGCGGGTTACCAGGTGCTGGGCATCTCACCCGACGAGCCGGAGAAGCAGAAGGCCTTCCGGGACGCCGAGCAGGTGCCGTACCCGCTGCTCTGCGACCCGTCGCGGAAGGTCATCGAGGCCTACGGCGCGTGGGGCGAGAAGAAGCTGTACGGCAAGACCGTGACCGGGGTCATCCGCTCCACCTTCGTCATCGACGAGGACGGGGTGGTCGAGAAGGCGATGTACAACGTCAAGGCCACCGGCCACGTCGCCAAGCTCCGCCGCGACCTCGGCCTCGACTGACGGCACACCCGCCCCGCCCCGACTCCTCGCGTTCGGCGACGTTGCGCACCGACACGCCGGACGACACGCCGGG
>DASTVO010000428.1:0-2438 GCA_035759075.1 Actinomycetes bacterium
GGAAGAGCGCGATCTCCTCGGCTGTGCCGCCGCCGATCCCGTGGGCGGCGATGAGCCCCCAGGCGTCGGGGCGGGACCCGTCGACGTCGGTCACCCCATAGGTGTCGGCGAGCTGGCGAGCCGTCAATGTCTGCCCGGCGAACCGGGCGCGGTCGGGGTCGGCAACCAGCGCCGCCAAGCCGCGGGCGACGTAAGCCGGCGACTCTGAGATGGCGAACCCGGGGACGCGCTCGACAGCGTCACGCCAGGTCGACTCGGTCACGCCGAAGTTCGCGAGCATGTTCTCCGAGCGCAGCCATCCCGGGGTCACGGCCAGGGCTGTGACCGGGTGGTCGCCCAGCTCGGCGGTGAGACCGACCACGATGCGCCCGACCGCGGCCTTGACGAGGTCGTAGAAGAAGCCGACGCCCTCGCGGTAGGCCGCGTTGAACTCGGCTGTTCCGTCGGTCATCTCGACGACGAGCGCGTTGCCCGTGCGCAGCATCAGCGGCAGTGCGGTCGCCGCCGTCACCAGGTGCGTGTCGATGCCCATGCGCAGCATGCGCAAGCCGCCGTCGAGGTCGTGCTCCCACAACGGCTTGTCGAACTGCGCGTAGCGGTCGCCACCGAAGATGTCGTTGACCAGGACGTCCAGGCGGCCGTAGTCGGCGTCGATGCGCTCGACCAGGCGGGCGACGGCATGCCGGTCCTCGTGGTCGACCACGAGAGCGTGGCCTCGGCCACCGGCGGCGGCCATCAGGTCGCCGGTCTCCTCGATGGTCTCCGGCCGTCCGATCTCCGAGGGTCCCGACTGTCGGCTGCTGCGCCCGGTGGCGTACACGACGGCGCCCGCCCGGGCGAGCTCGACGGCGATGGCCCGACCGGCCCCGCGCGTGGCGCCGGCGACGAGAGCAACGGTGCCGGTCAAGGATGGTGCGTCCATGACGACCGAGCCAAGCACGGAGCACCGACAGGACCGCGCGACCGCGCGCCGCCCCAACGGGCACCTGAGGGGGCAGCGCTTGCCGGTGCCCCCTCAGGTGCGGTGGCGACTACCCGGTCACGGGCTCGTCGTCATGCAGACCCGACGAGGCGCCGCCGGGGTAGCCCGCGGCGCTGCCGGAGCCGGAACCAACCGACGGCGAGCCTGGCACCTGCTTCCCGGGGACGCCGTTCACCGACGTCGTCGAGAACGCGTAGGTGAGCGTCGCGTAGGCCACCGCGTCGACGTTGGTGTCGTACGCGTCGAGGTTGATGTTGTCGTACGTGTCGCACGCCAGGTGGTAGCACGGGTCGTACTGGTCGCCGGCGGTGCCGCCCCAGATGGCCGCCTCCTCAGCTGTCTTGATCCCCTCAGCGCCGGTGAAGAGGCCACCGGAGGGGATGTCGACCCCGGCAGCGATGAACGGTCCGTAGTCGGAGCGCCCGGAGAAGTCGGTGCCCTTCCACGAGTTGCCCGTAATCGCGTAGTACGTCTCGAAGAGCTTCTCGATCGCGGCCGAGCCGGACGGACCGGGACCGGCACCCACGCCGTCGGAGTTGTCGCCGTCGTAGACGAAGAACACGTGGTTCGGCGAGCCGATCATGTCGAAGTTGAGGTACAGCGCCACCTTGTCCCGCTCCGCCTGGGGCAGGTTGGCGACGTAGTAGGTCGAGCCGACCAGCCCGGACTCCTCCGCGCCCCAGAGGGCGAAGCGGACCTTGTTGACGGCCTTGGTCTTCGTCATGTTCTGGGCGGTCTCGAGGATCGCCGCCGACCCGGAGCCGTTGTCCTGGATCCCGGGTCCGGCGTTCACCGAGTCCAGGTGCGCACCGACCATCACCACGTTGTCGGGGTTGCCCCACGGGGTCTCGGCGAGCACGTTGCTGGTCGTCGCCTGGCCGCGGAACGTGTCGGTCTTGAGCCGCATGATGAGCCCGGGAGTTGCGGCGAGCTGCTGCCCGACGCTCTGGGTGACCGACGTGACCGGGATGTTCAGGGTGAACCCGTTGCCGAGGGTCCCGTTGATGACGCCAGGCTGGTTGTTGTAGATGATCACTCCGACGGCACCCGCGTTGTACGCGTTGGTGGCCTTGATCGCGAACGTGCAGGAGCCGCGGCTGATCAGGGCGATGGTGCCCGCCGGGAAACCGGTGAAGTCTCCGGCTTCGCAGCCGGGCGTCGTGTCTGCCGGTGGCGCGGGCAGAGCCGTCACAGGCGCGGTGACGTCACCGCTGCCCGAGTAGGACAGGATCGTGGTCGGGACCGGTCCCGCGGGTGCGGGAGAGACCTGCTCCAGGACCGGCGGCGTGAGCGTGATGAACGTCTGGAACTGGAACTCCTGGACCGTGACATTCAGCCCAGCCTGCTCGAAAACGTCGACGGCGTACTCCACCGACTTGTCGTAGCCCGGAGTCCCGGAGGTCCGGATGCCGTTGTTTGCGTCGGCGATGGCCTGCAGAGCCGCCTGGTGCTCACG
>DASTVO010000429.1:0-2489 GCA_035759075.1 Actinomycetes bacterium
GAAGGACGGGATGCCCACCCGGGACACCAGGATTCCGATGACCAGGCCGATGAAGGCTCCCGTCGCGAGGCACGCGAGGACTCCGAGGTACCACGGGTAGTCGTTGCGCGTGGCGACGACGCCGAGGATGGCGCCGGCGACGCCGGCCGTGTAGCCGGCGGACAGGTCGATCTCGCCGATCAGGAGGACGAAGACCAGCCCCATCGCGATGACGATGACGGGAGCGCTCTGGATCAGCAGGTTCGCGAAGTTGAAGGAGTTGGTGAACGTCTCGGGGCGCAGGCTGGAGAAGACCACGATGAGAACGGCGAGGCCGAGGACGGCGGGCAGCGCGCCGACCTCGCCGCCGCGGACGCGCGCCGCGTAGTCACGGATCGCACCGCCGATGCTGGTGTCCTGTTCTGGCTGTGCAGTCTCGAGGTCTTCCTCGACCACGCTCTGGGTCACGACTGCGCTCCTGTCTCCCGAGCCGGTCCTTCGTTGCCCCGTTCAGCGGCGGCCCTGACCTGTGGCGGCGGCGCGCCGCCCCCGGTGATGAGCCCGACCACCTCGGTGTGCGTGACGTCCTTGGCCTGGACCTGCGCGGTCATCCGACCCAGGTACAGAACCGCGATGTCGTCGGCGACCGCGAGAACGTCGTTCATGTTGTGGCTGATGAGGATCACCGCGAGGCCCCGGTCAGCCAGTCGCCTGACCAGGCGCAGCACCTGCTCGGTCTGGGCCACCCCCAGGGCGGCGGTGGGCTCGTCGAGGATCACCAGCTTGGAGTTCCAGAGCACCGCCCGGGCGATCGCGACGGTCTGGCGCTGCCCACCGGAGAGGCTGGCGACCTTCTGCCGGACCGACTTGACGGTGCGCACGCTCAGCCCGGCCAGCGTCTCCGCGGCGCGCTGCTCCATGGAGATCTCGTCCAGGAACCCCGAGGACAGTGCCTCGCGACCGAGGTAGAGGTTCTGGACGATGTCGAGGTTGTCACACAGCGCGAGGTCCTGGTAGACGACCTCGATGCCCAGGGCGTTCGCCTGCTTCGGGTTGTGCACGTGCACCGGATGGCCCTCGAACAGGTACGTGCCGCTGTCGAACGCGTGGATGCCGGCGATCCCCTTGATCAGGGTGCTCTTCCCGGCACCGTTGTCCCCGACGAGCGCTGTCACGTGGCCGGACCGGACTGTCAGGTCGACGTCGTGCAACACCTGGACCGGGCCGAAGCTCTTGTTCACCCCCTGCAGCTCGAGCAGCGGCTGGGTCTGCCCGGTGGCCGGGCTGCCTGCCTCGGTGGTCGTCGCTGTCATGTGGCACCTCGCCTGCCTCGGTGATGTACGAGAACCGTATGCCCGCACCGGCGGGTGCGGGCAGGGCCGCAGGGGCCCGGTCCCGGTGGACCGGGCCCCTCCGGCGGCTACTGCAGGCCGAGCTCGGAGCAGGCCGCCGCGAAGTCGGCGGTGCACACCTTGTCGACGGTGGTGTAGCCCGCGTCGAACGGCTCGTTGATGTTGTCCTGCGTGATCCACACCGGGGTGGCGAAGACCGACGGGACCTGCTTGTCGGCCTGGGTGTCGGTGACCTCACCGTTGACCAGGGAGTCGGCGGAGCCGTCGTCCTTGAGGATTGCGATCGCGAGGTCGGCGGCCGCCTTGGCCTCGAGGTTGACGTCCTTGAAGACCGTGCCGCACTGGGTGCCGGCGACGACCCGCTGCAGGCCCTCGTCGGACGCGTCCTGGCCGGTGACCGGGACCTCCCCGTCGAGCTTGTTGTTCTTCAGAACCGTGACGATGCCACCGGCCATCGTGTCGTTGGCCGAGACGACGCCGTCGATGTTGCCGTTGTTCTGCGTGAAGATCTGCTCGAAGGTCGTCTGCGCGACCGTGGCGTCCCACTTGCCGGTCTGGTCACCGACCAGCTTGTAGTCGCCGGATTCGATCTTCGGCTGCAGGGCGCCGTCGTAGCCCTCCTTGAACAGCGCCGCGTTGTTGTCGGTCGGGTCGCCGTTGATGTAGGCGATGTTGGCCTGCGTCTTGCCCTTCTCGTCCAGGCACGCGATCAGGCCGTCGCCCATCAGCTTGCCGACCTGCACGTTGTCGAAGGACACGTAGTAGTCCGCAGAGCCACCGAGCGTCAGGCGGTCGTAGTCGATGCTGGCGATGCCCGCGTCCTTGGCCTTCTGCTGGCACGCGGCGCCGCTCTCGGAGTCGAGGTTGACGATCATCAGCACGCTGACGCCCTGGTTGATCATCGAGTCGCACAGCGAGGAGAACTTGGTCACGTCGTCCGACGCGTTCTGGATGATCGCCTCGAACCCGGCGTCGGTGATCGCCTTGTCCAGGGCCGGCCGGTCGTTGCTCTCCCAGCGCGGCGAGGAGGCCGCGTCGGGGAGGATCACGCCGACCTTGCCCCCGTCGGCGGAGCCGTTGCCCGAGCCGGAGCCGTCTCCGCTGGTGCCCGAGCCGCCGTCGTCGCCGCCACAGGCGGTCAGCAGGAGCGGCAGGACG
>DASTVO010000430.1:0-2072 GCA_035759075.1 Actinomycetes bacterium
GGGCCCGTTCCCCGTCGTGGTGCTGCTGCACGGCTACATCGACCCGGACATCTACGTCACCGGCCAGGGCCTGATGCGGGAGCAGGACTACCTGGCGCGCAGCGGCTACGCGGTCCTGCACGTCGACTACCGCAACCACGCCGGCTCCGACGACGACCCGGCGGCCGACCGGCGGCTGCGGCTCGGCTACACCGAGGACGCGGTCAACGCCGTGCTCGCCGTGCGCCGGTCGACGCTGCCGTTCCTCGACGGAGAGCGGGTCGCGCTGCTCGGCCGGTCCATGGGCGGGGGTGTGCTGTACAACGCGCTGGTCGCCCAGCCCGGCCTCGTCGACGCGGCCGTCGCCTTCGCGCCGGTGAGCTCGCTGACGGCGCAGAACTTCAACCGCTGGATCAGGGACGACCGCTCCGAGCTGGCCGCCCGGATAATCGACCGCCACGGGTCACCGGAGGACAACCCCGGCTTCTGGCGGCACGCCAGCCCGCGGCCGTACTTCGACCGCGTCACCGAGCCCCTGCTCATCCACCACGGCACCTCCGACGACAGCACGCCCTTCCGGTGGAGCCGCGCCACGGTCGCGGCGCTCGAGCGGGCGGGCGTGGACGTCCGGTTCCGGGTCTACGAGGGCGAGGAGCACGCGTTCGGCCCGCAGTGGCCGCTGTCGATGCGCCGGACGGTGCGTTTCCTCGACCGCCACCTCGACGTCTCGCGCTGACCCGCGCAGGCCTCACCTGCTGCCGTCGGTGCCCAGCGACCCGATCCGTCTGGTGGCCGACGACCTGGCGAAGCGGGAGAAGGCGGCGGAGAAGTCCTGCCGGGCCGCCTGCTGGTCCGCTTCGAGGTGCGTCACCAGCTCGCCCATCGCGAGCAGGGCCGGGGCGTCCACCGGCCCGGTGGCCGCCATCTCCTCGGCGAAGAGCCGGACCACCGCCTGCTGCACGTGCGCATCCTGGAAGCGGCCCAGGCAGTCCTGGAGCTTCTTGAGGTCCGAGACGGCCTTCTTGGTGACCCGCGGGTCGTGCAGCGACGCGAACATCTCCAGCGCGTAGCGCAGCTCCTTGCACCGTCTGCGCACGACGTGCAGCTGCTCCGGTGGGGACCCGGCGGTCACCGCCGAGCCGGACCGCATGACCCGGCGGTGGGCGCGGCTGGTGCTCCGACGCGAGTGCTCCTCGGCGGTGACGGCGGACTGCTTCACGCCGGCGGTGCGCACCAGCTCGGGGGTCCAGTCGCTCAGCAGCTGCTGCATCCGCGCGGTGCCGGCCGCGCGGGCGAGCCGCCGGTGCTCGGCCGCGCGCCGCCGCCGCAGGTGCGCCTCGAAGGGATCCAGGTCGCCCGGGTCCGCCGACGTCAACCAGCCGCGCATCCGCGGCAGCCCCAGCAGGTGCACGTCGAGGTCGCGCAGGTGGGTGGTCAGGTCGGCGAGTCGCTTGGCGTCCCGCTCGCGGCGCGCCACGGTGGCCGGGTCCAGGACCCTGCGCGAGAGCTTGAGGGTGGACCGGGTGCGGCGCAGTGCCACCCGGAAGTCGTGCAGGAACTCGGTGTCGACGTCGGCGACCACGCCGTCGACGGTCGCCCGCATCTCGGCCAGGTAGCCCGAGACCAGCTCGGCGACCGCCTCCGGCGCCGGCGTGGACGCGCCGAACGTGGGTGGCGGTGCCGGCGCGGGCTGTGGGAACGGCGGCGGCGCGGCCACCGCGGCGCCCGGGAGCCGGGCGAGCAGGGCGCGTACGCGGGCGCCGTCCTGCTCGTGGCCGCGCAGCGCGTCGACCGTGACGAGTGTCGAGGTGCCCGCCTCGGGGGCATCGACCTCGACGCGTACGGCGAGCCGGCCGCCCCGGCTGAGCGCGAGGTCCTGGACGCGCCGGCGCTCCTCCGCCTGGGTGAGCAGCGCGCGGACCGACAGCGGCTTGGCGACCGCATCGCGCAGTCGACCGGTCGGCAGCGCGTCCATCCGCGCGGGCAGGGACAGGCCGGTCGCGTCGGCGACCACCGTGCGCCGCTCGGGCCGGATCAGGAGCAGCCGGCTGTCGGTGCCGGTGCGCTCGAGCAGCAGCCGCATCCGCCGGGCC
>DASTVO010000431.1:0-10971 GCA_035759075.1 Actinomycetes bacterium
CAGCGGGTCCCAGGGGCGCAGGCCGAGCAGCGACATCGTCTCGGCGGCGAGCCGGACGACGCCCCGGCGCGCGTCGAGCGGCGCCGGCCACTCGACGGCGCGCAGCCGGAAGCCCTCAGGCGGCGGTGGCACCGGACGACCTCAGATCGCGTCGACCTGGCGCGCGAGCCAGGTCGACGGGGGCATCGCGGTCGCCACCGCCGCAAGCCGCTTCGTGCGCTGCCGGCGCTCGTCGTCGCTCATCGACAAGGCGGCGTGCAGCGCGTCGGCCGTGCCCGAGATGTCGAACGGGTTGACCATCAGCGCGTCCTCGCTGAACTCGTCGGCCGCGCCGGCCTCGGTCGAGAGCACGACGACGCAGCCGTCCTCGGAGAGGATCGGGACCTCCTTGGCGACCAGGTTCATCCCGTCCCGCACCGGGTTCACGAGCAGCACGTCGCCGGCGCGGTACAGCGCCAGCGAGCGGGCGTAGTCGTCGGTCACGTCCAGGACGATGGGCCGCCAGTCCTCGGTGCCGAACTCGTCCTCGATCTCGGTCGCCATCCGCTGCACGGTCGCGGTGTACTCGCGGTACTCCGGAAGGTCGTGCCGGCTCGGGTACGCCGAGGCCAGGTGGGTCACCTTGCCGCGCCACTCGGGGTACCGGCGCAGCAGCTCGCTGTAGGCCAGCAGGCCGCGGCTGATGTTCTTGCTCAGCTCGGTGCGGTCGACGCGCACGATCGCCTTGCGGTCGCCGAGCTTGCGGCGGAGTGCCGCCAGCCGCGAGTCGACGTCGTGCTGGTGGGCGCGCTCGCGCAGCGCGTCGGCGTCGACGCCGAGCGGGTGCACGCCGAGGTGCGTGGTGCGTCCCTCGTACGTGACGGAGGAGCCGTCGGTCTCGGCGCCCAGGACGTGGGCGCAGCAGTCCGCGAACGACCGGGCCCACCGCTGCGAGTGGAAGCCGGCGTGGTCGGCCCCCAGCATGCCGAGCAGCGTCTCCCGTGCGACGTCCGGCGGCAGCAGCCGGTAGTAGTCGACCGGCGCCCACGGGGTGTGCGAGAAGTGGGCGATGCGCAGGTCGGGTCGCAGGTCCCGCAGCAGCCGGGGCGTCAGGGTGAGGTGGTAGTCCTGGACCAGCACCTTCGCCCCCTCCGCGGCCTCGGCGGCCAGCGCCTCTGCGAAGGCGCGGTTGTACGCCTCGTAGGAGGCCCACTCCCGCCGGAAGCCGGCGTCGAAGTTCGGCGAGGTCGGCACGGCGTAGAGCAGGTGGTGCACGAACCACAGCGTCGAGTTGGCCACCGCGTTGTACGCGCGCTGGAAGGTCGCTGCGTCGATGTCGAGCATCCGGACCGCGGCCCCGTCGGTGTCGTGCCCGTCGTGGTCGAGCCGCCCGTTCGGGGCGCGCCGGGCGGCGATGCGGTCGCCGTCGGAGAGTGCGGCGCAGACCCAGACCACGCCCTCGCTGCCCAGGCTCGACAGCCCGGAGACCAGCCCGCCGCCGCCACGGCTGGCCTCCAGGGTGCCGTCGTCGGTCTCGCTGAACGACAGCGGGCCTCGGTTCGAGGCGACGAGCAGGGACGCGGAGCCGGGTTCAGCCATGGCCCCGATCTTCCCGCGCCGCCCGTCGGGTACGCACAGCGGCCCGGTACCCGCCGTCCTCGAGGCCGGCCAGCCGCTCGAAGACGTTGTACGCGGCGAAGTCGCCGCTCCGAAGCCACGACCACGCGGCGGCCAGTCCGTACAGCGGCAGCATCACCGGGCCGACGCACCAGGCGTACTGGGTCGCGTGCCGGTTCTCGTGCGCGAGCAGGCCTGGCCGGTCGGCGAGATCCAGCCCACGTCGCACCACCACGACGTTGCCGACGGTGAAGGCCGGGGCCGGTGGCACCGGCAGCCGGTACCCGCCGGCCAGCAGCAGGCCGTGCGGCCCGCGCCCCGGTGAGGCCCCGCCGAGCACCGCCACGAGCAGCCCGAGCGGGGTGGAGAGGTTGACCAGGTTGACGACCTGCCGGAGGCGGTACGCGGGTCGCACCGCGGCATCGTCTCAGGGCGCGGGACACCGGTCTCGACGCGTCCCATCGCGCCTACAGTCGTCCCCACAACTGAACACCGCTCATCCAGAGGGGCAGAGGGAACGGCCCGACGAAGCCCCGGCAACCGCACCGCGCAGGTCCACCCGTGCGCGGTCACGGTGCCAAGTCCGACCCGGCGCGCACGCGACCGGGACAGATGAGGAGAGGACCGCTTCCCGTGACCACCATCGCGTCCGCCGCTACGGCGTCGACCACCACCCGCATCCCCGGCAACGCCCCGGCCGCCCCCGACCTCGGTCCGGCTCGCGCGCTGTCCTGCCGCGAGTGCGGCGCCACCGTCGAGCTCGGTCCGTACTACGCGTGTCAGGAGTGCTTCGGGCCGCTGGAGGTCGCCTACGAGTTCGGCCGGGTGACCCGCGAGTCGATCGAGTCCGGGCCCGCGAACATCTGGCGGTACCAGGACCTCCTGCCCGTCCCGCGTACGGTCCGCGACACCCCCAACCTCGAGCCCGGCGCGACGCCGCTGGTGCCCGCGCACAACCTCGCCCGCGAGCTCGGGATGCGCGCGCTGTGGGTCAAGGACGACAGCGCGAACCCGACCCACTCGTTCAAGGACCGGGTCGTCGCCGTCGCGCTCGCGGCCGCTCGTGAGCTCGGCTTCACGACGCTGGCCTGCCCGTCCACGGGCAACCTTGCGAACGCGGTCGCGGCCGCCGCGGCGCGCGCCGGCATCCGCTCGGTGGTGCTGGTGCCGGCCGACCTCGAGCAGCAGAAGATCGTGACGACCGCGGTGTACGGCGGGACGCTGGTCGCGGTCGAGGGGACCTATGACGACGTCAACCGGGTCGCCTCCGAGCTGGCGGGGGAGCACGAGGACTGGGCGTTCGTGAACGTCAACGTGCGGCCCTACTACGCGGAGGGCTCCAAGACGCTCGGCTTCGAGGTGGCGGAGACACTGGGCTGGCGGCTGCCCGAGCAGGTGGTGATCCCCGTCGCGTCCGGGTCGCAGCTGACGAAGGTCGACAAGGCGTTCCGCGAGCTGGCGGCGCTCGGCCTCGTCGACGAGTCCCCGTACCGGATCTACGGCGCGCAGGCGACGGGCTGCTCGCCGGTGTCCGCGGCCTTCAAGGCCGGCCACGACGTGGTCCGTCCCGTGCGTCCCTCGACCATCGCGAAGTCACTGGCCATCGGTAACCCGGCCGACGGCCCGTACGTGCTGGACACCACGCGCCGTACCGGCGGGCTCGTCGAGGACGTCACCGACGAGGAGGTCGTCGACGGCATCCGCCTGCTCGCCCGCACCGAGGGCATCTTCGCCGAGACCGCCGGCGGGGTGACGGTGGCCGTGCTGCGCAAGCTGCTGGAAGCCGGCCGGTTGGACCCCGACGCCGACACCGTGGTCTTCAACACCGGCGAGGGCCTGAAGACCCTCGACGCGGTCGCACCGGTCGTCGGGCCGGCAGCCACCATCCCCGCCTCGGCCGACGCCTTCACCGAGGCGGGGCTGGGCTGACCGGGTGGTCCGAGCCGTCGGTGACATCGACACGTGACACGGATTGCCGCGTTGGGCTGTGGTGACGTGACGTGGGCCACTACGCTGCCGCACGGTCGAGCCTCGAGCGATGGGTCGAGCGCGACCCGGGGCCGCGAGGTGCGGCACTGACGGCTCAGCACGCAGGAGTAGGAATGGCTCAGGGCTCCGTCAAGTGGTTCAACAGCGAGAAGGGCTACGGCTTCATCGCGGTTGACGGTGGCGCGGACGTCTTCGTCCACTACAGCGCGATCGAGATGGACGGCTACCGCTCGCTCGAGGAAGGGCAGCGCGTCGAGTTCGAGATCTCGCAGGGTCAGAAGGGCCCGCAGGCCGACAGCGTGCGAGCCGTCTGACGGTTCGGACCGCACAGGGCGCTCGACGGCCCGGCACCCCGCACCGGGGCTGCCGGGCCGTTGCCGTTGCGGGCGACGGCGCCGAGCCACGACAGTGGCCGGATGCGCAAGTTCGTCATCGTCGGCGTCCAGGGCAGCGGCAAGGGCACGCAGGCCGCGCTGCTGTGCGAGGGGCTGGACCTCGTCCACATCAGCGTCGGCGACATCTTCCGCTGGAACGTCCAGCACCACACCAAGCTCGGGGCTCAGGTCAAGCGGCTGGTTTCCGAGGGGCAGCTCGTCGGTGACGACCTGGTCGAGTCCGTGGTACGGGAGCGGCTGGACCGGCACGACTGGAACTACGGGTTCGTGGTGGACGGCTTCCCCCGCAACGTGAACCAGGCCGAGTTCTTCCTCGAGAGCTACGACATCGACGGTGTCATCCACCTCGACATCCCGGACGACGAGGTCCGGCGTCGGGTCCTGGCCCGTCGGCTGTGCTCGCAGTGCGGGCTGGACTACAACCTGATCGCGCACCGCCCGCAGGAGCCGGACACCTGCGACGTCTGCGGCGGGAAGCTGGTGTCCCGCCCGGACGACACCGAGGATGCGCTGGCCGCCCGGCTCGCCGACTACCACGAGCGGACCCGGCCGGTGCTGGACCTCTTCGGGCGCAAGGAGGTCGTCCGGACCGTGGACGCCACCCGGGCCGTGCCCGAGGTGCAGGCCGCCGTGCGCGTGGCCTTCGACCTCCCCGCGTACGCGCCGGAGGAGCCGACCGTGGACCAGGCCGGCGAGCGGGCCGGGTAAGGAGGCACACCATGGACCGTCAAGCCCGCGACACCGCCGTTGCCGACGTCGGCGCCTTGCTGAAGGTCGCGGCGGAGCACGCCGCGGCCTACCGGGCATCGCTGCCGGACCGGCCGGTCCGCGCCCGGCTCGGCATCGACGAGGTCGTGGCAGCCCTCGGCGGCGACGCGCTCCCGACGCCCACCAGCCCGGACGAGGTGCTCGAGCGGCTCGTCGAGGCCGTCGACGGCGGCCTCACCTCCACCGCCGGCCCGCGCTTCTTCGGCTTCGTGATCGGCGGCTCGCTGCCGGCGGCCACCGCCGCGGACATGCTGGCGGCGGGCTGGGACCAGTGCGCGTTCAACGGCGTGCTGTCGCCCGCCGCGGCCGCGGCCGAGACGGTGGCCGGCGGCTGGCTCAAGCAGCTCCTCGGCCTGCCCGCCTCGGTGTCCGTCGGGTTCGTCACCGGGGCTCAAGCCGCCAACACCGCCGGCCTCGCGGCTGCCCGGCACCAGGTTCTTGCCGACGCCGGCTGGGACGTCGAGCAACGCGGCCTTCAGGGCGCTCCGGCGGTACGCGTGGTCGCCTCGGTCGAGCGGCACGGGACCGTCGACAGGTCGTTGCGCCTGCTCGGCCTCGGCAACGACGCCGTCGTGCCCGTCCACGCCGACCGGAACGGCGCCATGGACCTCGGCCACCTCGCCCAGGTCCTCGATGACGTGGCCGCGGACGACGGCGCGGCGCCCATCGTCTGCCTGCAGTCGGGCAACGTGAACACCGGTGCCTGCGACGACCTGCGGGTCGCCTGTGGCCTGGTCCGCCGCCACGGCGGCTGGGCGCACGTCGACGGTGCCTTCGGCCTGTGGGCCGCAGCCAGCCCCTCGACACGCCACCTGCTCGACGGGGTCGAGCTGGCCGACTCCTGGGGCTGTGACGCCCACAAGTGGCTCAACGTCCCCTACGACTCCGCCTTCGCGTTCTGCGCGCACCCCGACGTCCACACCGCAGCGATGTCGTACACCGCGCCGTACCTCACCGGATCGGGCGCCGTGAGCGGCATGGGCGACCTCACGGCCGAGTCCTCACGGCGGGCCCGCGGCTTCGCGGTCTGGGCCGCACTGAGCGAGCTCGGCAGCGACGGGGTCGCCGACCTCGTCGACCGCTGTTGCCGACTGGCCCGCCGCTTCGCCGACGGCTTGCGCGCCGGCGGCGCCGAGATCGTCAACGAGGTCGTGCTCAACCAGGTGCTCGTCGGTTTCGGTGACGACCGGCGCACCGACCGGGTCATCGAGGGCGTGCAGAGCGACGGCACCTGCTGGCTCGGCGGCACCACCTGGCGCGGCCGGCGCCTCATGCGGGTGTCCGTGTCCAACCACACGACCGGCGAGGCCGACATCGACCGGTCGGTCGCCGCCGTCCTACGCGTCGCCGCACAGGCCTGACGGCGGCGCCGCTCTACCGGGCGGCGCCGTCCGGCCGGCCGCGAGGGGGTGAGACCCTGCCGTCCGCTTGCACTCAGGGGGGTCGAGTGCTAATCATTGTCGTTAGCACTCTCCCCGTGGGAGTGACAGAAAACGTCAGAACCACCGGATCCGGCCAGGTGAGGCCGGCGGACCCGCCGACGTCGGCGGGCCCGCCTGCCGTCCGTCGCGGGCACCCCCGGGTCTGCATCCACCCCGACCGGGAGGACCGGAAACCGCATGGCAAAGATCATTGCGTTCGACGAGGAGGCACGGCGCGGCCTCGAGCGTGGCATGAACCAGCTCGCCGACGCCGTCAAGGTGACGCTCGGCCCGCGGGGCCGCAACGTCGTGCTGGAGAAGAAGTGGGGCGCCCCCACGATCACCAACGACGGTGTCTCCATCGCCAAGGAGATCGAGCTCGAGGACCCGTACGAGAAGATCGGCGCGGAGCTCGTCAAGGAGGTCGCGAAGAAGACCGACGACGTCGCGGGTGACGGCACCACGACCGCCACCGTCCTGGCCCAGGCACTGGTGCGCGAGGGTCTGCGCAACGTGGCCGCGGGTGCGAACCCGATGGCGCTCAAGCGCGGCATCGAGAAGGCCGTCGAGCGGGTGAGCGAGGAGCTCTCCAAGATGGCCAAGGACGTCGAGACCAAGGAGCAGATCGCCTCCACGGCCTCGATCTCCGCCGCCGACAACTCGATCGGCGAGATGATCGCCGAGGCGATGGACAAGGTCGGCAAGGAAGGCGTCATCACCGTCGAGGAGAGCAACACCTTCGGGCTCGAGCTCGAGCTCACCGAGGGCATGCGCTTCGACAAGGGCTACATCTCGCCCTACTTCGTCACCGACCCGGAGCGGATGGAGACGGTCCTCGACGACCCCTACGTCCTCATCCTCAACTCCAAGATCTCGTCGGTGAAGGACCTGCTCCCGCTGCTGGAGAAGGTCATGCAGTCGGGCAAGCCGCTCGCGATCATCGCCGAGGACGTCGAGGGCGAGGCCCTCGCGACCCTGGTCGTGAACAAGATCCGCGGCACCTTCAAGTCGGTCGCCGTCAAGGCCCCCGGCTTCGGCGACCGCCGCAAGGCGATGCTGCAGGACATCGCGATCCTCGCCGGTGGCCAGGTCATCTCGGAGGAGGTCGGCCTCAAGCTGGAGAACGCGGGTCTCGACCTGCTCGGCCGCGCCCGCAAGGTCGTCGTCACCAAGGACGAGACGACGATCGTCGAGGGTGCCGGCGACGCCGAGCAGATCGCCGGCCGGGTCAACCAGATCCGCGCCGAGATCGAGAAGTCGGACTCCGACTACGACCGCGAGAAGCTCCAGGAGCGCCTCGCCAAGCTGGCCGGCGGCGTTGCCGTCATCAAGGCCGGCGCGGCCACCGAGGTCGAGCTCAAGGAGCGCAAGCACCGCATCGAGGACGCGGTCCGCAACGCCAAGGCCGCCGTCGAGGAGGGCATCGTCGCCGGTGGTGGCGTCGCGCTCCTGCAGGCGTCCACCACGGCGTTCGAGAAGCTCGACCTCGACGCGGACGAGATGACCGGCGCCAACATCGTGAAGATCGCGCTGGAGGCCCCGCTCAAGCAGATCGCCATCAACGCCGGCCTCGAGGGCGGCGTCGTGGCGGAGAAGGTGCGCAACCTCGAGGTCGGCCACGGCCTCGACGCGGCCACCGGTGAGTACAAGGACATGATCAAGGCCGGCATCATCGACCCGGCCAAGGTCACCCGCTCGGCGCTGCAGAACGCCGCGTCGATCGCCGGCCTGTTCCTCACCACCGAGGCCGTCATCGCCGACAAGCCGGAGAAGGCCGCTCCGGCCATGCCCGGCGGCGACGGCGGCATGGGCGGCATGGACTTCTGAGTCCAGCCTCACCCGCAGCACACGAAGGGCGGTCCCCCAACTAGGGGGCCGCCCTTCGCGGTTGCGCAGTCAGCGACGGTCAGTCGTCATCCCCGTCGTCGTCGTCATCGTCATCGCCGTCATCGTCATCCAGCTCTGGCACGACGCACGCGTCGCCGATGAAGGTGCCCGCCGGAACCCCGAGCGCAGCGCCGGCCGCCTCGGTCAGGTAGAGACCCGCAGCCACGCCGTCGCAGCCGGGGACCGTGCCCGTGGCGTTCACGGGCATGACCGCTCCGAGCGTGAACACCGGGATCCGGCCGACATGCTGCCCGGCCACCTTGGTCCTGGCAGTGAGGACGCCGGCCGCCGGATCGACGTCGAAGCTCTTGATCCTCACGTTGCCGGCAGCGGCCTTCGTGAACATCAGCCCGCCGCTGTGCTCGATGACTCCGTCGTCGACCTCGGTGATCGGGAACGCCACCTGGGCCACGCCGCCCGGGGCCGTCAACGTGCCGGGCCTGATGGGCTGCACCCCGAGACCGAGCAGGGCCGGGACCAGCCGCTGGTCGAGCACCACCGTGGTGGTGCCTTCGGCGTCGTCGTCATCGGCGACGGCGGGAGTGGGTGCGGCGGTCAGGGCGAGCGCGGCAGCGGTGGCGGCGATCCCGCCGGCCACTCGGCGGACAACGGTCATCTGGGGCCTCCCGGAGGGGGTGAGGGGCCGCCCTGATGGCGACTCGTATCCGGTGGTTCCGCGTCGGTCCGCGGCACGGATGCACTCGCTCGCTTCTGAGCGGCCGTCGACCGCTACCTTTGCCCGACCAGATCGCCGGGACGGGGGACTACGCATGACGGAGCCGTTCGACCACCTGATCGAGGCGTACGCGCGGCTGGTCGTCCGCGTGGGCGTGAACGTGCAGCCAGGTCAGCGGGTGGTCGTCACCGGCCTGGTGGAGCACGCCCCGGTCGCCCGGGCGATCGCCACCGAGGCGTACCGGGTCGGCGCCAGCCACGTGTCGGTGGAGTACCGGGACCAACACGTGAACCGGGCAGCGGCCGAGCTGCAGCCCGAGGACATGCTGGGGACCTCGTTGCCGCACGAGCTGGAGGAGGTGCGGGCCTGGCGCGAGGACCGGCCGGCCCTCATCTCGCTGACCGGAAACCCCAACCCCCGGCTGATGGAGGGGCTCGACCCCGACCGGTTGGTGAAGATGCAGCCGCTCGACCTCATG
Source organism: Actinomycetes bacterium (assembly GCA_035759075.1). Classification (GTDB taxonomy): domain Bacteria; phylum Actinomycetota; class Actinomycetes; order JACCUZ01; family JACCUZ01; genus DASTVO01. Next base: position 9,211 of record DASTVO010000431.1, read on the forward strand.
CGCGAGGTCATGCCGATCATCGCCACGAACACCGTGGCCTGGACCGTCGTCGCGGCGCCCAACCCCGGCTGGGCGGAGAGCGTCCTCGGCACGCCGGACGTCGAGCGGCTGTGGCGGGCCGTGGCGATCGCGACCCGGCTCGACCGCGACGACCCGCTGCAGGCATGGCGCGACCACCTGGCGAAGCTGCAGCTGCGTCGGGACATGCTCAACGCGCGGGGTTTCGACCGGATCCGGTACCGCGGGCCGGGCACCGACCTGACGGTCGGCCTCCCGCCGTCGGCGCGGTGGATGGGCGGCGCGACGCGGAACGCCGACGGAACCGAGTTCGTGCCGAACCTGCCGACCGAGGAGGTGTTCATCTCCCCGGACTGGCGTCGGGCCGACGGCTTCGCCCGCACCACGGCGCCGTTCTACCTGCCAGGGGTCAACGTCCTGGTCGAGGGGCTCGAGCTCGAGCTGTCGGACGGCACCGTCACGGGGGCGCGGGCCAGCCACGGCGAGGCTGTCGTCCAGGCGCAGATGGCCAGCGTCCCGGGCGCCCGGCACCTCGGCGAGATCGCGATCGTCGACGGGGACTCGGCGGTCCGGCGCACCGAGCTGACCTTCGGCGACATGCTGTACGACGAGAACGTCGGCTCCCACATCGCGTGGGGCAACGGCTTCCCCGTCGCCTTCGAGGGCGGCGCGCAGGCCACGCCGGAGCAGCTGCGGGAGCTCGGCATGAACTCCTCGCCGACCCACGTGGACGTGGTCGTGGGGAGTCCGGACGTCGAGATCGACGGGATCGGCGCCGACGGGACCGCCACGCCGATCACGCGCGGTGACGCCTTCGTCCTGGCGGACGCCTGACCGGACGCGTGACCGGGCGCCGGCTGCGCGTCAGCGGCCGGTGAAGCTGCCCGCGATGCGGCGCTCGGCCTCGTCGTAGCTCTGTCCGGCCTGCGCGAGCAGCTGGCTGATGCCCGCCAGCGCCTGCTGCAGGCCCTGCGCGTTGCGGTTCCACTCCTCGTAGAGGACCTGGAAGCGGTCCTGTGCCTGCCCGCTCCACGTCCCGCTGATCGGCAGCACCCGGCTGCGCAGGCCGGCGAGCTCGGCCTCGATCTGGCCGGAGGTGCCGTGCACCTGCTGGGAGAGCTGCAGGAGCTCGGCGGGGGTGACGCGGAAGGCGGTCATGGGGTTCTCCTCAGGCGAGAGGCGACCGGCGGTCGCGACGATGTGGCGCCACGACGCTAGGGACTTCAGCGGGAACCGCCGCCGACTTGTCCACAGCTCCGGACACCTCGACGGCCCGGGACGTAGGTTCCGGGCATGTCGTTCGACGTCACCGCCGACGCGTACGCCCGGTTCATGGGCCGGTTCTCCACCCCGCTGGCGACGAAGTTCGCCGACAAGCTGGCACCGCGGCGCGGACAGCGGGCGCTCGACGTCGGCTGCGGACCCGGTGCGCTGACCCAGCAGCTGGTGGACCGACTGGGTGCGGACGCGGTGTCCGCCGTCGATCCGTCCGAGCCCTTCGTGGCGTCGGTCCGGGACCGGTTCCCCGGCGTCGACGTGCGGACCGGCGTCGCCGAGGACCTGCCCTTCCCCGACGACGTGTTCGACCTCGTGCTGGCTCAGCTCGTGGTCCACTTCATGACCGACCCCGTCACAGGCCTGGCCGAGATGGGACGCGTGACCGGGCCAGGGGGACGGGTGGCCGCCAACGTGTGGGACCACGGGGGGAGCAGCGGTCCGCTCGCGACCTTCTGGCGGGCCGCT
>DASTVO010000432.1:0-2061 GCA_035759075.1 Actinomycetes bacterium
GCAGCAGCGACCGGAACGGCACGTGGCCGTCCAGCCACCCGGCCACGACCACCAGCGCGACCGCGGCCACCCCCAGCCGCAGCCCGCCGACCGACCACGAGGAGACGTCCGGGCCCAGGACCCTGGCCGTACCGATCGTGCCGAACAGCGCCGTCGCCGAGACGACGAGCAGGACACCGGAGAGCCGGGCGGACTGCGGCGCGCGCCGGTCAGCGACCGGTGCGCGGGACACCATCGGGACCGGCACGCAGCACGGTGGTGACGGACAGGTCGGCGAGCAGTGCCCGGTCGTGGTCGGCGAGCTCCTCCGCCTCACCGACGACCGCGACGGCGTCGAGGTCGTCCGACCCGCTGGACACGGCGGCGGCCACCACAGCCTGCAGCGCGCTGAGGCGCAGTGACGGGAGCGAGACGGTGGACGCCGCGTACGTGCGGCCGATGCCGTCGCGGACCGCCGCGCCCTCAGCCGCCCCCGTCCGGGCCCGGGCGGACCGGGCGAGCGTCAGCAGCTTCGCGTCCTCGGCGGGCACCTCGGGTCCGTCAGGCGTCGCGGACATCGGCTGTCTCCCGCCTCGTGGCCTCGTCGGACGTCTCGTCGTCGGAGCCCTCGTCGCCGAACAGCTCGGGCTGCACGTCGACCCGGCGGACGAGCACGGTCCCGATCCGGTTGCGCCGGCCCTGGGCGCTCTCCGCGGTCAGCTCGATGCCGTTGACCCACACCTGGGCCCCCGGGATCGGAACCCGGCCGAGATGCTTGGCCAGCAGCCCGCCGACGGTGTCCACGTCGTCGTCCTGCAGCTCCTGCCCGACCCGTTCCGAGAGCTCGTCGACGTGCAGCCGGGTGCTCACCCGCAGGGACCCGTCCGGCAGCTCCTCGACCAGCGACTGCTCCACGTCGTACTCGTCGGTGATCTCACCGACGATCTCCTCGAGCACGTCCTCGATGGTCACGAGGCCGGCCGTGCCCCCGTACTCGTCGACGACGATCGCCATGTGCGACTGCTGGGCCTGCATCTCGCGCAGCAGCTCGTCCACCGGCTTGCTCTCGGGTACGAACACGGCCGGTCGCATGACCGAGTCGACCTTCTCCACCGACTCACCGTCGCGGTGGACGTAGGTACGGCGGACGAGGTCCTTGAGGTACGCGATGCCGACCACGTCGTCGGTGCCCTCACCGATCACGGGGATCCGGCTGAAGCCGCTCCGCAGCGCCAGGGACAGGGCCTGGCGCAGCGTCTTGTCCCGCTCGATGAAGACCACGTCGGTCCGCGGCACCATCACCTCGCGCACGATGGTGTCACCGAGCTCGAAGACGGAGTGGATCATCTCCCGTTCCCGGCCCTCGATGAGCTGGTTCTCCTCGGCGAAGTCGACCAGCTCGCGCAGCTCCGCCTCGGAGGCGAAGGGTCCGTCCCGGAAGCCCTTGCCCGGCGTCAGCGCGTTGCCGACCAGGATGAGCAGCTGCGGCAGCGGACCGAGGAAGCGCGCCAGGGGGTGCACGAACCGGGACGCCATCAGGGCGATCGGCGCCGGGTGCTGTCGGCCGAGAGTGCGCGGCGAGACGCCGATGGCGATGTAGGAGACGACGACCATGGCGATGCCGGCGACCAGCACGGCCTGCCAGACGCGGTCGAGCAGCTCGAGCGCGGCGACCGTCACCAGGACCGTCGCCGTCATCTCGCAGGCGACCCGCAGCAGCGTGAGCAGGTTGAGGTAGCGCGCGGCGTCGGTCAGCACCTGCTGCAGCCGGTGTGCGCCGCGGCGGCCCTCGCGCTCGAGCTCCTCGGCCGCGGTGCGGGACACCCGGGACAGGGCGGCCTCGGCGGCGGCGAAGAGCCCGCCGAGCCCGACGAGCACGACGGCGAGCACGAGCAGGACCACCGGGTCGCTCACGGGGTCACCCCGGCCTCGAGGTCATGGGAGGCCCACCAGTCGCGCAGGATCTCGCCCTGCAGGCCGAACATCTCGCGCTGCTCGGCCGCCTCGGCGTGGTCGTAGCCGAGCAGGTGCAGGATGCCGTGGGCGCACAGCAGGTCCAGCTCGTGGGCGGTGCTGTGGCCG
>DASTVO010000433.1:0-2408 GCA_035759075.1 Actinomycetes bacterium
GTGGTTCGAGCTGGAGGAACGCTGGTGACCGTCACCGGCCCGCCGGAGGCGTGGCCCGCGGACGGCCTGGCGATCGACTTCGTTGTCGTGTCCGATCGCGCCCAACTGAGTGAGATCGCCCAGCGGGTCCGGGACGGTCGGCTGCGGACGAACATCGGCACCGTCGCGGCTCTCGACGACGCCGTTGCCGGGCGACGTTGACTTCACGGCGGGCGCGAGCCTCGCGATGCCGGGCCTGACCGCGTGGCAAGGTCTGTTCGAGCACGGCCGCCTTCAGGCCGGCCAGAGCGTCCTCGTGCACGGCGCGGCCGGCGCAGTCGGCTCGATGGCAACCCAGCTCGCAAGTGAGGCCGGCGCACACGTCATCGGCACCGGGCGCGCCGCCGGCCGGCAGACCGCACTCGACTTCGGCGCGCACGAGTTCGTCGACCTCGACAACGACACCCTGGAAGACGTCGGCGGAGTCGACCTGGTTTTCGACGTCCTCGGCGGCGACATCCAGAAGCGGTCCGCGGGCGTGGTTCGAGCTGGAGGAACGCTGGTGACCGTCACCGGCCCGCCGGAGGCGTGGCCCGCGGACGGCCTGGCGATCGACTTCGTTGTCGTGTCCGATCGCGCCCAACTGACTGAGATCGCCCAGCGCGTCCGTGACGGTCGGCTGCGGACGAACATCGGCACCGTCGCGGCCCTCGACGCCGCCGTCGCGGCCCTCAACCCGACCGACCGGGTCACAGGAAAGACGATCATCCGCATTCGTCCGTAAGGACGTTCCGACCACCGCGACCCTCCAGAGTAGGGAGGTCTCGCGATCTCCTGCTCAGACGAGCAGGGAACGTACACCCGCGCTGCGCACATCGCGGTAGCCATGCGCGTCTCGGCGGCCAGCAGACTGACCCTGACCACCCGCCTGGCTCGAACGCGGACGATGAGAAGGGAGTGGCAGTTGTCCGCGGACTTCGGCATCGAGACGCACGCACCGGAGATGGCCTGAGCCTGCGAAGGCAGCTCGGCCCTCGGAAAGGACAGCCATGACCGCATCGAGTCCAAGCGCCCACGACCGGCGCACGTTCCTGACGGGCGGCGCCGTGCTGGGTGCCACCCTGGCGGCGGCCGCGGCCGGAAGCCCGGCCGCGATGGCGAAGGTCGCGGGGGCCTTCGGCCCGATCGACCGGGATGCCGTGACACCCGGCGACATCGCAATCCTCAGGTTCCTCGCCGCTGCGGAGCTCCTCGAGGACGACCTCTGGCAGCAGTACTGCGAGCTGGCCGTCGCCAACCCCTCCTACAACAAGGCCCTGCGGCGGATCGACCGGTCGCTGATCCGCTACGTCTGCGACGACCGCGACGACGAGCGCAGCCACGCCGCGTTCATCAACTCCTTCCTCGCCGCGATCGGCGAGGAGCCGATCAACCTCGACCCGTTCCGCACCCTGCCCTCGGTCGACGTGCCGGGCGCGGAGGACCGCGGCCGCCTGACGAACCTGACCAGGCTGACGGTCGACACGAGCTGGTACGCGCGCTACCGCAGCGCCGACAACCCCGACTTCGGCGCAACCTTCCCGCAGCTCGTCGAGATCCAGAACCGGCCGACGATCCCGACCCGCTCACTATCGCAGGCGAAGATGCAAGGCGTCGCGCACTCGGCCGCCTTCCACTTCGCCGCGATCGAGCAGGGCGGAAGCAGCCTCTACTGCTCGCTGATCCCGAAGGCGTCGAGCCTCGACGTCCTGCGCATCCTCGCCGCGATCGGGCCGACCGAGGTCTACCACTTCTCGGCGTTCCACAAGTCGCTCGAGGGGCTCTTCGGCCTGGACACCAAGGACGGGCTGAGGTTCCCGAACCTGCGCAGGAACCGCGAGCTTTCGGAGGCGATCTTCCCGGAGCCGACGCGGTTCCTCCGGGAGGACCTGGCGCTCTGCTCGGTCATCCGCCCGTGCAGCACCGAGAACGCCGGCGCAGTCGCCGCCGCGACCGGGCTCGCGCAGTCGGGCCTCTTCGCCGGGCAGTCGCAGCAGTTCTTCGACGCCGTCACCGCGCTGGCGACGGCGGCCGACGCCGCTCAGCGTGAGGTCTGAGGTGAAGCACCACCCGAGGCCGAGCGATGCCTGACACCAGTCCTCCGAGCCGGCCGGCGCGCCCCCGGGAGCGCCGGCCGGCCTCCCTGAGGGCCGCGCCGACTAGCCAAGAGCCGTTCTGCGGCCCGCGAGCGGTCGGCGCGAGTGGTTGGTCAGGCGGTTTCCGGTGCGGGGGCGGGTCGGCGGCCGCCGAGGTCGCAGAGGCGGTAGCTGTCGCCCTTGAGGGGGGCGCGGCTGAGTTCTCCGCCGGCCGCGTCTCCTGGCCGGGCAAGACCGCTGCGACAGGCTACGACTGACAGCCGCCGCAGGGCCTGCATGGCCCCGTCCCCAAGA
>DASTVO010000434.1:0-3113 GCA_035759075.1 Actinomycetes bacterium
CGGACGAGCTCCTCCGCGTACTCGACGCCCTCGGGGTGGCGCACCCACTCGGCCATCGGGTCGCCCGGCGGGTCGCCGCGCAGGGCCAGCACGTTTCGGACACCGGCGGCGGCGTACTGGCCGATGATGTGGCGCAGCTCGGCGATCGAGTGGTCGACAGCGGTGAAGTGGCCGACCGGCATGAGGGTAGTGTTGCGGGCGATGTCGCCGGTGATCGCGACGGTCCGGTCCCGGGTCGACCCGCCGGCCCCGTAGGTCACGGACACGAAGGTCGGCCGGAGCGCCTCCAGCTGGCGGAGCACCCGCCACAGCTTGCGCTCCCCCTCCTCGGTCTTGGGCGGGAAGAACTCGAAGGAGAAGGACTGCCGCCCGGAGCTCAGCAGCTCGACGATGGTGCCGGTCCGCCCGGGCATGACGCTCTCGCGGGACCACGGGTCGCGTACGTGCTGAGTCACACGCGCGAGGCTACGCGAGAGGTGCATCCGGACCGGGCACCCGACCGGAAGACGGAACATGCCGCTGCGCTCCGCTCCGTCGCCGCAGGTCGGGGCGCCGCTGCGCCGGTTAGGCTCCGCAGGTGTGGGGCACCCCGTCGACGTCGAGGACCTGAGGGACCGCGTCCACAAGACCCTCGAGGACGTGCTCGCCCACCAGGCTGACGTCCTCGACGACGTCAGCGACGACCTCTCGCCGCTGATGGAGGCGATCGGCGACCTGCTGCGCGAGGGCAAGCGGCTGCGGCCGGCGTTCTGCTACTGGGGCTGGCGCGGCGCCGGCGGTGACGACTCCCCCGGCATCGTCGCGGTCGCGGCCGCGCTCGAGCTGTTCCAGGCGGCGGCGCTGATCCACGACGACGTGATGGACGGCAGCGACACCCGTCGCGGGCAGCCCGCCGCGCACCGGCGCCTGGCCGCCCTGCACCGGGGCAACCGGTGGCTCGGGTCGCCGGAGAACTTCGGCGTGGCCGGGGCGATCCTCGCCGGCGACCTGTGCCTGGCCTGGTGCGACGAGCTGTACGCGGGGTCCGGGCTGCCGGCGGAGCGGCTGGCGGCCGGGCGGTCGGTCTTCGACCGGATGCGCACCGAGCTGATGTGCGGCCAGTACCTCGACATGCTCGAGCAGTCGCAGACGACGCACTCGCTGGAGCGCGCCCGGCACGTGATCCTCTACAAGAGCGCGAAGTACAGCGTCCAGCACCCGCTGCTGCTCGGCGGAACCCTGGCCGGGGCGCCGGCCGAGCTCCTCGCCACGTACGAGACGTACGGTCGGGCGCTTGGCGAGGCCTTCCAGCTGCGCGACGACGTGCTCGGGGTCTTCGGCGACCCGGCGACCACGGGCAAGCCGGCCGGCGACGACCTGCGCGAGGGCAAGCGCACCGTGCTCCTGGCGGTGACCCTGGACCGCTGCTCCCCGGCCGAGGCCGCGCTGGTCCGCCGCGGCCTGGGCGACCCCCGCCTGGACGCCGCCGGGGTCGACGAGCTGCGGGCGGTGATCTCCGGCTGCGGGGCGCTGGACGAGGTGGAGGGGATGATCGCCGAGCAGTCGGCGCGCGCGCTGTCCGTCGTCGAGCAGGTCGAGCCGCCGGCGCGTGAGGTTCTCGCGCAGCTGGTCGCCGCGGCCACCGCGCGGTCGCAGTGAGGCGGGTCACGGGGCCGACGGACCACGTCGTCGTGGTCGGGGCGGGCCTCGGCGGGCTGTCGGCGGCGCTGCGGCTGGCCGGGGCAGGGCGGTCGGTGACGGTGCTGGAGCGCGAGGACGTCCCGGGCGGTCGCGCCGGGCTGCTGACCGACGGCGGCTACTCCTTCGACACCGGCCCGACGGTGCTCACCATGCCGGACCTGATCGCCGACGCGCTGGACTGCGTCGGCGAGTCGATGGACGACTGGCTGGAGCTCGAGCCGGTCGCGCCGCTCTACCGGGCGCGCTACGCCGACGGCTCGTCGCTGGACGTGCACTCGTCGGTCGACGCGATGGCCGACGAGGTGGCGCGGGTCTGCGGGCCGCGTGAGGCGGAGGGCTACCGGCGGTTCGTGGACTTCGTGTCCGAGCTCTACCGGCTGGAGATGCGCGACTTCATCGACCGCAACATCGACTCGCCGCTGTCGCTGGTCCGCCCGTCGCTGGCCCGGCTCGCGGCGATCGGTGGCTTCCGGCGGCTGGCGCCGAAGGTGGCCCAGTTCCTGAAGGACGAGCGGACGCAGCGGGTGTTCTCGTTCCAGGCGATGTACGCGGGGCTCTCGCCCTACGACGCGCTCGCGATCTACGCCGTGATCGGCTACATGGACTCGGTCGCGGGCGTCTACTTCCCCCGGGGCGGCATGCACGCGGTCCCGAGGGCTCTGGCGGGTGCGGCCGAGAAGCACGGGGTCGTGCTGCGCTACGGCGAGACCGTGACCCGCGTCGAGCTGCGGGGCGGACGGGCGGTCGCGGTGCACACGGCCTCGGGCGACCGGGTCGAGTGCGACGCGGTGGTGCTGAACCCCGACCTGCCCGTGGCACGGCGGTTGGTGGGCGCCCCGGTGCGCCGCCGGCTCGGCTACTCGCCGTCGTGCTTCCTGCTGCTCGCCGGCTCCCGGACGGCGTACCCCGACAACGCCCACCACACGATCTCGTTCGGCCGGGCGTGGAAGGAGGTCTTCGACGAGATCCTCGGCGGGCGGCTGATGAGCGACCCGTCGCTGCTGGTCACGTCGCCGACCGCCTCGGACCCGTCGCTCGCGCCGGAGGGGCGGCACAGCTACTACGTGCTGTTCCCGACGCCGAACCTCGACGCGCCGATCGACTGGAAGGTCGAGGGTCCGCGCTACCTCGACCACGTGGTGTCGACGCTGGAGGCGCGCGGCTGGTCCGGGTTCGGCGACGGGATCGAGGTGGCGCACACCACGACGCCGCTGGACTGGGAGGCGCGCGGGATGGAGCGCGGGACCCCCTTCGCGGCAGCACACACCTTCACCCAGACCGGCCCGTTCCGGCCGCGGAACCTGTGGGGCGAGAACGTCGTGTTCTCCGGGTCCGGGACGCAGCCGGGGGTCGGGGTGCCGATGGTGCTGATCTCCGGTCGGCTGGCCGCCGAGCGCATCCTGGGGCCGGACCCGTCCTACCGCTCCCGCGCC
>DASTVO010000435.1:0-3447 GCA_035759075.1 Actinomycetes bacterium
GAGGCGTTCCGCGCCTTCCGTACCCTCGTCCGGCGCTACGGCGAGCGCGCTCCAGGCCCGGTCGACCACCTGCTCGGCGGACTGTGGGTGCAACCGGACCCGCGCACCTGGGCGACGATCCCGTCCTGGGAGTGGCACCGGGCCGGGGTGGACCTGTCCCGCTCACGCACCGCGGTGACGGCCGCCGGGTCGGCCGGCCGGCTGGAGGCGCTGTGTCGCGCGGCGCCGGCCGAGGCGGCGACGAGGATGCGGTCGCTGCCGGGCGTGGGGGCGTGGACCGCGGCCGAGGTGGGGCAGCGCGCGCTCGGCGACGCCGACGCCGTCTCGGTCGGCGACTTCCACCTGGCCAAGCTCGTCGGCTGGGTGCTGGTGGGGGAGCGGGTCGACGACGACGCGATGCTCGAGCTGCTCGAGCCCTACCGGGGCCACCGGTACCGGGCGGTGCGCATGATCGAGCTGTGCGGGCACAGCTACCCCCGCCACGGCCCGCGCTTCGCCGGCCGCGACCACCGCGCGATCTAGCCGCCGGCTACCGGCGAAGGACGAAGTCCTCCGGGTCGCGGTCCGGGCGGTCCGGGGCGGGCGTCGCCGGGTGCCCCACCGCGACGGCACCCATCGGGTCCCAGTCCGCCGGCAGGTCCAGCTCGGCCCGCACGACGTCTCGGCAGAACATCGTGCTGCTGACCCAGGCCGAGCCCAGGCCCTCGACGGCCAGCGCCACCAGCAGGTTCTGCACCGCCGCACCGACCGCGACGACGAACATCTCCCGCTCGGCCGCCGACCGGCGCTCGTCCGGGTAGTCGTGCATGCCGTCGCGGACGAGGCACGGCACCACGAGCAGCGGCGCCCCCCGCAGCACCGCGCCCCGGCGGGTCCGCCGTGCCACCTGCTCGTCGGTGAAGCCGTCCCGGCGCAGGTCCTCGACCCAGGCCGCGAGCATCGCGTCCAGCAGGGACTGCCGTGCCGGGCCGCCCTCGACGAGCACGAACCGCCACGGGGTGGTGTGGTGCGGTGCCGGTGCGGTCACCGCGGCGGCGACGGCCCGGCTCACCGCCGCCGGGTCCACCGGCCGGTCGGAGAAGGACCGGACGGTGCGGCGCGCGGCCAGCACGTCCCGGCTGCCGAGCCGGAACATGTCCTCCGCGGCGGGGCGCACGACGGCACTCGCCCCGGGACCGTCCTCGGGGGTCACGAGGTGACCGAGGCCGCGCAGCACGGCCACCGGCCGGCGGGCCAGCTTGCCCTTCACGAGGTCGCCGGCCGCCGCGATCTCGTCGACCGTCGCGGTCACCGTCACCTCGAGCACATTCCCGCGCTCGTCGGTGCGGCCGCGCAGGTCGTCCAGCGGCGCCAGCCCGGCGGCCCCGACGGCCTGGTCGGTCTGGCCGGCCCGCCAGGGGCGGCCCATGGTGTCAGTGACGACCACTCCGACCTCGACCCCGGCGAGCTCCTGCAGCCGGGCTCGCAGCCGGCGGGCGGAGGCGTCTGGGTCCAGGGGGAGCAGCGCCACGTGGCCGGGCTCCACCCCGCTCGCGTCGACGCCGGCGGCCGCCAGCACCAGGCCGTGCCGGGTCTCGACGATGCGGGTGTCGCCGCGTCGCGCCACGACCCGCACCGTCTCGGAGGTGATCGCCTCCTCCCGGTCGACCCGGAGCACGCGTCCCTCTGCCTTGGACACCACCTTGGAGGTCACGACGACCACGTCGCCGTCGGCCAGGGGCGTGCCCGCGCCGGCGAGCGCGTCGACCACGAGACGGGCGAGGTCGTCGCCGGCGGCCACCTCCGGAAGCCCGTCCGGCGCCCAGAGCCGCACCGGCTGCGCGGGACCCGTCATGCGCCGGCGCGTCCCGACAGGGCCGCGGCGAGATCGAGAGCGGCCCGGGCCATCGCCTCCGCGCGGTCGACGTCGGGCATGAGCAGCGGAGTCGCGCGGCAGGAGATGCCGGCGGCCTCGACCGCGGCGACGGCCGCGCGGTCGACCTCGTCGACCAGCCAGCCGTCCAGCAGCCCGCCCGCGGAGCGCGCGCCGTAGTGCTGCGCCACGGCGTCGGCGCTGCTCTTCACGCCGATGGCCGCCAGCACCTTGTCGGCCATGCCGCGCACCGGGGCGCCGCCGACCAGCGGGGAGAGCCCGACGACCGGGGCCGCCGTCGCGGCCAGCGCCTCCCGGATCCCGGGCACGGCCAGGATCGTGCCGATGCTCACCACCGGGTTGGACGGCGGCAGCAGCACGACGTCGGCGGCCTGCAGCGCCTCGACCACGCCGGGCCCGGGCCGGGCCGACTCGGCGCCGACCGGGACCACCTCGTACGCGGCGGGCTCGGCGTGCAGGCGCACCCAGTACTCCTGGAAGTGCACGGCCCGGCGGCCACCGGGGGCGGCCTCGTCCGCGATCACGACGTGGGTCTCGACCCGGTCGTCGCTCATCGGCAGCAGCCGCACCCCGAGCCGGCCCAGGCCCCACCGCGCGCACAGCGCCTCGGTGACCTGGCCGAGCGGGAAGCCGGCGTCGAGCATCTGGCTGCGGACCAGGTGGGTGGCGATGTCGCGGTCGCCGAGACCGAACCACCGCGGGCCGACGTCGTACGCGGCCAGCTCGTCCATGACGGCGAACGTCTCGTCGGCGCGGCCCCAGCCCTGCTCCTCGGAGATGCCGCCGCCGAGGGTGTACATCACGGTGTCGAGGTCCGGGCAGACCCGCAGGCCGAAGAGCGTGATGTCGTCGGCGGTGTTGCCGATGACGGTGACCTCGGCGCCGGGGGAGCCGTCGGGACCGGCCGTCGCCCGCAACAGCCCGCGGAGGAACCGCGCGCCCCCGATCCCGCCCGCCGGCACCACGATCCGGAGCAGCTCCGACGAGGGCTCCGGCTCCACGGGCGGCTGCACTGCCATGGCGCGCAGTCTCGCCGACGGGCCGCGACACGCCGGAACCGGGTCCTCCGATCGGCTAAATATCACGCTTCCACTTGACGACAAAGCATGACGCGCGTGTAATTCCACCAGTGTCATTCACGGCGCGGGCTGGCCCTCAGCCCGTGCCACCGGGGTCGAGGAGGCGCACCATGGGCGAGGTGTTTCCGCTCATCGAGGAGATGGACGAGGACGGCGGCTGGCAGGAGCGGGCGCTCTGTGCCGAGACGGACCCGGAGGCGTTCTTCCCGGAGAAGGGCGGCTCGACCCGGGAGGCCAAGAAGGTCTGCCTGGGCTGTGACGTCCGCGGCGAGTGCCTCGAGTACGCGCTGGCCAACGACGAGCGGTTCGGCATCTGGGGCGGGCTGTCCGAGCGGGAGCGCCGCCGCCTGAAGAAGAGCGCGGTCTGAGCGCCGTTCCGCGTTCGGGGCTCCCGTAGGCTGGGAGCCGCATGCCCACCGTCGCCGCACGAGCCGATCCGGGCGCTCACCCCCAGGTCACCGCCGTGGTGGTGGCGCACGACGGGGCCCGCTGGCT
>DASTVO010000436.1:0-2750 GCA_035759075.1 Actinomycetes bacterium
GCGTCCACCTCGAGTGGCGACAGGCCGACGCCGAGGCGCTGCCCTTCGGCGACGCCGAGTTCGACGCGGTGCTCTCCTGCGTCGGCGTGATGTTCGCCCCGCACCACCAGGCGGCCGCCGACGAGCTCGTGCGGGTCAGCCGTCCCGGCGGCACCATCGGGCTGCTCAGCTGGACGCCGGAGGGGTTCATCGGCGAGATGTTCGCCGCGATGAAGCCATACGCGCCGACGCCTCCGCCCGGTGCGCAGCCGCCGCCGCTGTGGGGGACGCCGACCACGTCCGCGGCCTGCTCGGTGACCGCGTCACCGACGTCGTGGCCCGCCGCCGGACGGTCCGGGTGGAGCGCTTCGAGACCCCGGAGCAGTTCCGCGACTTCTTCAAGGCCTGCTACGGCCCGACGATCGTCACCTACAGGGGCATCGCCGACCAGCCGGACCGGGTGGCCGAGCTCGACCGGGCGCTCGCCGACCTCGCCCGTCGTCACCACCGGGGCGGGCCGGGGCTGTCGATGGACTGGGAGTACCCGCTGCTGACGGCTCGTACCGTCGGTTAGCCGGCGTCGCACGGCGCCCGCGTCGGTCACGGCCGGTCGCGGGCTCCGTGCGCGTGGCAGCGTCTGGCGCAGCCAGGTCGGGGACTGTCGACCCTGGAGGGTCGCGGCGCGCCGCAGTAGCGTCGGAGGCAGCCCAGGCAACGACGCCTTCGACCGAGGTGATCACCATGGCCACGAACACCGCGACATCCGACCGTCCGCTCGCTCGCCGGCACTCCGCCGAGCACGGCAACGTGGAGCACCGGCACGCCGACGACCACGCGCGCGTCTCGCGCGAGCACGAGGCGGCCCACATGGCGCTCGACCGCCGGCACGACGAGCAGCACGGAGTGCTCGCCGACCGGCACAGCGCGGACCACGACAAGCTCGCCGACGCTGCTTCGCTGCGCAAGGCGATGGTCGGCAGCCGGCACATGGCCCAGCACGCGGTGCTGGAGCTGATGCACGCGTTCGACCGCGCGAGCATGGAGCTGCGTCACATGTCCCAGCGGATGCGGATGGACTCCGGTCACGCCGTCGAGCTGGTGGCGCAGGAGCGCAGGCACCTGCGCGAGGACCGCGCCAGCTGACCTGCCGGCCAGCCCAGCCGGAACCGCAGAGCGTCCACCGAGACCGAGCGGGTCATGTCGTGCGGCTCACCGCGTACCCGTTGTCTGCGGGCCCGCTGTTCGTGGCCGGAGCACTGACGCTCCGACCACGAACGGCACGCGCCGAGGCGTAGCCGTCGCCCGCCGGCACTGATGTCAGTCGTCGCGGGTGAACTCCTGCGTCTGCGGGTTGAGGTGGCCGAGCTTCGCGGCCTTCGCCGTCTCGCTGCCGCTGTAGCGGTAGATGTTCAGGCCCTCGGTGATGTTGGTCTCGTAGATCAGGCCGTTGTACCAGTAGGAGGACCACACGCCTCCGATCTCACAGCCGGTGCCCCCGCAGAACGGGCCGCCGGGCGGCGGGATCGGGGGCGGGTCTGTGTAGGCCAGCTCCACCGGGTTCGCCGGGTCGGTGAAGTCCACGACGCCGGTGCCCGCCTGGTAGCTGCCGTGCACCAGGATGTCCCGGTCGTTCTTCATCGGCACGATGTTGAAGTTGTGCAGCGTGCAGTTCTCGATGTTGGTCTGCGGCCGGGGGAGCACCCAGGTCCCGAGCAGCTCACCCTCCTCGGTGTCGTAGAAGAAGTAGGACTTGTCGGCGTCGGGGTTTGTCGTCTGGCAGGCCGCCTGGACGCCGCCGCCGGGCTCGTGCCCGAACACGATGACCTCGCCGTCATTGCTGAACTGCACCGAGTGGCCGATCCCGACACCCGGCACGACGACCGAGTCGATCTGCTCAGGGTCCTCCAGCGAGTCGGAGATGTCCCACAGGGTGTAGCCGTCGTCACCGGCGCACGCAGTCAGCTCGATGTCGCCGAGAATCACCCCGGTGTCGTGGCAGTGGCGGCCGGCCGGCTCGGTGCGCAGGTAGGTCGCCTCCTCCGGGTCGTCGAGCGGGACCTCGACGACGTCGAATCCGTCGCACTGGCTGCCCGAGTTGTAGACCAGCAGCCGGTCGTCGCCCTCGTCCGGGACCCCGGTCGCGGTGTGCGAACCGCAGCGGCCGGGGATCGAGCCGTTGCTCAGGTCGACCGAGGCCACGAGCTCGGGGTCCTTCACGTCGCTGACGTCGAAGACGTGCAGTCCCTCGAAGCCGACAGGCACCGCCTCGCCATCGCACGTCGCGCCCGCTGTCGCGGGTGAGTTCCAGGACCGGACGAGCACGTCGTCCCAGATGATCACGTCACCCTGGTTCCCGGTGCACTCCGTGAACGAGATCTGCTTCGGGTTGCCCGGCGCGGAGATGTCGCGGATGTTGAAGCCGAGCCAGTTTCCCTGGAACGCGAGCTTGCCCCAGAACGCGATGTCGGTGTGGATGGTTGGCGGCCCCGTGAGCAGGCTCGCCGGTTCGACGATGTGCCCCAGCGGATGCAGGTTGCTCGACCGCGGGTCGTCGGCATGACCGGCGGTCGCCGGGCCAGCGGCCCCCAGGAGCAGGGCTCCCAACGCGATGACGACGGTGGCGAGCCGTGCAGGCGACGACGTGCGGCGAGACATGGCAACCCTCCCGGGGGAACCGCGCCCGACGGGGGACGGGCGCGCCTCCTCGGAACGTACGCCGGGACTCGTCGGCTGCCGAGAGGCCGCGGCTACGCAGATAGACGCAGATTCCC
>DASTVO010000437.1:0-11718 GCA_035759075.1 Actinomycetes bacterium
AGTTCGTCGAGGCGTACATCGAGTCCCCGGCCGTGCCGGACGGCTCGGTCGACGCGGTGATCTCGAACGGTGTCGTCAATCTCTCGGCCGACAAGGACGCGGTGTTCGCGGCTGTTGCCCGCGCCTTGGCGCCGGGCGGGCGGCTGGCGCTGGCCGACATCGTGAGCGAGCGCCCGCTCACCGAGGCCATCACCTGCAACGCCGAGCTGTGGGCCTCGTGCATCGGCGGGGCCGCCCAGGTCGACGAGTACGTGGCCGCGATCGAGCGAGCGGGGCTGCAGGTGCGGACGGTGCGGGACAACCCGGCGTACGCGTTCCTGTCCGGCTCCGCGCTGGGCGCGACGCGCACCTACGGCATCAAGAGCATCTCGCTGCTCGCCGTGAAGCCGGATGAGTGAGAGCGGTTCGAGCGAGGGATGTGGGAGCAGATGCGCAGTCTGCTGAACCGGTTCAGTGACTGGGTCGTGGTTCATCCGGTCTTGTGGGGTGTGGGAGCGGGAGTCGTGCTGGTGCTAATCGGCTTTGCTCTCGATCTGACACCGATCGTGGTCATCGCTGCGGGCGCCGCCATTGGCGTGCTGAACATCCTTCATGCGAGGAGACGGGGCTACTGCCCACTTCCGGCAGAACCGGGCGATCACCCGCTACGTACGGAGGCCGAGTAGCCCTTCCGGGAATGCAGCGGCGACTGACCCACAGGTGCCGCTCCCGAGCCGACTGATCCGACGTTCCCGAGTACTGGACCGCTGACCGACTCGCGCTGGATCCGCCACTCGAGAGGTGCCGCTCCCGAGCAGACTGATGCGGCAGCAGCGATCGGCCCGCTAGAGGCGCCGAAGAGCCGGTGCCGGTTGGTCGCCGTACCGTCCTGCACTCAGACTCGGCCCGCCGGCAAGCCAAGACGGGTCACCGGGGCCGGTTTGTGTGCCGCTCGGGACACCAGGGCCCGCTGTCTTGATATCGCGGGCTCAGCTCTCGACGATCGAGCAGTAGCTGCGGCAGTCGGCCGGGTCCACCTCCCGGGTGCGTCGATCGAGCTCGCGCAGCCGGGTGCGCATCTGCGTCAGCTCGGCGATGCGCGCCTCGACCTCGGCCAGCCGGGCCGAGACCAGCGTCGCGACGTGCTCGCACGGCGGCGCTCCGCCGTCGCGGATGTCGAGGACCTGCCGGACCTGGGCCAGCGTCAGCCCGGCCGCCTGGGCGGTGCGGATGAACGAGACCCGGTCCAGCGCCTCAGGCGAGTAGTCGCGGTACCCCGCGGACGTCCGGCCCGGTGCGGGCAACAGC
This sequence comes from Actinomycetes bacterium, assembly GCA_035759075.1. Taxonomy (GTDB): domain Bacteria; phylum Actinomycetota; class Actinomycetes; order JACCUZ01; family JACCUZ01; genus DASTVO01. Next base: position 1,288 of record DASTVO010000437.1, read on the forward strand.
CCCGCGTCCTCGTAGAACCTCAGCGTCTTGGTGCTGACACCCGTCCGCTCCGCCACCGCTCCGATGCGCATGCCGCCTCCTCGGGCTTGACCTTCCACCTCACTGGAACCCCTACCGTCCGAGGCAGTGTTCCGCGATCAGGCGAAGGAGTCACCGGTGGACGTGCGACTGCAGTACTTCGACGGCTGCCCGAACTGGCAGGTGCTGGACGAGCGGCTCAAGACGCTGGCGGGTGAGCTCGACCTCACTGTCACCTACGAGAAGGTCGAGACGGTCGAGGCAGCGCAGGACCGGCGGTTCCGCGGCTCCCCGACCCTGCTGGTCGAGGGCCGGGACCCGTTCGGCGCGGAGGGCGGTGAATTCGGCCTGAGCTGCCGCGTCTACGCGACGCCGGAGGGCCCGGCCGGCTCGCCGACGCTCGAGCAGATGCGGGAGGTGCTGTCATGACCGCCGCCATCGACCGGCTGGACGAGTCGCTCGCGGCGGCCACGCCCGACCTCGACGACGAGGGTCGCCGTCTTGCTCTCGCCCTCTTCCGGCGGCTCGCGACAGGCGAGCCGGCGCAGATCGACAACCTCGTCGCCGAGACAGGCCTGAGCCTCGACGCGGCCGAGGAACGACTGGCCACCTGGCCCGGCGTCTTCCGCGACGAGCGCGGGGACGTCGTCGGGTTCTGGGGGATCGCCGTCCCCGAGATGGACCACCGGCTGCGGGTCGGCGACGGCCCTGGGGTGCACGCCTGGTGCGCCTGGGACCCGATGTTCCTCGCCCCGATCGTCGGCGACGCGGAGGTGGAGACCCACGACCCGGTCACGGGGGAGACCATCCGCTACCGGGTCGGCGACGACGGCATCCACGACCTCAGCCACCACGGCTCCGTGGTGTCGTTCCTCTCGCCGGACGGCACCTGGGACGCCGACATCGTGACGAGCTTCTGTCACTACGTGCGCCACTTCACCTCGGCCGCCACCGGGGAGAACTGGGTGGCCGAGCACCCCGGCACGTTCCTGCTCACCGTCCACGAGGCGGCCGAGCTCGGCCGGCGGCACGCCGGCCGGCTGCGCGGCGACGCGGCGGGCTCAACCGCCCAGGAGGCCGCTACCGTCCCGGCATGACAAGCCTGTGCGTCGCGGGCGCAACGGGGTGGACCGGGCGAGCGGTGGCCGAGGCGGTCGTCGACGCCGACGACCTCATGCTGCGCAGCGGGGTGAGCCGCTCGGCAGCCGGCCAGGACCTGGGCGAGGCGTGGGGCGGTGGCCGCCTCGACATCCCGGTGCACGCGCAGGTCACCGATGCCCTCGACGGGGTCGACGTGCTGGTCGACTACACCTCGCACGAGGCGGTACGCGGGAACACGCTGGCCGCGATCGAGCGAGGCGTGTCGGTGGTCATCGGGTCGTCCGGTCTGGGGGCTGACGACTTCGCGGACATCGACTCGGCCGCGCGGCAGGCGGGCGTCGGGGTCGTGGCGGCCGGCAACTTCTCACTCACCGCAGCGATGGCGCAGGCGGCCGCGCTGCTCGTCGCCCCGCACCTGCCCTACCGGGAGATCATCGACTACGCCTCCGCCGGCAAGCCCGACGCACCCAGCGGCACCGCCCGCGAGCTGGCCGAACGCCTCGCGGCCGTCAACGCCACCACCGTGGACGTCCCGGTGGGCCGGACCGGGGGAGCGGTCGAGGCGCGCGGCGCGACGGTGGCCGGCACCCAGGTGCACTCGCTGCGGCTGCCCAGCTTCGTCGTGTCGACCGAGGTGGTCTTTGCCCTGCCGGACGAGCGGCTGGTCATCCGGCACGACGCCGGTCCGACCCCCACCCCCTACGTCGCCGGCACCCTGCTCGCCGTCCGCGCCGTCACCGGGCGCACCGGGCTGACCCGCGGCCTGGACGCTCTGCTGCTCGAGCGGTAGCGGCGACACGGCTCAGGCGGACACCGACAGGGACAGGGCGAGGTCACCCGCCGCATCGGTCCACCCGGTCCGCCTGACGCAGCCCGGCGGCCGCGTGTCGTCGCCGGGCGAATCCTGGGACCTAGGTCCCGCCGAGCCGAGCCCGTCCGCCCTGCCCTGTTTGTCGCGAGCCCGGGCAGTGTGCTGCTGGACGGCAGTCCGGCAGGGAGGGCCTATGCCACGGTCGCGCGACCTGCTGCAACGGTTCCGGCCCGCCGGCAGCCCCGGCGCGGCTGCGACGACGGGCGTCCCGGCGGACAGGGTGTCCGAGATCGCCGCTGAGCTCGAGCCGGTGCTGGCCCTGCTGGCCGACGTCGAGGGCGAGACCCGCCGCATCAAGGCCGACGCGCGCCAGGAGGCCGAGCGGCGCCGGGACGATGCGCGCCAGCGCGCGCGGGACCGGGTCGCCACCGCGCGCAGAGAGGCGGAGGCAGAACGGGCCGATGCCGCGGCGCGGGTCACGAGGCGAGCCGAGAACGAGGCGGCGGCCACGCTCGCCGCAGGAGAGCGCGAGGTCGAGGTGATCCGCATCCGGGTGGCCGAGCGCCTGCCGGGCTACGTCCACCGGGTCCTGCTCGACGTCCGGCGGACGCTGACCGGGGAGACGCCGTGAGCACGGCATGGGTGGCAGGCTCGGTGCGGGCCAAGGCGCTCGCCCGTCGGCGCCTCGGCGCGGCGGGGGCCCGGTCGCTCGCGGCCAGCCCGGACCTGGCGACGGCGCTGGCCGCTCTGTCGGGCACGCCGTACGGCCACGACCTCCGGCCCGAGCACACGCTGGCGCAGGCGCAGCACGCGGTGGGGGCCACCCTGCTCTGGCACCTGCGCGTACTGACCGGCTGGCTGCCGCGGTCCGGCTCGGAGATGACACGGGTGCTCACGGCCGGGTTCGAGATCGCCAACCTGGACGAGCACATGCAAGGCCTCGGCGGTCTCGCCGCCGCCCCGCCCTACCGGCTGGGAACCCTCGAGACGGCGTGGTCGCGGCTGGCCGGGGCCCGGACGCCGGCCGAGGTGCGGGACACGCTGGCGGCGTCGCCGTGGGGAGACGTCGGCGAGCCCTCGCCCCGGGCGGTCTACCTCGGCGTCCGGGTCGCGTGGGCCGACCGTGTCGTCGGCGCGGCTCCTGAAGCCGCGCTCTGGGCACGGGCGGCCACGGCGCTGCTGGTAGCCCGCGAGACCGTGCGGGAGGGTCGTCGCCTGCCGGAGCCCGCGGCGCAGCGGGCCTCCTACGTCCTGGGTCCCGCCTACGTCGCGGCGGCGCAGGCGCTCCCGCCGAGCCCTGCCGGTCTGGCGCGTCACCTCCCGGGCGACACCCGATGGATCCTGCAGGACGTCGCGACGTCGGACGGCCTGTGGCGCGCGGAGGCCGCCTGGTGGCACCGGGTCGAGCACGACGGCTTCGCCATGCTGCGGCGCTCGGCGTTCGCTCGGGAGCCCGTCGTCGGGTCGGTGGCCGTCCTGGCCGCCGACGCCTGGCGGGTCCGCGCCGCCCTCGAGGTCCCTGCGCGCCGCGCGGCGGCGGGCCTGACCCCGACCTCGACGCCGGGCTCCGCAGACGACGTGATGGAGGCCTTCGATGGCCTGGCGTGAGGCCACCGAGCCGGTGCGGATGCAGCGGGTGGCGCTCGTGGCCCCCGCCGAGACCCTGCGCGACCTGCTGGTCGGTGTGGCCGACGCCGGCACGGTCGAGATCGACCGCGCCGGCGGGCCAGGACCGGCAGGCGCAGGTGACCTCACCTCCGGGGAGGCCGGCCGACGACTGCAGCGGCTACACCCCGAGCCGGCGCAGGCGGCCCGTCTGGCCCCGGTCCGACCCGACCTCGACGTCCTCGAGCGCGACGGTCGCGCCGACCTGCTGGCCGGTGAGGCGGAGCTCGAGGCGTACGCCGCCGAGGCCGTCGTCCGCGGCGAGCTCGGCGCGTTCGTCGGCTGGATGCCCGCCGGCGAGGTGGCCCCCCTCGCGTCCCGGCTCGAAGCCTCCGGCGGCGCCGTCGTGCCGCTCCCGTCGCCGAGAGGGGTCGATCCGCCCACGCTGCTGCGCGCCGGCGGCACGGTGCGCCAGTCCTTCTCGCCCCTGGTCCAGACCTACACCACCGTCCCGTACGAGGACGTCGACCCGACGCTGCTCGCCGGCCTGGCGTACGTGTTCATGTTCGGCATGATGTTCGGAGACGCGGGCCACGGCGCCCTGTTGGTGCTCCTCGGCCTGCTGCTGCGGCACGGCACGCCGCGCCGGTTCGCGGCGTTCCGGCGGATCTGGCCGTTCGTCGTGGGATCCGGCGGGTTCGCGATCCTCTTCGGCCTCCTGTACGGGGAGTTCTTCGGCCCCACCGGCGTCGTCCCCGTGCTCTGGCTGGCCCCGCTCGAGGAGCCGGTGACGCTGCTGGGGGCCGCGGTGGGGGTCGGCGCTGTCCTGCTCGCCGGCGCGTACGTCGTGGGTGGGGTCAACCGCTGGCGCGAGGGCGGGTGGCCGCTCGCGCTCAGCGCGCCGTCGGGGATCGCCGGTGCCGCCCTGTTCGCGGGGCTCGGGCTGGTCGTGCTGGGCGCCGACGCCGACTTCGCCTGGCTGGTCACCGCCGGCGTCCTCGTCGCGGCGGTGGGCGTCGTGCTCACCTACCTGGGCCTCCTCGCTGCCTCGGGCGGCGGCGCGGCCGGTGTCACCCAGGCCACGGTCGAGCTGTTCGACGCCGTGGTCCGGCTGGGCACCAACCTCGTCTCGTTCGCCCGGCTGGCCGCGTTCGGCCTCACCCACGCCGCCCTGGGCGAGGTCGTGTGGGACGGCACCACCGGCCTCTGGCAGTCGGGGGGCCTCCTCGTGCTGGCCGCGGTTGTGGTGTTCGTCGTCGGCAACGCCGTCGCCTTCGCCCTCGAGGCGCTCGTGGCCGGGGTGCAGGCCCTCCGCTTGGAGTACTACGAACTGTTCTCGCGCGTGTTCACCGCCGAGGGCCGGCCCTTCCACCCGTGGCACGTCCCCGTGGCGGACACTCTCGCCGCACCGACCTCGAGGAGACTCCCGTGACCACCTGGCTCGTCGCCCTGCCCGTCGTCCTCGTGGTGTCGGCCGCGACCCGTGTCGCACTGCGCCGGCGGGGACGAGCCGCCCTCGTGCCCGTGGTGGCCGTCGACGGAATCCTGCTGCTCGCCGCGCTCGTCGTCCTCGTCGTCGCCGCTCCCGGCGGGGCCGCCGCGGACACGGAGGCGACCGCGAGCCTGGCTCAGGCGGCCGCGACCTCGTCCTCGAACTGGGCCGCGCTGATGGGGGCGGCCGTCGCCGTCGCCGGCTCCTCCATCGGCGCCGCGATCGCCGTCGCCTACACCGGTGCGGCGGCGCTCGCCGCGATGAGCGAGCGGCCGGAGCTGTTCGGCCGCGCGATGGTCATCGTCGGCCTCGCCGAAGGCATCGCCATCTATGGCCTCATCGTGGCGATCATCCTCATCGGCAAGGCGTGACCGGCGTGGGCCGGGTCGCCGCGCTCGGGCGGCAGGTCAGCGTCCAGGGATTCGCCCTGGCGGGTGTCCTCGTGCTGCCCGCCGAGGACGACGCGGACGTCCGCGCGGCGTGGGACGGCCTTCCTGACGACGTCGCCGTGGTCGTCCTCACTGTCGCGGCCGCCGAGGCGCTCGGCACGGAGCGCACCTCCGTCCTCCACCCGCTCGCGGTGGTGCTTCCGTCGTGACCGCCGTCGACACCCACACCTCCATCGACCCGCTCAGCCCGGTGCGCCTCGCGCTCGTTGCCCACGCGCGGGCCGTGTCCGACCGGTGGCTGGCCGAGGCGGACGCGGACGCCGCCGCGATGCTCGCCCGGGCCGACCGCGAGGCAGCGGCCGTCCGCGAGGAGGCCCGCGCCCAGGGGGAGGTAGACGCCGAGGCCGTCCTCGTGGTCGAGGGCACCCGGGCACGCCGGCAGGCACGGGGCGCGGTGCTGCGAGCACAGCGTGAGGCCTACGACGAGCTGCGCCGTCGCGTGCTGGCGGAGGTGTCCGCCCTCCGCGAGCACGCCTCCTACCCGCAGCAGCGGGAGCGGCTGGCCGAGCGCGCCCGGCGGGCTCTCGGCGCGGACGCGGTGGTCAGCGAGCATCCCGGCGGCGGCGTCGTGGCCGAGTCGGGTGCCCGTCGGGTCACGTTCAGCCTCGAGGCGCTGGCCGACCAGGCCCTGGACCGGCTCGGGCCAGACGTCGAGGGGCTCTGGTCGCCGTGACCGGTCGCATCGTGCGGGTGTCCGGGTCGCTGGTCGAGCTGGAGGAGCTCCCCGACGTCGCGATGTACGACGTGGTCGCCCTGGGCGAGGCTCGCCTGGCCGGTGAGGTGGTGGCCATCTCCGGCGGCCGGGTGTCGGTCCAGGCGTACGAGGACACCGGGGGACTGGGACCCGGCGCCCCGGCCGCCGCCCAGGGTGCGCCGCTGGTCGCCCGGCTGGGACCGGGGCTGCTCGGAGGCGTGTTCGACGGCCTGCTGCGTCCCCTCTCGGGTGCGGGGACGTGGCTCGAGCCGGGCGCGCGGGTCGGCGACGACGGACGGCTGTGGGACTTCGTCCCCTCGGCGACCCGGGGCGCGCAGGTGTCCGCCGGAGACGAGATCGGTGTGGTGCGCGACGGTGGCCCGCTGTCGCTGCGCGTCCTCGTCCCACCCGGGGTGCACGGTGTGGTCGAACGCGTCGAGGACGTGGGGCCATACGCAGCTGACGCTGCGGTGGCCGTGGTCGGCGGTGTGACGGTCCCGCTCACCACCACCTGGCCGGTACGGCTCCCACGACCGTGCCGGGAGCGTCTCGACGGCTCCGAGGCGCTGCAGACCGGGCAGCGGGTGCTCGACCTGCTCTACCCGGTGGCGCGCGGCAGCTCCGCGGCCGTCCCGGGCGGGTTCGGGACCGGCAAGACCGTGCTCCTGCAACAGATCGCGAAGTGGTGCGACGCCGACGTCATCGTCTACGTCGGATGCGGGGAGCGCGGCAACGAGATGGCCGACGTGGTCGCCGAGCTCGGAGAGCTCGCCGACCCGCGCACCGGCGACCTCCTCGCGCGCCGCACCGTCATCGTCGCGAACACCTCGAACATGCCGATGATGGCGCGCGAGGCCAGCATCTACACCGGTGTCACCGTGGCCGAGTACTTCCGCGACATGGGGTACCACGTGGTCGTCATCGCCGACTCGACGTCGCGCTGGGCCGAGGCGCTTCGCGAGTTCGCGTCCCGGACCGGTGCGCTGCCCGTCGAGGAGGGTTACCCGGCCGGGCTCGCATCGGCTCTCGCCGCGTTCTACGAGCGCGCCGGGCAGGTGGTGACCCTCGGAGGGCGGCGCGGGTCCGTGACGGTGGTCGGTGCGGTCTCACCGGCCGGCGGCGACATGACCGAGCCGGTGACCGCGCACACGCAGCGGTTCGTCCGCTGCACCTGGATGCTCGACCGCGACCTCGCGTACGCGCGCCACTACCCGGCCGTGGCCTGGAGCGGCTCGTTCTCGCGCGACGCCGACCGTCTCGGGGCCTGGCACGCCCGGCACGGGGACCCGGCATGGGCACGCCGCCGAGGCCGCGTCACGGCGCTGCTCGCCGACGCGGACCGCCTGGCCGCCCTGTCCGAGCTCGTCGGCGTGGGCGCGCTGCCGGGTGCCGAGCGCATGGTCATGCTCGCGGGCAGACTCCTCCGCGAGAGCGTGCTGCAGCAGAGCGCGCTCAGCGCGAACGACGCCTTCTGCTCGGCCGCCAAGGGTGCGGCGCTCGTCGACGCCGTGCTCGAGGTCGTCGACCGGTGCGAGGCGCTCGTCGGCTCCGGCGTGCCCGCCGCCGCAGTCGAGGAGCTCGACTTCGGGCCGCTGGTCCGGGCCCGCGAGGAGACCGGGCCCGACGACGTCGAGGGCGTGCGGCGGCTTCTGGCTGTCATGCTCGCGCGGGTCGAGGAGCTGGCGTGACGCGGACAGCCCAGCCTCCCGCAGTCGTCTTCGGCGCTGTCGAGTACGACGGCGTGGCCGACCTGCGCGGACCGTTGCTCGTCGTGCGCGACGTTGCGGGAGTGGGCTGGGACGAGTCGGCCCTGATCCGGCTCGACTCCGGCGAGGTGCGGCACGGGCTCGTGCTGGAGGTCGACCACGACCTGGCGGTCGTCCAGGTGTTCGAGGGGACCGAGGGCATGCACCTCGCGGGCACGCACGTCACCTTCGCCGGGGAGACCCTGCACATCCCCGTGGGCACCGGCTGGCTGGGCCGGGTCTGCAACGGCCGCGGTGAGCCCATCGACGGGGGACCGAGGGTCCGAGGCGTCGGCCGGGCCGCGGTGTCGGGGCGCCCGCTGAACCCGACCCGACGGGAACCTCCGGCCGAGCCGGTCCTCACCGGCGTCTCCGCGATCGACGCTCTGACCACCCTGGTGCGAGGCCAGAAGCTGCCGATCTTCTCCTCGGCCGGGCTGCCACATCTCGAGCTCGCGACGCAGGTCGCCGCCCAGGCGTCCGTCGGGGACGAGCCCTTCTCCGTGGTGTTCGCCGCGATGGGGCTGACCCACCCGGACGCGGCAGCCGTGCGCGATGCCCTCGAGGAACGCTCGGCGGCCGGTGAGCTCGTCATGTTCCTCAACACCGCGGACGACCCGGTGGTCGAGCGGGTGCTCACGCCCCGCCTCGGGCTCACCGTCGCCGAGCACCTCGCCTTCGAGCAGGGTCGTCACGTGCTGGTCGTGATGGCGGACATGACGTCGTACGCCGAGGCACTGCGGGAGGTGTCCGCGGCCCGCGGGGAGATCCCGGGACGGCGCGCCTACCCGGGGTACCTCTACAGCGACCTGGCCTCGCTGTACGAGCGGTGCGGTCGGGTCCGGGGCAGGCCCGGCTCGGTCACCGTCCTTCCCGTGCTCACGATGCCGGGCGGGGACATCACCCACCCCGTGCCGGACCTCACGGGCTACATCACCGAGGGCCAGATCGTGCTCTCGCCCGCGCTGCACGCCGCCGGTGTCTATCCGCCGGTGGACGTCCTCGGCTCCCTGTCGCGGCTCATGCGCAAGGGCGCCGGGCCGGGGCGGACTCGCGAGGACCACCTCGACCTGGCAGCGCAGACCCTGGCCTCGCTGTCCCGCGCGCGGCAGGTCCGCGAGCTGGCCGAGCTGATGGGGAGCGAGGCGCTCAGCGTGACCGACCAGGCCTACCTGGCGTTCGCCGAGGCGGTGGACCGGCGGCTGCTGGACCAGCGTGGCGACCAGGCCCGTTCGCTCGACGAGACGCTCGACCGCATGTGGGACGCCCTGTCCGTCCTGCCGTCGCGCGAGCTGACGATGATGCCCGCCGGGCTGGTCGCGGACCATGCCCGTCGCGCGGTGGACCACGGACCCACCAGCGAGCCGCCGGCCGACCTCCGGCATGGGGGCGGGTGAGCGTCGTGCCCCTGTTGCGCCGTGTGCCTCCCGGACGGGCCGGACGACTGTGGTTGCAGCACCGTCTCGACATCGCCGGGCGCGGAGCCGAGCTGCTGGACCACAAGCTGCGCATCCTTCACACGGAGCGGGCGCGCATGAGCCTGCTCGCCGAGCGGACCGGAGAGACCTGGGCGACCGCCGTCCGCGAAGCGGACACCTGGCTGCTGCGCGGTGCTCTGCTGGGTGGGCAGCGAGCGCTGCGCCTGTCCGGTGGCGGCCCCCACGCCACCGTCGACGTGCGGTGGGCGGTGTCGATGGGTGTCCGCTACCCCGTCGAGGCGGTGTGCGCGGTGCCCGCGCGCTCACCCGGTGCCGTTCCCGACGGGAGTGCCGCGCTGGTCGCCGCGCGCGAGGCCTACGTCGCGGCGGTGCAGGCGGCCGTCGCGCACGCCGCGGCGCAGGCAGCGGTCCGCGTGGTCGCCGCCGAGGAGGCGGCAACACGCCGCCGGCTCCGGGCGATCGAGGACCGATGGGTCCCGCGTCTGCAAGAGGCCATGTCGCAGGTCCGGCTGGACCTCGAGGAGCAGGAGCACACCGACGGGGTGCGACTTCGCTGGGCCGCCGGTCTGGGCGCCGCGCGACCCTGGCGTGACGAGGAGTTGAGGTCATGACCGGATGGTCGACCGACGAGCACGTCCCGATCCGGGTCCTCGTGGCGGTTGACGACTCGCCCGCGGCGCTGGCCGCGGTCGATGTGGCGGTCGCGCTCTCGACACGGGTGGGTGCCGACCTCCGCTTCGTCAACGTCGTCCAGGACGGGGAGCTCGTCGCCGGGCTCAGGACCATGGGGCGCGAGGGCGGCCTGGCCGAGCGCCAGGGTGCTGCCGCGACGGCGGTGCTGCGGCACGTGGCCGCCCGGGCCCGCCGGGCGGGCGTCGAGGCCGACACCCTGAGCGTCGAGGGCGACCCCGCCCCGTGCATCCTCGAGCAGGCGGCCGAGTGGCTGGCCGACGTGGTCGTCGTGGGACGGTCGGACGTCCGGGGATCCGGGCTGCCGTACGTCGGCACGGTCACGCGGCACGTGATCGAGTTCTCGCCGCGCCCCGTTCTCGTGGTTCCCCGGCCCGAACGCTGAGG
>DASTVO010000438.1:0-16240 GCA_035759075.1 Actinomycetes bacterium
TGGGCGTCGACCGGATGCCCTATCCGACGATCTCGACTGGGTCATTGCCGCCTCTGGTCGGGGGTCGTTCCCGGACAGCCGGCTGCCCCTGATCGGCTGACCCGCACGAGGGCTCCCGGAACGTAGGTCCGGTGGCGGCCATCTCGGCGACGACGGCGTCGATCACGCCCAGCGGCTCGCGGCATTAGCGCGTGTTCCGGTATCGCTGGAGAACCGGCTGTCTTCGACGCCAACGCTCGACTCGCGGTTGGCGTCAAGTAATGACGCCTACCGGCGCCCGCGATGGTTTCGGAGGTCCTGAGGCTTCCCGAACGGCCCACATCATTACTAGATCGGATCTCCCTCTGCAGCCCGTCACCGATCAGTGGGATGCGATTGATGGTGACTAGCCGGGGCGGCGTCGCGGCTCGGTCCGGCCCCGCATCTTTTCGCTTGCTTCTTCTGCATGCTCCGCAAGGGAGGACAACAGGTCAACGATTGCGCGCCGTGCTGCGGGGTTCAGCCTGGACGCGGCGCCTTTGAGGTGTTGGTGAAAGGCCTCCATCTCCGGCAGCGTCGGTAGCTCCGAGTCCGGAACGAGCTCGACGAGAGTGAGCCGGCGGTCGTCAGGGTGAACCCGGCGAGTGACTAGTCCCATCCGCTCGAGCCGGTCGACGAGGAGGGTCACCGCGCCGGAGGTGAGCAGGAGCCTGGCCCCGAGCTCTCGCTGCGTCATCGCGGCGTAGTGCTCCAGATACTCCAGCGCGTCGATGTCGGTGAGGCCCACACCAAGGCGTCCAGCCATCGCGGCCCGAAGCCGGTCGCGCGCGAGGCCAAACAAGTGCAACTGCGCCATCACGTCGTCGGGGGTTGCATTGGTCACGTGGCTATGCTACACACTTACTCATTCACTTAGTAACTAAGTGAATGAGTAGCCGAGAGGAGTTGTCTCTTCCCCATGTCTGTCACGGATACCTCGACCGGATGGTCTGGTCGACGAGGCGCCGCCGTTGGTGTCGTCGCCGCCCTGTTGCTCCATCACATCGGCCGCAATCACATTGACGGAAGGCAGACCCGCGGATGGCGTCACGGCACCCATCGCTACCGCCACCGGTCATCCCAGCGCCGACACCACTGATTCACTGAAGGAGGCACGTTCGATGACACCCATGGCCGCACCCACGACTGACCGCCGGACACGCGTCGCGACGCTGACCGCCGCGTGCGCCGCCCTGTTTCTGATCTTCCTCGACAACACCATCGTCAACGTGGCGCTGCCGGCCATCCAACGAGGTTTGTCGGCGAGCCCCGACCGGCTCGAGTGGACGGTAAACGCCTACGTTGTCTCATTCGCCAGCCTCGTGCTGCTCGCTGGGAAGCTCGGTGACCGGCTCGGACGCCGCCGCATGTTCATCGCCGGCCTGGCGATCTTCGGCGCTGCATCCGTGGTCGCAGCAGCTGCCGGCAGCTCCGGCGTGCTCATCGCCGGACGGGCCGCGCAGGGTGTCGGCGCCGCGTTGCTCGCGGCCCTGTCGCTCTCACTGCTCGCGCAGGTGTTCCCGCCCCACCAGCTGCCGGCCGCGATCGGGATCTGGGCCGGGGTATCGGGACTCGGGCTCGCCTTAGGGCCGGTGGCGGGCGGGCTGCTCGTCGAGCACGTCAACTGGCACGCCATCTTCTGGATCAACGTCCCACTGATCCTCGCGGCGCTCGTGCTCACCATCAACCGCGTCCCGGAATCGCGCGAAACGCACACACGCATCGACCTCCCCGGCGCCTTCCTCGCCACCGGCGGCCTAGTCACGATTGTCGCCGGACTCACCCACGCCGTACGACACCCCTGGACGGCAGGCTGGACGATCGGACTGCTCATCACCGGCGGCGCGCTGCTCATCGCGTTCGCCGTGCAGCAGGCTCGCGCCGCAGTGCCACTGGTGCCACGCCACTGGTGGCGCGACCGCCACATTCGCACGGGCGGCGCGGTGCTGGCGCTCGCGTCGTTCGCGCTGTTCGGCGCGCTCTGGTTCACCACGTTGTACCTGCAGAACGTCCGTGGATACGGCGCGGTCGCCGCGGGCCTTCGAACGCTGCCCCTCACCCTCGTCACGCTCTTCCTGGCTCCGATCGCGGGCAAACTCGCCGCCAAACGCGGCCCGCGCGGCATCCTGCTCGCTGGCCTGGCCATCACCGTCGGCGCGACCGTTCTCCTGACGCGCCTCAGCCCAAACAGCGGATACCGCCACCTCGCGCTCGCGCTCACCGTGCTTGGTATCGGCCTAGCTCTCGCGCTGCCGACAGCGGTCGCGGTCGTAATGGGCCGCACAGATCCCGCTCAGGCGGGCACCGCCTCCGGCGTCGTGACCATGAGCCGTCAGTTCGGCGGCGCGCTCGGACTCGCCGTGCTCGCCACTATCGGCGCCCGCCTCGCCGGCGACGACATCGTGGATGCCACCGGCCAAGCGGCGCTGCGCGAATTCGCCGCGGGCGGCCGCGTCGACCTCGCAACGCGCGTCGGCGGCGACGGGGCCGGGTCGGCAGCCGCCCACGCGTTCCTCGCCGGCTTCACGGGCGCCATGTGGATCGCCGCCGGCGCGGTCATCCTCGCTCTGGCCCTCGCCACAAGGCTCCGCTCAACAGCGCCAGCGGCCGAAGCAAACACCATCCCAATCACGCGACAGCCAGCAACTGAGGCGTCGAGCGACGCCGTGCGCAGCGCGCCATGACCGCCCCCCGCCAGCGGTGGCTCCACGAGGATGTCCGGCCCGGGTAGGTCGAGGCGATGGCCGGGGTGGGGAAAGGGCGTCGACAGGGTGGCTTACCCGAGTCATGTAACGACAGCTACACGTCGCGACTCAAGCGGTGACGAGCGACGAAGAGTGCCGTAACGGGCGTCGCGAAGTGCCGCTCCCGAGCAGACTGATTCGGCACTACTGCACAACCTCGGGAGCTCTCATGCCGAAGTGATGACGCATGCTCAGGCCGATGACAGCACATTCAGCCACGCCCCCTTGGGTTGACTTAGCCCGAGGCTGAGTCGAATCTGACCCAGGAGGTGGGTGATGCTCGACGAGACAGATCTCCTGAAGGCGTTGCGGCGCCACTGGGAGTACTCCGGCAATGACGAGGACATCGCCCATGAGATCTACCACGACGACGCCGTGCTCGAGTTCCCTCAGTCCGGCGAACGATTCGAGGGCGTGGAGAACTTCCGCGAATGGCGGAGGCAGTACCCCGCGAAGCTCAAGTTCCACACCCGACGCATCACTCATCGTGCCGAACTGGTCGTTGTCGAGAACTTGATCAGTTACGACAGTGCGCCATGGATGTACACAGTCAGTCTCATGGAGTTCAGAGGCGATAAGGTTGCCCATGAGCGGATCTACATCATGCATGGATGGGACCCTCCGGAGTGGCGCGCCCCGTGGCGAGCTGAGATGTCCGCTGATCCTGCCCCGCCACATCCGTAGCCGCTGCGGTCCCTCGACCGCCGATTTGCGCGGCGGCGCATGACTTCACAGCGCGAACACCGATCAGGCCGTGATGAGAGCAATTTAAGTGATGCTCCTACTGTCAACTGAGGAGCTCGCGCGGGAGTAAGGCGAAGGTTTCTCGGGCGACGTAACGCTTGAGGCAGCGGACGATCTCAGTCTTGGACAGCCCCTCCTTGGTGCGTCGTTGGACGTAGGCCTTGGTCTGGGGATCGCTATTCATGCGGACGATGACGATCCGCCACAAGGCACTGTTTCCCTGACGGTCGCCGCCGCGGTTGAGCCGATGCCGGACGACCTTGCCGGAAGATGCTTCGATTGGGATGGCCGCAAGTAGCGCCGACCAGGACCGCTCGCTGCGGAGCCGGTCAGGGTTGTCGCCGGCCGCGAGTAGCAACCCGCTGGCGGTGTCGGGTCCGATGCCGTGCGTGGCACAGAGTTGCGGGGCGATGGCGGTGGTGATGCGCCGCCGGCGGGTGTCGAGTTCAGCAAGTTCGGCGTCGAGTTCGGCGATGCGCCGGGCGAGTGCGCGCAGCCCGGGCTGCCGCGCACCGACCGCATCACCGACGTCTACAACGCCGTCTCCATCGCCCACCTGCTGCCCATCGGCGGCGAGGACCGGGCCACCTACATCGGGCCGCCGCGGCTGGTCCGGGCCGACGGCAGCGAGACGTTCGAGACCACTGCGGCGGGCGCGCCGGCCGTCGAGCACCCTGAGGTCGGCGAAGTCGTCTGGCGCGACGACAAGGGCGTCACCTGCCGCCGCTGGAACTGGCGCCAGTGCGCCCGCACCCGCATCACCGCCGAGACACGAAGCGCCCTGTTCATCCTCGACGCGCTGGACCCGCTCACCGACGACGCCGTCCACGCCGCCGCGGACGCCCTCACCGACGCCCTGCTCGGTCTCAGCCCGAACGCCACCATCCACCGGCGGATGCTCCCGCCGCCCACCGACCGCGAGGGCGAGCTCAGTTCCGGTTGACGAAGGCCAGCACGTCATGAGCAACGCGCTTGCTGGTCGCCACCTTCATGTGGCCTTGCCCCTCGTACCGGACAAGAGTGCAGTCCGGGATGAGTCGGACGGTCTCGTCGACCACGTCCTGGGGGAAGAACCGGTCCCGGTCACCGCACAACAGCATGACCGGCGCGTCGATGCGGGGCAGGACCGACCGTGCATCGAAGGACAGCTCCGCCTCGGTCTCGACCAGGAGGTCCCCGGGCGGGAAGTTCTTGCCGGACAGCAGGCTCTTCCCGAGCCAGGGCCCCATGAGGCGACGGACCCACCTGCCCCGGTCGCCTGGGATCGCGTACTCGGCGAACGCCATCCCGACCCCTACCTTGTCCGCCCGGGCCAGCGCGGCGGACAGGCGAGAGTCCACTGCCTTGCCCCAGTCACTGACCTCGGCGGCGGCGACCACGATCGCGAGGTGACGCCAGGACTCGCCGTGGCACCCGGCCAGGTACTGCGCGATCATCCCGCCGTACGACTCGCCCACCACGAGGTCGACCCGCCCGCCGAGATCCTCGGTGATCACGTGCGCGTAGTCGTCGGCCATGTCGGCGACGGTGTGCCCGGGCGGCATGTTCCTGCGGCGGGTGACGAACCAGATGGCGTATCCCGCCTCGGCGAAGGGGGCGAACCACCGCCTGGACATCCTGGCCGTCATCCCTTTGGGGATGGAGCTCCCCGGGCCTCCCGGAATGAAGAGGAGCGTCTTCGGCCCGGCACCCCACGTCAGGAACTCCATCCCGTTCTCGAACATCCCGCTGCGGAGTCCCTGCTGACTCGCCATGCGACGCACCGCCCATCCCACTTCACACCACTGGAAGCGGTTTCCCGCCACCGGGTAAGTCCCGGTCAGGTCGCGGGGCGGGTGCTCAGCTGCGGTGGGTGCTCCCACTGCTCGTCGGTCTCGCTGAGCACCTTCCAGCCGATCGGGGCCATCCCGACGAGCATGGCCCCTAGACCGATCGCGAACACCACCGCCGAGCCGGTCGGCAAGGACACCGCGAACAACAGCGCACCGAGACCGAGCGCGCCGCTCGCCCACGTCGGCGCCAGCTGCGCGCGGTACAGGCCATAGCTCATCGCGACCAGCCCGACCGGTAGCAGGAGTACGGCAACCAGGAGCACGGTCCAGCGGGTCGAGCCGAACTCGAAGATGCGCTCGTACAGCGCTGCGGCGGCGCCCTCGCTCGAGCGACCGAGCTCGGGAATGACCACTGTCTCTGCCGCGGCGACGGCAAACAGCGCCAGCACGCCGGCCAGAGCGACGGCTCCCCCGACGATGCCCTCCGCCGGACGCTGCTCGTGCAGCTGGTGAGCCAGGCCGAGCACAGCACCGACCATCAACAGCATCGACGCAGTGATGATCCAGTGCGCGAGCTCCCACCGGTCCGCGGTGGTCGAGATGATCTCGTACTGGCGCGCCGGATCACTGGTCTCCGTCGGATGCAGAAGGCCGCCGACGAGCAACAGGGCAGGCGCGGCGATCAGGCATGACCCGCAGAGCACCTTGAAGAGCCGTTCGGACCTCGGGAGAGTCCCCATCACGATCCCCCTGCTGACCAGTGGATCGAGTGTCACCCCGCAGGAGCTCGCGAGCAAGGTCTCGTGAGCATCTCGTGTTGTGCCGGTCAACGCGACCGGCGTTTCCGCGGAAACGCTTCGGCGAGGCTCAGCGGCGGACGAGCCGCGAGGCCTTGTTCGCCGCCCGCATGATGCGAGACCGCCACACCGGCGGGACCCGGCGGCGCAGCTTCGGCGGCACGACCCGCTCGGCGACCCGGATCAGCGCGTCGGCGCCCGACCCGCGCACCACTCCGGCCGAGCCGGCCGACCCGCGGCGGGCCACCGAGCTGCCCTTCGCCGCACCACCGGCCGGGCGCAGGGCATGGATGGTCGACTGCGCGATGGCCTCGGCCTCGGCGTAGAACGCGTGGTAGGCCTCGCGGGAGCGGTCGAGCACGGCGTGGTTCTCCGCCGAGTCGCCGCCGGCGACGGCCAGGCCGGTGAACTGCTTCCAGACCTCCTCGGTCAACTCCTCGACCCGGGAGGGGACACCCACCTCGGCGAAGGTCACCTTCTGCCGGTGCAGCGTCGGGTCGACGAACTCGTCCACCTCGCGGCGCACATCGGCCGGCAGCTCGCGCAAGACCGGGATGTCGAGAGCGTGACCGACCCGGGTCATCTCGCCGGCCCAGTCGGCCAGGAGGTCGTCGTACCGGACGAAGACCCGCCGCGAGTCCCGCGTCGCGTACTCCGTCTCGAGCATGATGTTGACCCACGAGAGAGTCCGGCTGGCCGGGGTCTGCCAGTCGCCGTACCACTTGATGGCGCTGCTCACGGCCTCCGCCGGGTGGCGCAGCAGGGCGGCGAACGACGTCTCGACGCCGAGCTCGTCGGCGGCCTTCTCCCACAGCGGCAGGAACCAGCCGATCCGCGGGTCCTTCACCACGACGGAGTCGCGGCCGACGAACTGCACCGCCAGCCAGGCCTTGAGCTCGGCGAACGCCTCCGGCTCGTCCGCGGCTGCCGCGGTGAGGTCCCAGGCGGCCGGCCGGGAGTCCCAGACCGAGACCCGCCGGGACCGCAGCTGGCGGCCGTGGAAGTCGACAACCCACTGCGGCTCGCCGAACCCCTTGGGGTTGGTCGAGTCGGCCTTGACCTCCGGCTGCGGGACGTGGAAGCCGGCCATGCCCATGATCGTGGTGAACAGGCTGGTGCCGCTGCGCCCCACCCCGGCGACGATCACCAGTCGCTTGCGGGGCGCGGTGTCACGGTCACTGCTCATGCATTGCCTCCAGGGGGTGCCGGCCACAGCCTGCGCACGACGCGCTCGGACGCCCTGCCGTCCTCGAGGGAGCAGAACCTGGCCCGGAACGCCTGCCGGTACGCGGTGCTCTCATCGTCCCACGCCCTGCGCGTGACCAGCACCTCGGCCAGCTCCGCCTCGGTCGTCGCGACCGCCCCCGGCGGGGTCGCCATCAGGTCGACGTAGGTGCCGCGCAGGGTGCGGTACTCCTCCCAGTCCGGGGCGTAGATGACGATCGGCCGGTCCAGGACGGCGTAGTCGAACATCACCGACGAGTAGTCGGTCACCAGCAGGTCCGCGGCGAGGTACAGGTCCTCGATCCGGGGGTGGGCGGCGACGTCGAGCACCCGGCCGGAGCCCGCCACGCCCGTGGTCGCCGCGTCGTAGAAGTAGTGGGTGCGCATCAGCAGCACGTAGTCGGGCCCGAGCTTGTCGGCGAGCCGCTCCGGGTCCAGCTGCGGCACGTAGCCCTGGTGGTACTCGCGGTGCGTCGGCGTGTAGAGCACCGCGGTCTGCTCGGGCCGGATCCCCAGACCCTCCCGGATCCGGGCGACCTCCGCCGGCGTCGCGTTGGCGAGCACGTCGTTGCGCGGGTAGCCGGTCTCGAGCGACTCGTAGACACCCGGGTAGGCGCGCTCCCACTGGATCGTCGTGAAGCCGTTCTGCGAGACGCTGTAGTCCCAGCGGGCAACACGCCTCATCAGGCGCTGGAAGTTCATCCGCTTCCTGCCGTACGGCGCGTCGACCAGGTCCAGACCCATCGTCTTGACCGGTGTGCCGTGGTGGGTCTGCAGGTGCACCTGGCCGGGGCGCTTGACGATGTCGTTGGGGAAGTTGACGTTGTTGACCAGGTACGCGGCGCGGGCCATCACCCGGTAGTAGTCATGGGTGCCGGCCACGACGTACCGCACACCGTCCGGGACCACGTCGACCTTGTCCGGGTTCACGACCCAGACGCCCTCGAGCCACGGCGCGAGCTCCCGTGCCTTCTCGTAGATCGCCCGCGGGTTGCAGGAGTAGTTGGTGTACCAGTAGGCGGCGTAGACCACGAGGTCCTGCTGGAGCGGCCGGCGCAGCTGCAGCCGGTAGTAGGCGCGCAGCGGCGGCTCCTTCGCCTGGCGCACCGCCTTGCGCGGTGCCCGGAGCTGCCGGGCCAGCCGCCTGGCCTTGCCCCGGGCCTTGCGAGCGAGCAGCCGCGGCGTGAGCACGGGAGCCGGCTTGCGCTCGGCCGCGCGTACGGGTGGCCTGGCGTCCTGGCTGCCCGAGCGGCGGCGGACGGCGGCCGGCAGCGCACGGCGGACGTACGCGGGGCGCCCGAGCCGCGCGAGCCCCTCGGTCCGGTCCGCCCAGTTGGGGTGCGCCCGGGCGTGCTCGGCCCGGACCACCTTGTCCCACACGACCCCGGTCGAGCCGTCAGCGGGCGCCGGGACCGGGCGGTGCGCGCCGTCGACCTCACGGACGAGGTGGTCGACGACCAGGACGGCCGGCCGGTCGGCGTCGAGGCGGGCGGTGACGGCGTGCAGCGCGCCCTCGGGCAGCAGGTCGGCGGCGTCGACGAACCAGACGTACTCCCCCGTCGCCAGCGCGAGCCCCTCGGCCCGGGCCCGGTCGGGGCCGTGCCGCGTCTCGAGCCGGTGCACGCGGACGCGCGGGTCTGCCGCGGCCACCTCGGCGAGGACCTCCGCGGAGTGGTCCGGTGAGGCGTCGTCGACGACGACGACCTCGAGGTCGTCACCTGACTGGCCGAGGACCGAGTCCAGGCAGGGACGTAGGAACCCCTGCTCGCGGTAGGCCACCAGCACGACGCTCAGCCGTGGCATGTGCCGCCCTTCGCCCATGGAAACGGTTGCGCATCGTATCCCGGGCGCAGTCATCCCCCGTTCGACCGGGGGTCGCACGGCCGGAGGTCAACCACCCCGGGCTCTGGCCCGCGCCCTGACGTCCAGGTCGCTGCAGAACCCCGTGCGGCTGCGCTTGAGGCAGAGCAGCCCAAGGAGCACACCGTCGCCGTCGACGACTGCCAAGCGGCGTGCTCCGGTGGCGACCAGCGCTCGTCTCGCCTCCTCCGCCGAGGCGGACGGAGGGATCGTCCTGCCCGCGAGCACCGCGAGCGGGAGGGCGGGAGCGGCATCGGCTGCGTCGTGCACGTCGGCGCGCACGAGGGTGCCGGCCAGGACGCCTGACTCGGTCAGGAGCACCATGTGCACGTGGTCGTCGCGAAAGACGGCCTTCACCTCGGCGACGGTGGCGTCGGTGGTCATGGTCTTCGGTTCTGTGATCATGACGGCGCCGACATCTCCTGCGTGACGCACGGCAAGGTTCGTCGTCAAGGCGACACCTCCGAGTCGACGGGCACCGGGCTGTCGATCACCCGGGTCACCAGTCGCGCGGCGTGCGGGCTCGCTCCACGGATCTCGAGGTCACGACCGGCGATCCGGGACTCCTCCAGCATGTCGCGAAGCATGAGCGCGCCGGTGACGTCGAGCCGGCCCACCCGGTCGAGGTGCACGACGACACGGGTGACGTCGGGGTGATCGGTGATCAGCGCGCTGAGGGTGCGCTCGACGGCCGGCGCGGAGCCGAAGTACAGGACGCCGGTCGGGCGCAGATGGAGGACGTCCCCCTCCACGTCCGCCGGGACCACCACCCCCATCTCCCGCCAGAGGTGGACCGCGAGGGCCGCCCCCACACCGAGCAGCACGGCGTAGTCCACGCGCGGGGCTAGGACAAGGGTCGCGACGGCCGTGACGACACCGACCGAGAACTGGGGTCGTGACCAGCGCCAGTACAGCCGCGGCGCCTTGACGTCGACGAGCATCACCACCGCCCCGATCACCAGCCCGGCGAGGACGGAGAGCGGCAGCGGCTCCAGGACGAAGGCCAGGGGGAGCAGCGCCGCGACAGTGACCCCGGTGAGGAAACCGCTCCACCGGGTGCGGGCCCCGGAGAGCCGGTTCAGCGACGTGCGCGAGAAGGACCCGCCGACGGGGAACGCCCCGACCACGCCCGATGCCACGTTCGCCAGACCCTGACCGACGAACTCACGGTTGGAGTCCCACGCCGTCCGGTCCATGGCCGCGTAGCGCCGCGCGATCGACGCGGGTTCGGCGAACCCGACGACCGCGATGACGGCACCGGGCACCAGGAGAGCGGCTACGTCAGGCACCGCGACGCCCGACATGCCGCGTAGGTCAAGCGCCACTTCCCCCACCACCGCTCCGTCGTACCCCGTCCACCAGCTCCAGACGACGGCGCCCAGGACGGCCACGAGCGCTCCCGGGAAGAGCGCCCAGATCCGGCGTGTACCGAGCAGGACGACCATCGCGGCCGTACCCAGCGCCAGGTCCACCCACGACCACCGCGACGGGTCGGCCACCGCGTGCACAGCGCCGAGCAGAGGGTTGCGGTCGTCGACGTCCACCCCGAGCAGGGCTGGCACCTGGGTCCCGATGATCAGCAGGGCGCTGGCGGAGGTGAAGCTGACCACGACCGGCGCGGACATCAGGTAGGCGACCGGCCCGGCGCCGACCAGGCCGATTCCGATGCGCACCAGTCCCACGATGATCGCCAGGACACCGGCGAGGAGCGCGAACCGCGCGGTCGACGGCTCGGCGACGGCGCGGAGCGCCCCGAACGTGAGCAGGCTGGTCACGGCCACCGGCCCGGTCTGCAGGTAGGGGGAGGAGCCCACGAGCGCACCGGCCATCGGCGCGGCCACGGCAGCGACCAACCCGTACGCGGGAGGGACCCCCGCGATCGAGGCGTACGCCAACGCCTGGGGGACGAGGACCATCGCCACGCTGATCCCGGCCACGAGGTCCCCTCGGGCTGGTCGCGTCAGCATGCCGTTCAGACCACGGTGAGCGGCAGCGAGCGGCCGACCAGACTGCGACGGACGACCGGCAGGTGCGCGGCAACCCGCCGGAGCTCGGTGGCCGACGGCGCGTCCGGCGCTGCCACCATCGCCGGCACCCCGAGGTCGCCGGCGGTCCGCAGCGGCAGGTCCAGAGGCACCTGACCGAGCAGCGTCGTCCCGATCGACTCGGCCAGCCGGGCGCCGCCACCCACTCCGAAGAGCGCAGTCTGCGACTCGCAGGCCGAGCAGACCAGCGTGGACATGTTCTCCACGACGCCGGCCACCGGCATCCGGGCGTCGCGCGCCATCCGCCCCACGCGGGCAGCGACCGACTGTGCCGCGAGCTGTGGCGTCGTGACCGCCAGGAGCTGGGCGTCCGGTAGGAGCTCGAGCAGGGTCAAGGTGACGTCACCGGTGCCGGGCGGCAGGTCGATGAGCAGCACGTCGAGGTCACCCCAGTACACGTCCCCGAGGAACTGCTCGATCGCCTTGTGCAGCATCGGTCCCCGCCACACCACCGGCTCGTCGTCCTCGACGAGGAACCCGACCGACATCAACGAGACACCGTGCGCCGGGACCGGCAGCATCAGACCCTTCAACGCCACCGGCTGGCGTCGGACACCGAACAGCTGCGGTACCGAGTAGCCCCAGACGTCCGCGTCCAGGACCCCCACCTGCTTGCCCTGCTGGGCCAGCGCCACCGCCAGGTTCGTCGTGATCGTGGACTTGCCGACGCCTCCCTTGCCACTGGCGACGGCGTACACCTGGGTGCGGGAGTCCGGGCCGAACGGGTGCCCGTTTTCCCGGCCACCCCGCAGCCTCGAGGCCAGCGTGATCCGCTCGGCGTCACTCAGCGCACCGAAGGTCACCGAGGTGCCCGTGACGTTCGACACCGCGGCGACGGCGGCGCGGATGTCCTCGGCGAGGCGGTCGCGCTCAGGGCACGTCGGGGTGGTGAGCCGGACGGTCACCTCGGCGACGCCGGACCGGTCGACGGTGACCTCGCCGAGCATTCCGGCGTCCGCGAGGGCGAGGCGCAGCTCCGGGTCGAGCACCGAGCCGGCGGCGAGACGTACGGCCTCGACGTCCACCTCCGCCCCGGGCCGGCCGCGGGCGAGCAGGCTCATTGGCCGCCACCGCCCCCTGCACCGACTGCGACGCGGTAGGCCTTGCGCTTCGGCGTCACGTGGCGCATCAGGAACTCCGGTCGGCGCAAGCCACCCGGGCCCGGTCCGGGACGCGCCATGGCCAACCAGCGTCGGTAGACCTCGCGCGACTTGTTCACGTCGACCTCGACGTCCCCGTACTGGTCGCCTTCCCGCGCCTTCTCGATCCTGACCTTCTGGTGCCAGCAGTGCATGCCCGAGACGGGGTCGGGCTGGACCGGGAAGGTGAGGTTCTGGTGGACGCCCGGGTCGTCCCAGTAGATCCGCTCGGAGTCCGGGTCCTCACTGGTGAAGGGCTTGATGCCCTCCTTGTAGCGCAGCTTCCAGATCCCGGCCTCGGTGCGGTCGAGGTCGACCTTGCCCATCACCCAGCGGCTGCCAGGATGGCCGTCCTGCTGCCAGCGGCCCATGTGGTGCGAGAGGCCGACGACGCCAGGGCGGATCGCCTCGGTGGCCCAGACGCGGACGACGAAGTACCCGATCTCGGTGGTCACCCGGACCAGGTCGCCGGTGGCCAGCCCCATCGCCGCCGCGTCGTCCTGGTTGAACCACAACGGGTGCGTGTTGGAGATCTCGTTCAGGTACTTCGCGTTGCCCGACCGGGTGTGGATCAGCGTGGGCAGCCGGAAGTTGGGCATCAGGACGAACTCGTCGTTGCCGCGGTCGATGTTCCGGGCCGAGACGTGCGACTCGATGTGGCCGGGAGTGGCCTGCTCGGGCCAGCCCCAGTCCGCGAGGGACGTCGAGAACAGCTCGAGCTTGCGCGAGGGCGACAGCCAGCCCGCGGTCTTCGTGCCGTCCGCGTGGACCACGCCCACCGCCCCGGCCTCGCCGACGAGCGGTGGCTGGGACTCCTCGGTGACGGGCTTGCGCAGCACGCCGCGTTCGTCTGCCACCGCCCCCTCGAGCTCGGCCTCGGTCAGTTCGCGCTCGTCGAGCCGGTACAGGTCCTTGGCCACCTCGAAGACGCCGTACCTCCGCATGTACTGCAGGGGGGTCAGGCTCTGCTCCTCCGCCGCCGCCGGAAGCCCCGGGACGCTGTGGGAGAACAGCGTGTCGTAGTACTCGTCCTGGGTCATCCGCTCGCCGGGGCGCTCCTTGGACTCGAAGTACCGCCGGATGCCGAGGCCGCCGTCGGGGTCGATCTGCCAGGACAGCTCGAACCAGAACTCGTTCTCCTCCCACACCTCGCCCGGGTTGGCGTCCCGGCTGTCGCGGTAGGGGATGCCCCGCTGCTCCATCGCCACGCGGGTCACGGGCTGCCGGAAGGCCAGCCACTTCGACGTGTGCGTCTCGAACGACATGGTGTCGTGACGCTCCGAGGCATGACCCATCGGCAGGACGTAGTCGGCGAAGGTCGCGGACTCGCTCCACGTCGGCGTGAGGGCGACGTGGAGCCCGATCTTGGACTCGTCCGTCAGCACGTCGATCCAGGTGAACCCGTCGGGATTGACCCACAGCGGGTTGTAGACGCGGCTGAAGTAGACCTCCAGGCGACCCCGGCCGTCCTTCAGCAGGTGCGGCAGCAGGATGGACATCTCGTTGGTGGTGAGCGGGTACTCCCGCGGCCAGAGCAGCTCGCTCCAGGCGTCGTTGGCCTCCGGCATGTCCGGGAAGTGAGCGATGATCTTGTCCCAGCCGTTGGGATGGGTGCCGCCCTCAGTGCCGACGCTTCCGGTGAGCACGTTCAGGAAGAACAGGCTGCGAGCAATCTGCCAGCCCCCGAGGTTGCCCGCCGCCGCCGACCGCCATGTGTGCGTTGCCAGCCGGGTGTCGGCGTCGGCAACCATCTCCGCCAGGCGCTCGATCTGCTCGACCGGAACGTGGGCCTCGGCCGCGGCATGCTCGAAGGTGTACTTCGCGTAGTCCCCGGTGAGCCGCTCCAGGAACACCTCGAAGTCCACCGGCGCGTCCGGGTGCAGCCGCTCGAGGTAGACGTCCCAGTTCACCCACCGGCGCAGGAACTCCCGGGCCACCCGGCCGGTTCGGAGAAGGTACGAGGCGACCGCGAGGAAGATCACCCCCTCGCTCCCCGGCCACGGCGAGATCCACAGGTCGGCGTGCGACGCGGTGTTCGACAGCCGCAGGTCGAGGACAGCCAGCTTGGCCCCGTTCTGCTTGGCCTCCATGATGCGTTGGGCGTGCGGGTTGAAGTAGTGGCCGGTCTCGAGGTGGCTCGAGAGCAGCAGGATGGTCCTCGCGTTGCTGTAGTCCGGCGACGGCCGGTCGTAGCCCATCCAGTGCGTGTAGCCGCTGCGGCCACCCGAGGAGCAGACGTTGGTGTGACTGTTGTGCCCGTCGACGCCCCAGGCCTGGAGCACCCGCTCGACGAAGCCGTCCTCGCCTGGCCTGCCGACGTGGTACATCACCTCGTCCCTGCGGTCCTCGACGATCGCCCGACGGATCCGGCCGGCGATGTCGCCGAGGGCCTCCTCCCAGGAGACCCGCTCGAACTGGCCGGAGCCGCGCTCGCCGACCCGACGCAACGGGTAGAGGATCCGCTCGGGGTCCTTGACCTGGTTGATCGTGGCCGGCCCCTTGGCGCAGTTGCGGCCGCGGGAGCCGGGGTGCGCCGGGTTGCCCTCGAACTTCTTGATCGACAAGTTCTCGTGGTCGACATAGGCGAGCAGGCCGCAAGAGGACTCGCAGTTGAAGCAGACCGTCGGGATCAGCGAGTAGGTGCGCGGGACCTTGCGCGGGTGCGCCTTGGCGTCGTACTCGACGTGGTGGTCCCAGTCCTCCACCGGCGGGTAGTTGCGCAGGTTCTCGTGGCTGCGCTCGCCCGGCAGGTTCACACGTGGGTTCACGGTGCTCCGTTCGTGGTCATGAGAGGGGCGGGTCCTGTCCGGCCCGGACGAACGCGCTCTCGTAGGCGAGCAGCGCGGGCTGCACGACCACACCGGCCAGGGCGAGCAGCACGACGGACGACCCGGCCCAGGTCAGCGCGCCCAGGAGTGCAGCCGCCGCAGCAGGCAGGACCGCGCCGAGCCAGAACAGCCGGGCGTACCGGCCATGGGTGACGATCCGTGCCGCCACGGCCGCCTGCCGGCTGGGGTGCTTGCCGGCGTACTCGGCGCCGAGCATCAGGAGGTGGAGCACGGTCGAGGACACGAACGCGACCGCCAGCAGCTGCCAGGCATCGTCGGAGAGGTCCACGAACAGCCCGGCGACGGCGAGCGCGCCGCTGCCGACCATCACCGCCTGCACGATGAGGTGCCAGAGGAGCAACGGGGACTGCCACAGGTCGCGGCCCTCGGCCTGACCGAAGAGGAAGGCGGTGTAGGCCGCCATCAGCGCGCTGACCGGGATCCCGACCCAGGCGAGGAGCGTCAGCGCCCACCCCACGTCCAGGGCGACCGCGAGCATCCACAGGACCGCGCCACCGGAGAAAGCGCTGAGCACGTAGGCACCCAGCACCAGCCAGGACCCGAAGTTCGACTTCAGGAAGATGTAGAGGAACCGCTCCGGGCGCTTGAGGTCCCACACCAGCAGGGCCCCGGTGGTGGCGGCTCCGAACAGGCCCAGCGCCGGCGCGACGTAGTCGCCGACCACACCCATGTCGATGCTCAACAGGTGCGCGAGCAGGGCCAGGGCGAGGGCGCCAGCGCCCACGCCCTTGGTCCACAGATAGGTGACGACCTTCCAGCCCCAGGGACGGGGATGCGCGGTGTTGAGCGTCGTGCGCGCGTTGGTGACCGGGTCCGGGGTCAGGTCGCCCGCGGTCTCCAGGCGCTGGGCATCGGGCTTGGCCCAGATGTAGGTGCCGTCCACCGGGGCGGCCAGCGGGTCGAGCACCGCACGGTCCGCGCCGAGGTAGAAGACGTTGGGCCCGGTGTTCTGCTCCGGCGTCCGCACCGCGGTCTCGTTGGTGGCCACGAGACG
Source organism: Actinomycetes bacterium (assembly GCA_035759075.1). Taxonomy (GTDB): domain Bacteria; phylum Actinomycetota; class Actinomycetes; order JACCUZ01; family JACCUZ01; genus DASTVO01. Next base: position 16,187 of record DASTVO010000438.1, read on the forward strand.
CGCGATCCCGCTCTCAGGATCATCGAGGTCCCCCACCCAGATCGAGTGCGTGGG
>DASTVO010000439.1:0-5161 GCA_035759075.1 Actinomycetes bacterium
AGAGGATGGCCCAGCCAGACCCCGTGCAGGGCGTCGGCGACCGGCCCGCGGCGGAGCAGGCCGCGCAGCGCGCCGCGGACGGGGTCGACCACCCGGTCCAGGCCGGTGGTGTTCTCCAGGACGGTGACGCTGTCGAAGGGCTGCATGCCCCCGATCATGACCTCAGGCGGCGCGCGGAAACAGCCCTCAGCCCTTCGCGTCCGACCAGCGGCCGACGACAGACACGTCGGCGACCAGCCGGACCCCGCTGCCGGCCGCCCAGCGGGCGCCGGTGCGGCCGAGCGCGTCGTGCAGAAGCTCGACGACGGCGTCGGCGGCGTCGGCGCGGGCGTGCACGAGCAGCTCGTCGTGCAGCGCGAGCACCACCTCGGCGCCCTCCGGCAGCCCGGCTCGTACCGAGACCGCCCACATCTTGAACAGCTCGGCCGCCGCCCCCTGGACGACGGCGTTGCGCGCGAACCGCCCGCGGGCCGCGACCGCCGGTGGCTCCGGCCGCTCCAGCGGCCACATCCGCACGAGCCGCCCGCCCCAGGTCCGCACCTCCCGGCCGGCCCGGCCGCTGTCGTCCGCCGCGCGCAGGAACCCCATCGCGACCGGGTAGGCCCGCTCCAGCCCGCGCAGCGCCTCGCCCGCGGCGCCGGAGGTCTGGCCGTACATCGCGGCCAGCACCGCGACCTTCGCCGTCGGTCGGTCGCAGCCCAGCCGGGCCGCCACCGGCAGGTAGAGGTCGGGGTCGGCGGTCGCCGCGGCCAGCGCGTCGTCACCGGACACCGCGGCCAGGACCCGCGGCTCGACCTGGCCCAGGTCCGCGCGGACCAGGACGTGTCCGGGCTCGGCGGCCACCGCCGGGCGCAGCTCGGCGGGCAGGTTGTGCAGCCCGGCGGACGCGGTCATCCGGCCGGCGGCGCCGTCGCAGCCGGTCCACACGCCGCGGAGCCGGCCGTCGGCGCCGACGTGGCGGTCCAGCCAGGCGTAGCCGTAGGTCGTGGCGACCCGCTCGGCCTTCCGCCAGGACAGCAGCGCGGCCACGACCGGGTGCGCGTCGCGGAACGGCTCCAGCCGCCAGGACCGGGTGTCCGGCACGTCGATGCCGGCCCGGTTGAGCAGCTCGCGGACCTGCGCCGGGTTGCGCAGGTCGACGTCGTCGGCTCCCGGGACCTGCCGGAGCACCTCGGCGTCGCGCCGGGCCCGGCCGGCTGCCGCATCGGCGGCGTCGGCCGGTCGCGGGCCGACCCGCTCGCCGATCAGCGCAGCCGCGGTCGGCCGGTCCAGCGGCAGCCCGCGGTCACCGAGCTCCACGGCCAGCAGCTCGGCGGCCGACTCCGACCAGGCGGTCAGCTCGGGCAGCTCCGGCGCGGGCCGCTCCCGGCGCCGGTCGGGCAGCTCGGCCAGCGCCGCCCGGTGGACTGCGGCGACCTCGACCGCGGCGGCCGCCCAGCCGGCGGCAGCCGCCGGGTCCGGCGGTCCGGTCTGCGCCCAGTCCGGACGCAGGTAGCCGTCCGGGCGGACCGGGTCGTGCGGGTCGGCCGGCTCCTCCGGCCCCCCGCTCCCGGCCGGCGCGAGCAGGTCGAGCTGCCCGGTGCGCGGCGCCTCGGCCGCCGCGAGCCCTCGCGCCGCCGCCCAGACCGCACTGGGATCGCCGGCCGTGCCGCCGTGCAGCAGCCGGTGGGTGGCGGCGACGTCCCACGACGAGGGCACCCGGACCCCGGCGGAGACCAGCCGACGGCCGGTGCCGGCCGACCACCAGGTCAGCCGGGGGCGCAGGGCCAGCACCCCGCGTACGGCCTCGGGGTCCCGGCACCACACGGCGGTGCCGCCGTGCGCCAGGCCCACCCCGCCCGGCGCCCACGCCAGCCCGACGAGCGAGCCCGGCCCGGCGCCCGCCGCCCGCAGGGAGGCCGCCGGGTCGCGGGACTCGACCGGCGGCTGCACGGGCCCATCCTGCCCGCACCGGCGTGTCGGCCCCGGGGGTGCGCGCCGGGCGACGCGTGGCGGGTCCTCGCTAGGGTGCCTGGTGACGCGACTGTCGACCCGGGGAGCGAGCCGCAGCGATGACCGAGATGCCCGACGAGGACGTGGACCCGCGGGTGGCCGAGTTGGTCATGACCATCCGCGACCGCTTCGGCCTGCGGGGCCTGCGCGGCGCCCGGTGGATGATCGAGAAGGAGATCGCGCTGGCCGAGGAGGCGATCGCCGACCTCGCGTCGGACTGAGCCGTCAGTCCGGGGCTCACTCCTCGGTGTGGGCGTCGCGGTAGACGATCGCAGCCAGCCCGGCGAGCACTCCGGCCATGCCGGCCAGGTGCACCCACGCGAAGTCCTCGCCGAGCAGGACGTAGGACAGCAGCAGTGCGCTCACCGGCATCACGGCCATGAAGCCGGACGCGGTCGTGGCCGCGACCCGCATCATGCCGCGGAACCACAGCACCGAGCCGAGACCCATGGTCCCTGCGCCCCACCAGACCATCGCCACCCAGTCTGTCCACGCCGGGCCGGACCAGTCGAACCCGACGGCCTGGACGATCGCCCACGGCAGGAAGATCAGCAGCGAGAGCACGGCGGCCACGCTGGCGATCTGCACGGGGGAGAGGTCGGCGGTCAGCCGCTTGCCGAGCAGCGTGTAGGCCGCCTCGCTGCAGACCGCGCCGAGCACCAGCAGCGAGCCGACCCAGAGCGCCGCGGTCGTCAGGTCGGCGCCGGAGCCGGTGTCCTCGCCGAGGTTGACCGCCACCACGCCGGCGACGGCCATCGCCAGGCCGAGACCGGTCCACCGGTCCAGGCGGTCTCGCAGGAACAGCACGGCGCCCAGCGCCGTGACCGCCGGCGTGGTCGCCATGATCACGGCCCCGACAGCGCCCGGAACCTTCTGCAGCCCGAAGAACAGCAGCAGGGTGAACCCGACGGTGCCGATCGCGGCGATCCCCACCAGCCTGGCCCAGTCGGCCCGGTCCGCCTGCGGCCACCAGCGCCGGCCCTGTTGGCGGACCAGGAACGGCACCAGCACCGCCGCGGCCGTGAGCATCCGAAGCCCGGAGGCCAGCATCGACGGGAAGTCCTCCCCGACGAGCTTGCTGACGGGCGTGGCGCTGCCGAAGAGCGCCATCCCGCCGAACAGGAGGGCGTACGTGGTGAGCCGCTCGCTGGTGGGGGTCCGGGTCCGGTCCGGCTGGCGCGTCTGCGTGTCGGTCATGCCCCTACTCCTGCCCGCGCCGCCAGCGTTTCACCTCGCCGCGGCGCTTCTTCGCCGCGATCCGCCGCTCCTGGGCGGCCCGGGACGGCCGGGTGGGGCGCCGGGACTTCGGCGGCGGTGCCACGGCCGCGGACAGGGTCGCCACCAGCCGCGCCTCGGCGGCGGCCCGGTTGCGCAGCTGGGAGCGGTGCTCGGAGGCGGTGACGGTCAGCACCCCGTCGACCAGCCGGCCGGCCAGCCGGTCCAGGGCGCGCTCCCGCTCGACCGGGGACAGCGACGGCGAGCCCGCGACGTCGAAGGAGAGCTCGGCCCGGGAGTCGGTCGTGTTCACCGACTGCCCGCCCGGGCCGGAGGACCGGGAGAACCGCCAGGTGAGCTCGGCGGCCGGGATCACCAGCCGGCCGCGTACGTGCAGGTCACCGGGCATCTGACTCTCGTTCCCCCATTCGGCCCCGTCACGTTGCCGATCTGTGACATTGACCTCTATCCTCGCCGGAGCCGCGCGGGGTGCGCGGCTCTGCTGACGGCCGCCGAATCCTGCCCGCCGTCGGGCAGCCCTGCAAGATCGCAGCGGGCAGGAGTGGGGGACCCACTTCCGGGCGGCACGGACCGTCGAGCGACGTTCCGTACCGTCCTTGGGGTGAAGCCGCAGCGATGCGGCCGGGCAACTCTCTCGCCCGAACCCGACAGCTCACCTCGCAGGCGGCGAGAGGGAACGAACCTATGGCGCAGCGCGCGCAGTCGCGGTCGACCACGCCCTCGAGCCGGGTCTCCGGCCGCGGCCGGCACCGCAAGCCGAGCAACCACACCCGCAACCTCGGTCTCGCGACCGCGTCGCTGGTCGGCGCGATCCCGCTGGCCACCGCGTCGCCCGCGTCGGCGGCCGGCAGCAGCTGGGACCGGCTCGCCTCCTGCGAGAGCGGTCAGAACTGGAACATCAACACCGGCAACGGCTACTACGGCGGGCTGCAGTTCGCCGACGGCACCTGGGACGGCTGGGGCGGCGAGAAGTACGCCTCGCGGGCCGACCTGGCGTCCAAGGCCGAGCAGATCGTGATCGCCGCCAAGCTGGTCGAGAACTCCGGCTGGCGCTCGTGGCCGGCGTGCAGCAGCAAGCTCGGCCTGGACGAGTCCGACCGACGCGAGGCGCTCGCGACCGCGGCGGAGTACCGGGCCCAGATCAACGGCTCGCAGTCCAACGGTGACTCGACCCGCGCCGCGGCGAAGGACAGCAAGCCCGCGGCCGAGTCCGGGGAGAAGGACGCGGAGGCGAAGGCCGAGGAGCAGGCCGCGGAGAACCGCAGCAGCGACCGGGCCACCCGCAGCAAGCCGCGCACGACGGCTCCGAAGTCATCGCCGAAGTCCTCGCCGGCGACCGCGCCCGCCACCGCGCCGGCGAGCTCGCCGACGAAGGCCAAGCACCGCAAGGCCGACAGCGCGGCCCAGCGCTACGTGGTGCGCCGCGGCGACACCCTGTCGGCGATCGCCAGCAGGCGGGACGTCCCCGGCGGCTGGCAGGCGCTGTACCGCATCAACCGCGACACGATCGGCAGCAACCCGGGCCTGATCTTCCCCGGGCAGGAGCTGCGGCTCGGCTAGGCACCCACCCCGTACGCGGTCGAGCGGCCCCGACACCGGACTCCGGTGCGGGGCCGCTCGCACGTTCCCGCGGGAACGTCCCGGCGGGGGAGCACTCCTCCGAACCGGCCCGGGGCGCGGTTTCTCCAACAATGGAGCGCGTCTGAGCCATCGCGGAGCGCGGAGACCGCTCCAATGATGCGCAAACGGCACCTGTGGAGCGGTCGGGCCCGCCGCGGCGCGGTCCGGAGGGCTCTCCCGCGGCGCGGGTGCGGCTTCTCCGACATCGGAGCGGCTCTGAGCCAGGGCCCTGCGCGAGAACCGCTCCGATGATGCCGAAACCGGCGCGGTAAGCGGACCGAGAATCCGTCCAGTCCCTCGGGCGGCTCGTCGT
>DASTVO010000440.1:0-2469 GCA_035759075.1 Actinomycetes bacterium
CTCGAGGCGAAGGCCCTGTCGCTGCCCGCGGTCGACGACGTCCTGCAGGGTTCCGGCCGCAGCCAGGTCGCCGGCCGCGAGCTGGATGGTCGCGCCGGTCCACGCGGCCCAGAACCGCAGGTACTCGTCGGCGGCGTTGACCGAGGTTCGGGCGACCAGCTCGCGGGCGTCGGCGAGACTGCCGACCCGCGCCAGCCCCTGGGCGCAGCGCAGGAGGGTCTCGGAGAGGCAGCGGCGGCACCCGGCCGTGACGGCGTCGTCCAGGGCGGCGGCCACGCACTCCCGTACCTCCGCGCCCCCGCCGTCCGGGTCCAGCCGGCTCACCGTCGTCGCGCGTTCCAGGTGTGCCTGCAGCCGGAAGTGCGGGTTGTCCTCCTCCCGGGCGGCAGCCCGCAGGCCGTCGACGGCCGTCCGCCACCTGCCGGTGCTGGCCTCGAGCGACCAGGCGAGGGTCACACCGAACGCTCGCATCGGGGTGACCGCGCTCACCCGGCGGCCGACCGCGCGGCACTCCCGGACGAGCTCCGCAGCCTCCGCCAGCCGGCCGAGGGAGAGCAGGACGCGGGCGAGCGTGGTGCCCACCTGCAGCGTCGACTCGGGCAGCAGCCTGCGGTGGCAGAGGTCCCAGGCGTGCCGCAGCCGTACCTCTGCGTCGGTGTTGCGGCCGAGGAAGCGCAGGGCCATGGCGCCCTCGGTGAGGGCCTGCACCTCGACCCGGTCGTCCACCCCCGCGGCGGCGGCCGCCAGCTCGTCGGCCAGCGTCAGCATCTGCTGCGGGTCGTCGGAGGTCAGCGCTCCCTCCGTCGCCGCCAGTGCGGCCTGCAGCCAGGCCCGTCGTGTTGCCGCCTGCACCACCCGGTCGCCCTCGCCTGCCGGAACGAGGTGCGGACGGATGGTCGCCAGCGCCCGGGCCGCCGTCGCCCGCGACGTCTCGGGGTCACCGTCGCCGTAGCGCTGGAGGACCGCCTCCTGGGCGAGCACCTCGGTGGTGAGCACCGGGTCGTCGCCAGCGTGCGTCCGCGCCCGGTCCAGGTGCTGGCGGGCCTCTGCGCCGAGGGACAGCGCCGTCGCGGCGGCGGCTGCCCGCAGGGCCGCGCGTGCCACCTCGTCGTCGGGTCGCCCCAGCGTCGGGCGCTGTGACCAGATCCGCAGCGCCACGTCGTGCGCGCCGAGCTCGGACGCCATCCCGCCGAGCTCGGCCGCCAGCCGGTCCCCCTCGTCGGTGTCCGCCTCCTCCGCGACAGCCAGCAGGAGCTCGAGCCCCGGCCGGCCGAGCAGTCTCCGTCGTCGGGACCCGGCCAGCCGCACCGCCAGCGGCGTGACATCCGCGCCACCGGCCCGCAGGTGGTCCAGCGCCTCGAGCAGGGCCGTCTCGTCGTCACCGGCCTCGTGCTCCACGCAGCGGCCCCACTCGCGGTGCAGCCTGCGGGCCTGGGCGTCGCCGGCGGTGCGTCCCGCGGCCGCCCGGATCAGGTCGTGGGTGACGTCGAGACCCGCCCGGCCAGGGGCCACGAGCCCGACCTGCTCCAGCACGGAGACGGCTCGGTCCACCCGGTCGTCCGGCCAGCCCAGTGCGCATGCCACGTCCTCCACGGCGACCGGGTGCCCGATGACCGCCAGCAGCGCCACCACGGCCGCGCCGTCCGGGCCGGTCTGGTCGAGCCGTTCGGCGACGACCCGGTCGACGTCGTGCTCGACGTCCTGGCCCGACGCCAGCAGCGTCAGCCAGAACGGCGACCCGCCGGACCGGCGCCACACGCCGACCGCCGCCTCGGCGCCCAGGTGCGGCGCGAGGTCCTGCGCCATCCGGGTGCCCGCCTCCTCGGTGAGCGGTTCGAGGGTCAGCTCGGTGAAGCCGGCCTCGAGCAGCTCCGCGAAGGACTCGCGCAGCGCACGTGCGCGTCGCGCCGGCCGGCTGGCGGCGACGACGGCCAGCGGCTGGCGGGCATCGTGCGCCGCTCGCACCGTGTAGTGCAGCAGCGACGTGCTGAGCTCGTCCGCCCAGTGCAGGTCGTCGACGACGACGAGCATCGGCCCCACTGCGGAGCGGGCCCGGTGCACCGCCTCGAAGATCCGGACCTCGTTGACGACGCCGGCGTCGTCGCCCGGGCCGAACGCCAGGGCGCTGACCGTGCCGCCGAGCTGCGGCACGTCGCGCAGCCGCTGGAGCAGGGGCCGCGAGGTGGCCAGCGGGATGCCCGCCTCCAGCTCGAAGCCGCGCAGCCACACCTGCTCGGCGAGGTCGAGCTGGGACCGGAGCTCCGTGAGCAGCCGGGTCTTGCCGGCGCCGGGGGCTCCCAGCACGAGAGCCACCACCGGGCCGGAGCGGGCGTCGAGCCGTGACAGCAGCCCGGTCAGGGCCGCCATCTCCTGTTCGCGCCCGACGAAGCGCGCCCGCACGCCTGCAGGTTAGGACGGCCCGGAGGGCTCCGGAAGTAGGTGAGCTCACCGATGATCGGCACCCCCCGC
>DASTVO010000441.1:0-2407 GCA_035759075.1 Actinomycetes bacterium
CTGACCGTGGTGCCGTACCGCGCGGCGATGTCGCTGAGCGTGTCGCCGCGCTCGATCGTGTACAGCCCCCAGCCGGGGGAGCCGGCCGTGACCAGGCCGGCGAGCAGCAGCGGGACGCCGAGGTTGCGCGCCAGGCGCAGAGCCGTCCGCCGGCGGGTCGGGGCGTCCGGGCGGCTCGCTGGGCGGCTCGCTGGGCGGCTCGGTCGGCGGCTCTCAGGGCGGCTCTGACTGTGTTGCGGGGCGAGCGGGCGGTCGGTCGGTCGTACGTCCGAAGGGGGAAGCGACATCGCCGAGGGGTCCTCACGGTCGGGGAAGGGGTCACCGGTCGTGCGGCTGTTGATACTGCCGTGACTGCTGGGACTGATGTTACTTGTGGGGTGTTTGTTACGGGATCGTGGTACTACATCCGTGTGATTCAGCCCGGTTATGTCAGGTGCACGAGATCATGTGTGCCGGTCTGGAGATCATCCGGCTCCGGATGATCTCCGGAGTGGCTCAAACGATCTTGGGCGACTGGCTCAGCGGCAGGTGAAGAGACCGACCTGGCTGGTGAACCGGAACGCCCCGGCCCGCTCGACGGCGGCGGTGACCCGCTCCCGGACCCGGCCGAGGAAGGCCTCCCAGGTCACGCCGGCCGGCAGGTCGTCCTCGCTGAGCCCGCGCATGCTGTCGACGAACGCCACCACCGGCTCGACCGCCGGCACCACGGTCTCGCGGTCGAACACCGTCACCTCGACGGAGTCGAAGGCGGTCCGCAGCAGGTGCCCGTCGTCCAGGGTGAACCGGGAGTCGGCGTCGGGCTCCGCGACCGGCCCACCGGTGAGGTCGGCGACCGCGGCGGCCCAGAGCCGGCCGATCTCTCGCTTGTCGGTGCGGCCGTTGGTGCTGGCGAGCAGGACGCCGCCGTCGACGACCACCCGGCGCAGCTCGGCGGCGGCCGCCTCGATGTCCGGCACGTGGTAGAGCATGTGCATCGCGAGCGCGGCGTCAACAGACCCGTCGGCCAGCGGCAGTCGCTGCACATCGCCCACGACGTGGGGGCCCATCCCGGCGGAGAGGTCGAGCGCCAGCACCGCGAGGTCCGGCCGGTCGCGGCGCAGCCGTTCCGCGTACGTCCCGAGCCCGCAGCCGGCGTCCAGCACCGTGCCGCGTACGCCCGCCAGCGCGGCCACCGCCAGCCCCGGCAGGTCGACCCGGTCGACCTGGTAGTCGTAGATCGACAGTCGCGCGGCGAGCGGCCGGTGGCCGGCGTAGCCGCGGGTGGTCAGGGCCGTCCGGTCGGTGAACACGGGCTGAGAGGCTAGCCACCGTGATCGTCGTCGTCGGGGCCGGGATGGCCGGGCTGCAGACCGTGGTCGCGCTGCGCGCGCAGGGGTACGCGGGGCCGCTCACCCTCGTCGGCGCCGAGCCGGAGGCGCCGTACGACCGGCCGCCGCTGTCCAAGCAGGTGCTGGCCGGGGAGACGGACAGCTCCACGCTCGACGCGGACTGGCCAGGGCTCGACGTCGACCTGCGGCTCGGCACCGCCGCGACGGAGATCGGCGACGGCGTGCTCGCGACCGACGACGGTGACATCGCCTTCGACCGCGCGGTGCTGACCACCGGCGCACTGCCGCGACGGCTCCCCGGCGCCGAGCGGGCGCTCACGCTGCGGACCCGCGCCGACTCCCTGCGGCTGCGGGCCGCGCTGCGGCCCGGCCGGCGGCTCACGATCGTCGGGGCGGGCTGGATCGGGGCCGAGGTGGCCACCGCCGCGGTCGCACGAGGGGTCGAGGTCACGGTCGTCGAGGGCCTGCCCGAGCCGCTCGCGTCGGCACTGCCGCTCGACGTCGGCGCCCGGATGCGCTCGTGGTGGTCGTCGGTCGACCTGCGGCTGGGGGAGCAGGTGGACGCGGTGGAGGACGGCGCCGTGCACCTGGTCGGTGGCGGCCGGGTCGCCGCCGACGTCGTACTGCTCGGCATCGGAGCGTCCCCGGTGGCCCTTCCTGGCGTCGACCGGTCCCCGTCCGGAGCCGTCGCGGTCGACGCGCAGCTACGGACGTCCCGCACCGGCGTGTTCGCCGCCGGCGACTGCGCGGCCTGGGAGTCGGCGCGGTACGCCTCGACCATGCACGTCGAGCACTGGGACAACGCCCTGCACGCGCCGGCCGTGGCAGCGGCGAACGTGCTCGGTGGCAGCCAGGTCTGGGACCCGGTGCCGTACTTCTGGTCCGAGCAGTGGGGCCGGATGGTGCAGTACGCCGGGCACCACCCGGTCGCCGACCGGACCGTGTGGCGGGAGGACGGCGAGCGGTGGGCCGTGTTCTGGCTCGCGGGCGAGCGGTTGGTCGCGGCCCTCGCCGTCGACCGGCCGAGAGACCTGGTGCAGGCCCGGCACCTCATGCAGCGCGACGCGGCGGTCGACGCC
>DASTVO010000442.1:0-3280 GCA_035759075.1 Actinomycetes bacterium
CAGCCGCCCTGGAACGTGTGGAACAGCGCCAGCCAGTGCCCGACCTCGTGGGTGGCCGTGTCGCCGCCGCTGTAGATGCCGGTGTTCCCGCCGGGCATGGACTCGTCCAGGATCACGACGCCGTCGTAGAAGAGCTGGCCGCCCGAGGTGGACGCCTGCGGGAAGGTCGCCCAGCCCAGCAGCCCGCCGCCGATCGCGGCCGCGTAGACGTTGAGGGTCTCCGGCCCGCCGACCCTCAGTGTCGACTTGGCCGCCTTCTCCTCCTTGCTGCCCGGGGTCATCTGTGCCCAGCCGGCGTCGACGGTCCACGTGGTCTGGACGTGGTCGAAGACGAAGGGGGTCGCGGCGGCGTCGGGGCTGGTCGTCCCGGCGAAGGACTCGTTGAGCACCTCGACCTGGGCCTCGACCATGCGCTGCAGGCGGGCCTTGGCGGCCTTCTTGAGCGGCTCGGCCGTGATCACGTGGAAGACGGTGTCGACCGTCACCGAGCCGGCGTCGAGCATGGGCAGCTCGGCGGGGCTGCCCAGCTTGGCGGCCTGTACCGCCGAGATGGCGTTGGGGTCGGTCTTGGCACCGGGCTTGGCGCGGGCCGCCGCGGACGGCTCGACGCACAGGTCGTCAGTGGCGGCCGACGCCAGGGGTGTGCCGGTCGGCCCGGCCAGGGCCAGGGTGCCGGCGGACAGGGTCAGCGCCGCGACGGACGCGGCGCGGCGGGCGAGGCTGGGACGCAAAACGGACCTCCGGAGGCGTGGTGATCGTCGTCCGCGGCACGCTAGTCCACGCCGTGATCAGTTCGCGTTCGGTTGACCAGCTCCTTGCCGCGTACCCGCCCTGCCGTGACCTGCAGGAGGGTCACCATGGGAGGCGGCGACCCGACGGGGTGAGCAGCTCGGGCAGCTGCTCGACCCCGGACTTCGGCCGGCGCCGGGTGACCCTCACCTGTGTCATCACGACCTCCTGGGTGCGGTGGCCTGTCGTCCTGCACCTGCGAGCCTCCGCGGCGCGCTTGCAGCCAGTTGGTCGCCCAGTTGCGACGCGGTTGAGCCCCGGCCTGGCTGGTCCGCAGTTCCCTCCGCGGTGACCGCGCGGTGACCTCCGCGGTGATCGTTTGCGACCTACGGCGGTGACACGCCGCTGGACACGCCGGTCGATCACCGCCGAACGTCGCAAACGATCAAGCAGGAGACCACTCGTCGTCCGTCACGAGCAACCGCCCAGGTCAGCCGAGCCGTAAGCGCCACCGGTCTCGGGACCGGTCGCGTGCCATGCCGTCCGCATAGCCAGCAAGCAGCCTCCGGACGAGTTGCTGTCGACGCGGCCACAGGTCGATGGCCGTCGCCCGCACGACGGTGACGTTGTTCCGCTCGAAGCCTTCCTCGCGGATGTTGTCCGCGGTGTGGCGCGTCAGGTCCCGGTGGTCGCTGCCGTCGTACTCGCCGACCATCGCTGACTCGGGATCGAACAGGTCGGCTTCGCCCAGCAGGAACCCGTCGGCATCGGTCAGGGGGCAGTTGACGCGGGGCACCGGCAGCCCAGCCTCGACGACCCACACCACCCGGAACCGGCTCTCGGGGCAGGACGCCGCGCGGGAGTCCAGCAGAGCCGCGGCGTGGCGGGCGCGCGGGATGCCTTTCATGCCGGCATGCCGCGCGACGTACGCGTGGACGGCTGCTGTGCTGGCGGCACCGAAACGAGCCGTGGCATCCCCGGCGACGACTCCTTCCTCGACCCCGTTCCAGCGCATGACGTCGAGGGCGCTGCGTACCGCCGTGGTGACGGGGACGTCCCGGACGACCGTGAGGTCCTCGGGCAGAAGCGTGCTGCGGTCGATCGCGACACCTGCCCGGTGCCGCATCCGGCCCACCGGGCCGGTGCAGACCGGTACCGGCAGCAAGCTGCGGCCACCGGGTCCGGTGCGACCGTCCAGGTCGGTGACGCCGTGCAGGAAGAGCGCCGCCCAGCCGCCGATCACCGCCTCCTTCGGCAGCAGCTCAGCGACCGCCAAGATCCGGGTGAGCGGGTCGGCTGGGTCGACGCCGAACCAGGAGTGAACCCCACGGAACACCGGCGTCCAAAGGCACCCCGACAGCTCATGGGACGAGACCCCGGCAGCGCGGAGGTCGGCAGACGTGCGGGGTCGGGAGACAAGGCCGGCAGGAAGCGGCCGCCGCAGGGAAGACATGGCGTCGAGCGTGGGGCCGGTGATCTCCAGGCCGGGGTCGCTACCGGGCATCTGTGGACCCCGCGGGGATGTGGATCTCCGGACCCCTTGATCGTTTGCGACGTTCTGCGGGACACGCCGGGCCACGAGTCGGCGTGTCGCCGCAGAACGTCGCAAACGCGGCCCCGATCGGAGGTCCCGAGGCGACACGCCGACACGGGCTGGCCGGTTCCGCAGGTGTCCCGGAACCGTCGGACCCCGGACCTAGACTCAGCCGCACACAGACCACCCCGGCCGCGTCTCGGAGGCAGCTCCCCGCATGGGATCCAGCGACTCGTTCGTGCACCTGCACGTGCACACCGAGTACTCCATGCTCGACGGCGCGGCCCGCCTCGACGACCTGTTCAAGGAGTCGGCGGCGATGGGCATGCCGGCCCTGGCGATGACCGACCACGGCAACGTGTTCGGGGCCTACGACTTCTGGAAGAAGTCCAAGGCCCACGGGGTCAAGCCGATCATCGGCACCGAGGCGTACGTCACCCCGGGCACCCACCGGTCGGACAAGACCAGGGTCCGCTGGGCCGACGGCGGCGAGGACGACGTCTCCGGCGGCGGCGCCTACACGCACATGACGCTGTGGGCCGAGACAACCGCCGGCATGCACAACCTGTTCCGGCTCTCCAGCCTGGCCAGCCTGGAGGGGCAGTACTACAAGCCGCGGATGGACCGCGAGCTCCTCCAGACGTACGCGGAGGGGCTGATCGCCACGACCGGCTGCCCCGGTGGTGAGGTCCAGACCCTGCTGCGCATCGGCCGCTACGACGACGCGGTCCGCAGCGCGGCAGAGTTCCGCGACATCTTCGGCAAGGACAGCTTCTTCGTCGAGGTCATGGACCACGGGCTGCCGGTCGAGCAGCGCGTCCGGGCGGACCTGCTCCGGCTGGCCAAGGACCTCGACCTGCCGCTGGTCGCCACCAACGACCTGCACTACACCTACGCCCACGACGCCGAGGCCCACGCCGTCCTGCTCTGCGTGCAGTCGGGCAAGACGCTCGCCGACCCCAACCGGTTCAAGTTCGAGGCCGACGACTTCTACCTCAAGTCGCCGGCCGAGATGCG
>DASTVO010000443.1:0-11323 GCA_035759075.1 Actinomycetes bacterium
GTCGAACTCCCACACCTCCAGGTCGTGCGCGGCGAACGCGGTGCGGCGCGCGCGGTCGAGGTGGTGGGCCAGCCGCGTCACCCGGCTGAGCACCTCGAGCGGCCGCACGTCGAGGTCCGGGCGCTCGCGAGCCCAGGCGGAGACCAGCCGGTCCACCTCGTCCTGCATCGCACCTCCACGTGTGTGCGCTGAAGATTATCGAGTCCAAGCCTCTTGACATCGAGACGTTCGAATCGGCAGGATGTCTCGACATCAAGATATTGTCCGCAGCGCGCCCAGGGAGGGTCGATGAGGTGGGACCCGACGCAGTACCTGCGGTTCGGTGACGAACGGGCCCGGCCTTTCACCGACCTGATGAGCCGGGTGCCGGCCGCGACGCCGGCGCGGGTGGTCGACCTTGGCTGCGGACCGGGAAACCTCACCCGCGGTCTCGCCGAGCGGTGGCCAGGGGCCCACGTCGAGGGCGTGGACGACTCGGCGGAGATGGTCGAGCGGGCGAGCGCCGACGGCGAGAACGAGCGGCTCAGCTTCACCCGGGCCGACCTGCGGGAGTGGGAGCCGGCCGGGCCGGTCGACGTGCTGACGTGCAACGCGACGCTGCAGTGGGTCCCCGGGCACACCGACCTCCTGTCGCGGTTCGTCTCCTGGCTCGCGCCGGGCGGCTGGCTGGCCTTCCAGGTCCCGGGCAACTTCCGGGAGCGGACGCACACCGCCATCGCCGAGCTGACGGCGACGCCACGGTGGGACGACCGGTTGGCCGGCGCGGACCTCGCGGTCCCGGCGTCGGAGGAACCCGCGACCTACCTGGCGGCGCTGGTCGGTCTGACGCGCTCGGTCGACGTCTGGGAGACGACGTACCTGCAGGTGCTCCCCGGTGAGGACGCCGTGGTGCAGTGGATGCGGGGGACCGGGCTCGGCCCGGTGCTGACCGAGCTCGACGAGGAGGAGGGCGAGGAGTTCCTCGCCGCGTACCGCTCGCTGGTTGCCCCAGCCTACCCGCAGCGGCCGTGGGGCACCGTGCTGCCGTACCGGCGGATCTTCGCGGTGGCGCAGCGATGAGCACGGGGGTCGTCGGGCTGCACCACGTCCAGCTCGCCGCGCCGCCCGGCTCGGAGGACGCGCTGCGCTGGTTCTACGGGGAGGTCCTCGGGCTGCCCGAGGTCGCGAAGCCGCCGGAGCTGGCTGCGCGCGGCGGGGTCTGGTTCCGGTCGGCGTGCATCGAGCTACACCTCGGGGTGGAGGAGGGGTTCCGGCCGGCGCGCAAGGCGCATCCGGGGCTGCTCGTGGACGATCTCGACGGCTTCGCCGAGCGGCTGGCCGCGCACGGCGTCGCGGTGCTGTGGGACGGCACCTTCCCGGGGTACCGGCGCTGCTACGTCGCCGACCCGCACGGTAACCGGCTCGAGCTGCTGGAGCCGGTCAGTGCGCCGACTGCGGCGAGCTGAGGCCGGGGCGCGCCTCGAGGCCGGAGAGGCCGTTCCACGCGAGGTTCACGAGGTGAGCGGCGACGACGGCCTTCTTCGGGCTGCGGGCGTCGAGCCACCACTGGCCGGTGAGCGCGACCATGCCGACCAGCATCTGCGCGTACATCGGGGCGAACCTCGGGTCGAAGCCGCGCTCCTTGAACTGGTTGACCATGATGTGCTCGACCTGGCTGGCGGCGTCGCTGATCAACGACGCGAAGGTGCCGGTCGACTGCGCGACGGGGGAGTCGCGCACCAGGATCCGGAACCCGTCGCTGGAGCTCTCGACGTAGTCGAGCAGGGCGAACGCGGCGCGCTCGAGCAGCTCGCGCGGGTGGCCGCTGCTGGTGAGCGCGCCGGTGATGGCGTCGAGGAGGGTGCGCATCTCGCGGTCGACGACCACCGCGTACAGACCTTCCTTGCCACCGAAGTGCTCGTAGACGACCGGCTTGGAGACCCCCGCGGTCGTGGCGATCTCTTCGACCGACGTGGCGTCGAAGCCCTTCTGGGCGAAGAGCGCGCGCCCGATGTCCAGCAGCTGCTCGCGGCGCTCCTTTCCGGTCATCCGGGCCTTGCCGTCGCGCCTGTTCCGGCCCTTGTCCGGGACCGCCGACGGCGTCGCGGCCATCAGGCCGCCGACCGGCGGGCGTCGAGTCGCGCCTGCTTGGGCCACCGGACGTCGTAGGCCCAGCCGGCCGCCTCGAAGGCCTGGATGACCCGGGCGCCGGAGTCGACCTGTCCCTTGAGCACGCCGGTGCGCGCGCAGGTCGGGTCGGCGTGGTGCAGGTTGTGCCAGGACTCGCCCATGGACAGGATCGCCAGCCACCACACGTTGCCGGCGCGGTCGCGGCTGTCGAAGGGCCGGTCGCCCATCGCGTGGCAGATCGAGTTGATGGACCACGTCACGTGGTGCAGCAGGCCGATGCGCACGAGACTCGCCCAGAAGAACGCGGTGAGCGCGCCGTGCCAGGACCAGGTGAGCAGCCCGCCGAGGACTGCCGGCAGGAGCAGTGAGACGAGCGCGAGGTACACGAACGACCTGCTGACCTTGACGATGTCGCGGTCGGCGAGCAGGTCGGGAGCGTACTGGCGCTGCGGGGTCTGCTCCACGTCGAAGAGCCAGCCCATGTGGGCGTACCAGAGGCCCTTCATCAGCGCCGGCACGGTGTCGCCGTAACGCCACGGCGAGTGCGGGTCGCCCTCCTTGTCGGAGAACTTGTGGTGCTTGCGGTGGTCGGCGACCCAGCGGATCGCCGGTCCCTCGATCGCCATGCTGCCGGCGACCGCGAGCGCGATGCGCAGCGGCCGCTTGGCCTTGAACGAGCCGTGGGTGAGGTAGCGGTGGAAGCCGACGGTGATTCCGTGACCGGTGACCGCGTAGAAGACGAACGACAGCGCGACGTCGGTCCAGCCCAGCCAGCCGCCCCAGGCGACCGGGATCGCCAGCAGGATCGCGAGGAACGGCACCGCGATGAAGGCCACCAGCGCCACCTGCTCCACCAGGCCCTTGCGCTCGCCGCCCATGGTGCCGCTGGGGGCGTCGGTCGGGTCGGTGGTCGTCGAGATGACCGGTGTCGTCATGCGAGGGGTCCCTCTGCGCTCGGGTTGCGTTCCTACGGGACGGTAACCTACGCGACCGTAGGTGGTCTAACCGGCGACGCGATCGTCAATGATCGCTAACCTGCCCGACATGCCCGATTCGTACCTCCGTCGCCCTCGTCCGTTTCGGTGCAGGGTCATGAGACGACTCCTGCTCCCGGTCGCGTCGCTGCTCGCCGTCGCAGCCACCACTGCCCCGTCACTCGTCCAGGCCGGAGCGGCGGAGGCCGCCTCCCGCCCGGACAGGCACAGCGCCGCACTGCCGGTCGCCGAGCCGCTGGTCATCGCCCACAGAGGGGCCAGCGGCTACCGGCCCGAGCACACCCTCGCCGCGTACCGCCTGGCCATCCGTCAGGGCGCCGACTACGTCGAGCCCGACCTGGTGTCGACCAAGGACGGCGTGCTGGTCGCCCGGCACGAGAACGAGATCAGCGGCACGACCGACGTCGCCGACCGGCCGGAGTTCGCCTCGCGCAAGACGGTGAAGGTCGTCGACGGGGTACCGCTGGAGGGCTGGTTCACCGAGGACTTCACCGTGGCCGAGCTGAGGACGCTGCGCGCCGTCGAGCGGATCCCCGACCTGCGGCCCCGGAATACCCGCTTCGACGGTCGCTACCGGGTGCCGACGCTGCAGGAGGTCATCGACCTGGTGCGGCGCGAGAGCGCTCGCGCAGGTCGCCCGGTCGGGATCTACCCGGAGACCAAGCACCCGACGTACTTCGACTCGGTCGGGCTCTCGCTCGAGGAGCCCCTCGTGCGCACGCTGCGGGCGAACAAGCTGGACCGCCCGCGCGCCCGCGTCTTCATCCAGTCCTTCGAGACGACGAACCTGCGCGAGCTGGACCGCGTCGTGCGGGTGCCGCTGGTGCAGCTGTTCGCCAACAAGGCCACGGCGCCGTACGACCTCGTCGCGGCCGGGACGCCGCGGACCTACGGCGAGCTGGCGTCGCCGGCGGGGCTGGCGGAGATCGCGACGTACGCGGACGGGGTCGGCCCCGAGAAGGGCTACGTGATCCCACGCGATGCCGACGGGACCCTCGGCGAGCCGACGACCTTCGTCGACGACGCGCACGACGCGGGACTGCTCGTGCACGCGTACACCTTCCGCGCCGAGAACTTCTTCCTTCCGACCGACTACCGGTCGGGCAGCGACCCGGCGGCCTACGGCGACTTCGCCGGCGAGGTGACCGCGTTCCTCGCGGCCGGCCTGGACGGCCTGTTCGCCGACCACCCGGACCAGGCCGTCGCCGCCCGCGACGAGTTCGTCGACGCACGCGGGGTCCGGGCCGCCTCCTGACGTCCGTCCGGCCAGGAGCCTCGGCGTTTGTGTCCGGGGCTCCTGGTCGGATGGCGCATGGCTCCCGGTCGGTACGACACAGGACTTCGCGTCCGGGCTCGCGAGATGCGCGAGGCTGGCATGAGCGTGTCGCGGATTGCTCACGAGCTGGGCGTCCGCAGCACGAGTGTCGTGCACCGATGGGTTGCTGATATCGCGCCGCCGGCCTGGACCCGGCGTCCCAATGCCAAGGACGGCATACGAGACCAAGCTCGTCTGCTTCGTCTGGGCGGAGCCTCGCTCAAGGTCATCGCCCAGGAACTCGGTGTCGCCACGAGCACGGTCTCGGTCTGGGTGCGTGACCTGCCTGTCCCGGAGGGCCTTCGTCCACGGGCGAGCCACGCGAACAGGATCAACGGCGAACGCTGGCTCCGGGAGAGGGCACGGAGAGAGGAGGATCGCCGACAGGTCAAGGCGGCGGGGGCGCAGCTCGTGGGGCAGGTGTCCGACCGCGAGCTGATGCTGCTCGGCGCCGTCCTCTACTGGGCCGAGGGTGCCAAGGACAAGCCCTACGCTCGGCGCGAGAACGTGGCGTTCATCAACAGCGACCCTGCCGTGATCGCGATGTTCCTGCGCTGGCTCGATCTCATGGGGGTGCCCGCCGAGCACCGTGCCTACCGACTCTCGATCCACGAGTCCGCCGACATCGATGCCGCCCACCGCTTCTGGAGCGAGGTGATCGACGTCGAGGTCGAGGAGTTCGCGCGGCCGACTCTGAAGCGTCATCAACCCAGGACGGTCCGGCTCAACGTCGGCCGGGACTACCACGGCTGCCTGGTCATCCGGGTTCGTCAGAGCCGCGTGCTGTACCAGACGATCGAGGGTCTCTTCGCCGGTGTGGCGGCTGACATGGCGCGTGGCAGGCCCGTCCGCGAGACGGGCACCGCCGGAGGGACCGTCTAGCCTGTGCAGCGATCCGCCGTGGGGTAATTGGCAGCCCGCAGGCCTTTGGAGCCTTGCAGTCCTGGTTCGAGTCCAGGCGGCGGAGCTGTGCGTCAGGCTGGAGGCGGGCGTCGAGCACGTCCCGGCATGCGCGTGATGAACGGCAGGTATCCTCGGTCGGGAGTCCCCCCGTCCGCCGCCTCGCCGAGGAGCGCTCGCGCGTGAGCCCCGACCGACCGGCCGCCGTGGTGGTTCTCGCCGCGGGCGAGGGCACCCGGATGAAGTCGGCGATCCCGAAGGTCCTGCACCCGGTCGGCGGCCGGACCCTCGTCCACCACGCCGTCGCCGCTGCCTCCGACCTCGAGCCGGCCCACCTGGTCGTCGTCGTCGGGCACGGCCGCGACCAGGTGGTCGCCCACCTCGCGGAGGTCGCGCCCAAGGCGGCCACCGTCGTCCAGGAGCAGCAGCTCGGCACCGGGCACGCGGTGCAGTGCGCCCTGGCCGAGCTCCCGGAGCTCGACGGGACCGTTGTCGTGACGTACGGCGACGTCCCGCTCCTGACGACCGAGGTGCTGCAGGGTCTGCTCGACGCCCACGCGGAGCAGGCGAACGCCGTCACCGTCCTCACCGCCCATCTCGGCGACCCCACCGGCTACGGCCGGGTGCTGCGCGGTGACGACGACGCCGTGGTCGGCGTCGTCGAGCAGAAGGACGCCACGCCCGAGCAGCGGACGGTCCGCGAGGTCAACTCGGGGGTCTACGCGTTCGACGCGGCGACGCTGCACGACGGGCTGGCCAGGCTCGACACCGACAACGCGCAGGGGGAGCTCTACCTGACCGATGTCGTCGGCCACGCCGTTGCGGCCGGTCGTCGCGTCGGTGCGCTCGCGGTCCATGACACGTGGGCCGTGGAGGGTGCGAACGACCGGGTGCAGCTCGCGGCACTGCACCGCGAGCTCAACCGCCGGACGCTCGAGCGCTGGATGCGCGCCGGCGTCAGCGTCCTCGACCCGGCCACCACCTGGGTCGACAGCGACGTCACCCTCGAGCCCGACGTCGTGCTCGAGCCCAACACGCTGCTGCGCGGCACGACCCGCGTGGCGACGGGCGCGACCGTCGGCCCGAACTGCCTCCTGGTCGACACCGAGGTGGGTGCCGGCGCCGAGGTCGTCAACACCACGTCCTTCGGCGCGGTGATCGGGGCCGAGGCCACCGTCGGCCCGTACACCTACCTGCGCCCCGGCACCCGGCTCGGCCGCGGCGCCAAGGCCGGCGGGTTCGTCGAGATGAAGAAGGCCGAGCTCGCCGACGGGGCGAAGGTGCCGCACCTGTCCTACGTCGGCGACGCCACGATCGGGGAGGGCGCCAACATCGGCGCCGGCACGATCTTCGCCAACTACGACGGCGTCACGAAGAGCCACACCCGGGTCGGCGCGCACTCGTTCGTCGGCAGCGACTCGGTTCTCGTCGCGCCGGTCGACATCGGCGACGGGTCCTACGTCGCGGCCGGTTCCACCGTGACCGCAGCGGTGGCGCCGGGCGAGCTGGCGGTGGCCCGCGGCAAGCAGCGCAACATCGCGGGGTGGGTCGCCCGGAGGCGGGCCGGCACCCGGACGGCGGAGGCGGCCGAGCGCGCCGCAGTCGAGAATGACCGTGGTCACGAGGAGAGGTCGGACGGATGAGCTTCATCAAGACCACGGGCGAGAAGAAGCTGATGCTCTTCGCCGGCCGGTCCCACCCGGAGCTGGCCGAGGCGGTGGCCGACGAGCTGGGCATCGGGCTCACGCCGACCACCGCGTACGACTTCGCCAACGGCGAGATCTTCGTCCGCTACAAGGAGTCCGTACGCGGGTGCGACGCCTTCGTGCTGCAGAGCCACACCGCGCCGCTCAACCAGTGGCTGATGGAGCAGTTCATCATGGTCGACGCGCTCAAGCGGGCCTCCGCGAAGCGCATCACGGTGGTGATTCCGTTCTACGGCTATGCCCGCCAGGACAAGAAGCACCGCGGTCGGGAGCCGATCTCGGCCCGGATGGTCGCCGACTTCTTCAAGACTGCGGGTGCCGACCGGCTGATGGCCGTCGACCTGCACACCGCGCAGATCCAGGGCTTCTTCGACGGACCGGTCGACCACCTCTTCGCCCTGCCGCTGCTCGCCGCGCACGTCAACCGCCGGGTCGACCGGTCAAAGGTGACCGTGGTGTCCCCGGACGCCGGCCGGCTGCGCCTGGCGGAGCGTTGGTCCGAGACCCTCGGCGGCGCACCGGTCGCTTTCATCCACAAGACCCGCGACCCGCTCGTGCCGAACGAGGCGATCGCCAACCGTGTCGTCGGTGACGTCGACGGGCGCACCTGCATCCTGCAGGACGACATGATCGACACCGGTGGCACGATCATCAAGGCGTCCGAGGCGCTCTTCAACGCCGGTGCCGCCGATGTGATCGTCGCCGCCACCCACGCCGTGCTCTCCGGCCCGGCCGTCGACCGGCTGAAGAACTCACGCGTCAGCGAGGTCGTGGTCACCGACACGCTGCCGATCGGCGAGGAGAAGCGCTTCGACAAGCTGACCGTGCTGTCGATCGCGCCGCTGCTGGCCCGCGGCATCCGTGAGGTGTTCGACGACGGCTCCGTCACGAGCCTCTTCGACGGCCACAGCTGACCCGAGTGGCCGTCGGTGTGCGCGACCGCACAGCGACTGACGACTGATCCGGTTTGGGTGCGACGTGCGCCGGCGGCTAGACTGCCCCGGTTGCGCGGCGAGGGATGCCATTCGGCCTCCGTGATCGACGCGGTGGTCGATGACCGTCGCCCCGTTGCGCTCCGACCACCGTCGACTGATCACCCGCACGTACGTCACGAGGAGTCCCCCGCCGTGTCCGAGGTCCGAATCGCAGCTGAGCCGCGCACCGAGTTCGGCAAGGGCGCCGCCCGCCGCATCCGCCGTGACAACAAGGTCCCCGCCGTCCTCTACGGCCACGGCACCGACCCGCGGCACATCTCGCTGCCGGGCCACGAGCTCATGCTGGCCCTCAAGACCCCGAACGTCCTGCTGACCCTCGACCTGGACAGCGGCGACGAGCTCGCCCTGCCCAGGGACGTCCAGCGCGACCCCATCAAGGGCTTCCTCGAGCACGTCGACCTGGTGGTCGTGAAGCGCGGCGAGAAGGTCGTCGTCGAGATCCCGGTGCACCTGGTCGGCGAGGCCGCGCCCGAGACGCTGGTGAACCTCGACCTGAACACCCTCTCGATCGAGGCCGAGGCCACTCACATCCCGACCGGCGTCGACGTGTCGATCGACGGGATGGGCGTGGGCGACCAGGTCCACGCCTCGGACGTGAAGCTGCCCGAGGGTGCCAGCCTCGCCACCGACCCCGAGGCGCTGGTCGTCAACATCACCGCAGCGCCGACCGCCGAGCAGCTCGAGGCCGAGCTGGCCGAGGCCGAGGCCGAGGTCGGCATCGTGCAGGAGCCGAGCGGCGAGGAGCAGGCCGAGGCCGCTGCCGGTGAGGCCGGCGAGGGCGAGCCTGCTGCCGAGGCCGGCGAGGGCGAGAAGGCCGAGAGCTGAGCCTGTTCCGTTCCCGCCGGGCGGCGGAGCGGGGGGCGGACGTGTCAGCGGGCGAGGTCTGGCTGGTCGTCGGGCTCGGCAACCCCGGACCGGAGTACGCAGGGAACCGGCACAACGTCGGGTTCATGGTCGTCGACCTGCTCGCCGAGCGTGTGTCCGGCCGGTTCAAGGCGCACAAGTCCCGCGCGGAGATCGTCGAGGGTCGGCTGGCCGGCCACCGGGTCGTGCTGGCCAAGCCCCGCTCGTACATGAACGAGTCCGGCGGCCCGGTGTCGGCCCTGTTGGACTTCTTCAAGGTGCCGCTCGACCGACTGGTCGTCGTGCACGACGAACTCGACCTTCCCTTCGGCGGACTCCGGCTCAAGCTCGGCGGCGGTGACAACGGCCACAACGGGCTGAAGTCGCTGCGCCGTTCACTGGGCTCGGGGGAGTTCCACCGGGTGCGGTTCGGCATCGGCCGCCCGCCGGGGCGGATGGACGCCGCGGTCTTCGTGCTGCGCGACTTCGGTGCCGCCGAGCGCAAGGACCTCGCCCTCGAGGTCGACCGGGCGGCCGACGCCGTCGAAGCCCTGGTGAGCGAGGGCCTCGACCGTGCCCAGAACAGCTTCAACACCTGACGGCAGGCCGCCCGACAGCTCCCCGGGAAGGGTGCGAGGTCAGCCCGTGGTCAGCCGGTGTTGCGGAGACCCGCGGCCACGCCGTTGACGGTCAGCAGCAGAGCCTGCCGGAGCCTGGGGTCGAGCTCGGCGTCGGGATCGCGGTCGCGCCAGCGGCGCAGAAGCGACACCTGCAGGTAGCTGATCGGGTCGAGGTAGGCGTCGCGGACCTGCAGGGTGCGCGCGAGCAGCGGGTTGCTGCCCAGCAGCGAGCCCTCGCGGGTCACCGAGAGCACCTCCCGCATCGTCACGTCGTGCTCGGTGCGGACCCGGTCGAAGACGTGCCGCAGGTCCTCGTCGACGAGCGTCTCCACGTACAGTCCGGCGATCCGCAGGTCGGTCTTGGCCAGCGTCATCGACACGTTGGACAGGAAGGTGCGGAAGAAGTGCCACCCGTCGTACATCTCGTCGAGGACGTCCCCGAGCCCGGCCTCGCGCACGGCGGCCAGCCCCGTCCCGACCCCGTACCAGCCGGGCACCACCTGCCGTGACTGCGTCCAGCCGAACACCCACGGGATCGCCCGCAGCCCGGACAGGCCGCCGCCGCTGTCCGGCCGCCGCGACGGCCGGGAGCCGATGTTGAGGTCGGTGAGCAGCTCGACCGGCGTCGACTGGACGAAGTAGGCGGGCAGGTCCGGGTGCTCGACCAGCTCGCGGTACGCCGTGTGCGCCGCGGCGGAGAGCAGGTCCATCACCTCGTCGTAGCGGCGCAACGCGTCGTCGGAGGTTCGCGGCGTCCGGTGCAGCACCGACGCCTCGAGCGTCGCCGCGAGGGTGAGCTCGAGGTTCTCCCGGGCCAGCGCCGGCAGCGAGTACTTGTCCGAGATCACCTCGCCCTGCTCGGTCACCTTGATCTCACCGTCGAGCGTCCCGTACGGCTGGGCGAGGATCGCGTCGTGCGTCGGGCCGCCGCCGCGCCCGATCGTCCCGCCCCGGCCGTGGAAGAGCCGCAGCCGGACCCCGTGCCGCACCGCCACGTCGCGCAGCTGCCGCTGCGCCCGGTGGATCTCCCACTGCGACGTGGTGATCCCCGCCTCCTTGTTGGAGTCGGAGTAGCCGAGCATGACCTCCTGCACGTCGCCGCGCAGGGACACGATGCGGCGGTACGACGGGTCCGTGAGCAGCTCGTCGAGGACCTGCCCCGCCTCGCGCAGCTCGCCGATGGTCTCCAGCAGCGGCACGAACCCGACCTGGGCCACGCCCCGGTGCAGGTCGACCAGCCCCGCCTCGCGGGCCAGGACCGCGGCCGCCAGCAGGTCGTCGGCGCCGCGGGTCATCGACACGATGTAGCTCTCGCACACCTCGGGCCCGAGGGCCGCGATGGCGTCGCGGACCGTCGTGAACACGGCCAGCGTCCGGGTGCCCGCCTCGTCGAGCTGCGCGGGCAGCGGCGCGAGCGGGCGTCGCCCGGCCAGCTCCTTGCGCAGCAGCGCGAGGCGGTTCGCCCTGGGCAGGTCCGCGTAGCGCCAGGACAGCTCGCCGAGCCGGTCGAACAGCTGGGCGAGCGCATGGTGGTGCGCGTCGGCGTGCTCGCGGACGTCCAGGGTCGCCAGCTGCAGCCCGAAGCAGGCGACCGTACGGATCGTGCGGTCCATCCGGCCGGTCGCCGGCAGCTCGCCCTTGTGGGCAGCCAGCGACTCGCGCATGAGGACGAGGTCGGCCAGCAGCTCCGACGTCCCGAGGTAGTCGTGGCCCGGCCGGTGCGGGCGGCCGGCGGCGATCCGTACGCGGGTGTTCTCCAGCTTGACCCCGATGCAGCGGCCCTTGAGCCGGTAGGGCTCGTCGGCGTTGATCCGGCGTACGCGGGGGTCGAGCTCGGGCA
>DASTVO010000444.1:0-3056 GCA_035759075.1 Actinomycetes bacterium
CCGGTCCCGGCGGTGCGCGACGCGCAGACGGCACCGAACAGCGAACACCCACCGTACGTGCTGATGTCCCGCCTCCCGGGCGAGCGGCTCGACACCGTGCTGCCGGAGGTGGGCGAGCAGGACGCGGCCGCGCTCGGCCGGGCCGTCGGCGGGGTGCTGCTGCGGCTCGCCACCGTCCGGTTCGCCACGCCCGGCGAGCTGCAGGGGCCCGACCTCATCGTCACCCCGATGCCGGCAGACCTCACCTCCCTCGAGGCCTTCGTCCGGCGGCACGCCGACCGACTCCCCGGCTGGACCGCCGACGACAAGGCGGGGCTCCTCGCCCTCGCCCGCGGCGTCCGGCCGCTGCTGGACGCCGTGGCGCACGAGTCGACGCTCGTGCACGGCGACCTCAACCCGAAGAACCTGCTCGTCGACGTCGAGCGGGCCGAGGTCACCGGGCTGCTGGACTGGGAGTACGCCTACTCGGGCTGCCGGCTGGCCGACCTCGGCAACCTGCTGCGCTTCCCGCCGGACGAGGACGACGACCCCGGCCGCGCGTTCGTCGCCGGCGCTGTCGAGGTCGCCTCGGCCGGCGGCCTGCCGAGCGGCTGGCTCGACACCGCCCGCGCGCTCGACCTCTTCGCCCTGGTCGACCTCGCCGCCCGCGAGCACGCCAACCCGGTCGTCGAGCGAGCGCGGGAGATCCTGCGGGACACCGCCCGGACGGGGTCGCTGGCGGCGGGGCGATCCGCGCCGTTCGCCTGACAGCCGGCGAGCGGTCTCCTTACGCTCGGCTTCGGCGCGCGGTGGTCCGGCGCCGGACGGGGGGATGCTGACGTGGAGGTGCTGCTCGGCGTCGCGCTCGCCGCGGTGTTCGCCGTGAGCGGGGGAGCCAAGCTCCTCGACCGGGCGGGTACGCGGGAGGCCGTCGCCGGCTTCGGTCTCCCGGGCCGGCTGGTCGGCCCGGTCGCGACCCTGCTCGCCCCGGTCGAGCTGCTCACCGCGGTGCTGCTGGTCGTCGCCGCCCCGGTCGGCTTCGCCCTCGCCCTCGCACTGCTCACCGGCTTCTCGGTCGCCGTTGCCCTCGCGCTGCGGGCCGGGCGCCGACCCGAGTGCCACTGCTTCGGCCGGCTGGGTGCGGCCGACGTCAGCGCCCGCACGCTGGTGCGCAACGGGGTCCTGAGCGCGCTCGCCGTCACCGGCCTGATGGCCGCGGCCGGTGGCGGCGGGCGTTTCGAGGCGACCGTCCCCGCCGTGGTGGGCGGACTCGCGCTGGCCGGTCTGGTCGTGCTCGCCGAGGCCGTCGCCGGGCAGGCGGCCCGCCGGCGCCGAGCGCAGGACGACGAGCGGGCCTTCGACGACGGGCCCGGGCACACGCGCGCCCCGGAGTTCCGGCTGCCCGACCTGACCGGCGGCACGACCGGCCTCGACGACCTGCTGGCGCCCGGCCGACCGCTGCTGTTGATCACGCTCAGCCCCGGCTGCGGGCCGTGCAAGGCGCTCCGGCCGGACGTCGGGCGGTGGGCCGAGCTGCTCGGCAGCCGGGTCTCGGTGGCAGTCCTGGCCACCGGCACGGTGGAGCAGAACCTCGCCGCGTACGCGGAGATGCCGCACCTCCCGGTCCTCGTCGACGTGGACGGTGTCCGGGAGGCGCTGGGCACCTCCGGTACCCCGTCGGCGGTGCTCATCGGCACCGACCGGCGGCTGCTGAGCGGCGTCGCCGGGGGAGAGCGGCTAGTGCGCCGGCTGCTGGCGGAGGCGGCCACCGACGGTGAGATCGGCGACGAGGACCCGGACACCAGCGGCCGGCCGGTCGACTCGCTGACGCTGGACGACGTGGTCGGGCCGCGCCCGACCGTCGAGGTGCACGAGCTCGACGGCGCCGCCCTGCTGCTGGACCGGGCGACCGGCGCGACGGTCACCGTCGACCAGCTCGGCGCGCTGGTGTGGTCGGTGCTGGACGGGACGGCGCCGCTGGCGGAGATTGTCCGCGACCTGGCCGAGGTCTTCGGCGCGCCGGAGGAGGTGGTGGGCGCCGACGTGCTCGAGCTGGTCCGGGCGCTCGGCCAG
This sequence comes from Actinomycetes bacterium, assembly GCA_035759075.1. Classification (GTDB taxonomy): domain Bacteria; phylum Actinomycetota; class Actinomycetes; order JACCUZ01; family JACCUZ01; genus DASTVO01. The sequence goes on from DASTVO010000444.1 coordinate 2,053, forward strand.
GCCGGCCTGCTGGCAGACGTCGCCCAAACGGGGAGCGTGGCGGAGGACGAGGGTGAGCTCGCCCCGCGTTGACCCCCGCTCACGCGTGCGCGTACCCTGATCGGTGCGCTGCGGGTCTGCGTGACTCTCTGTCATGGGCAGGCTCTCGCTCGGTGTGTCGATCGTCCAGCTAGCCCGTCGACCGGGTCCTGGTCTTCCCGGCAGGTCGAAACGGGCCCTTGGCGCTGCGCCGCGGCAACCCCGCCGTCCGCGTAGAACCGACGACAACCTGTCCGCAACGGAGCCACCCACCACATGACGGCAAGCATCGAAGCCCCGGTCTCCAGCACCCCCACGGTCGCTGTGAACGACATCGGTGACGAGGAAGCGTTCCTCGCCGCGATCGACGAGACCATCAAGTACTTCAACGACGGAGACATCGTCGAGGGTGTCATCGTCAAGGTCGACCGGGACGAGGTCCTGCTCGACATCGGCTACAAGACCGAGGGCGTCATCCCCTCCCGCGAGCTCTCGATCAAGCACGACGTCGACCCCAACGAGGTCGTCAGCGTCGGTGACGAGGTCGAGGCCCTGGTTCTCCAGAAGGAGGACAAGGAGGGCCGGCTGATCCTGTCCAAGAAGCGCGCCCAGTACGAGCGCGCCTGGGGCACGATCGAGAAGATCAAGGACGAGGACGGCATCGTCACCGGCTCCGTCATCGAGGTCGTCAAGGGTGGCCTGATCCTCGACATCGGTCTGCGCGGCTTCCTCCCGGCGTCGCTGGTGGAGATGCGCCGGGTGCGCGACCTCCAGCCGTACGTCGGCAAGGAGCTCGAGGCGAAGATCATCGAGCTGGACAAGAACCGCAACAACGTCGTGCTCAGCCGCCGCGCGTGGCTGGAGCAGACCCAGTCCGAGGTACGCTCCACCTTCCTGCAGACCCTGCAGAAGGGCCAGGTCCGCTCCGGCGTGGTCTCCAGCATCGTCAACTTCGGTGCGTTCGTGGACCTCGGCGGCGTCGACGG
>DASTVO010000445.1:0-27304 GCA_035759075.1 Actinomycetes bacterium
GGCCGCGTGCGCGGTCAGCTCGTCCTCGGTGAGGCGCGCGTCCAGGAACTCGGTGAGCGTCATGGCGCCCATCTTGGAGCCGACCACCGCGACGCGTGGTGGCAACGCGCCGTCAGCTGGCGGTGTCGGTGCCCGCTCCGGAGAGCTGCTGGTCGATCCGGGCGGCGAGGTCGACGTCCTTCGCGGTGACGCCCCCCGCGCTGTGGGTCCACAGCCGGAAGGTCACGCCGGTGCCGTCCCGCGCGACGTCCGGGTGGTGGTTCAGGTCGTCCGCGACCCGGGAGACGGCCTCGACAAGCGCGTCCTGGCTGTCCGTGGGCACCTCGGCACGCTTGACGAGCTTCTCGTCCTCGTAGGCCCAGCCGGGCAGCGAGGCCAGAGCGGTGTCGATGTCGGCGCGGTCGAGCAGGTCAGCCATGCCGTCAGCCTCCGTCAGTCGTGGCGGTCCGTCCACCACTACCGCGGAGCCAGCCCGCGTACACCCGGTCAGCTGTGGACGTTCATGTCCTCCAGGTTCGCCCGCACGCCCGCCAGTCGCGGGTTGTCCGGCCACAACGACTGCGACTCGGCCAGGGCCGAGGCGGCCTCCTCGGACTCGCCCAACGCGGCGAGAGCCTCCGAGAGCGTGACAAGGTCGTCGGCTCGCGCCGTGCGCTCGCGGTCCCAGACGATCGCCTCGCGCGCGTGGTGCGCGGCGTCGCCGAGACGGCCGTGCACGAGGTGGTGCAGCGCGTGGGTGCCGGCCAGCGTCGTGCCGGTGCTGGCGTGACGCTGGGCCTGCTGAAGGCTCGAGGCGATCTCGTCCTCGACCCGGTCGAGCTCGAGCTGGCCGGACTCGACGGCGCACAGCAGCTCCCAGGCCAGCCCGCCGAGGGCGACCAGGCGGGTGTTCCCGCCGCGCCCTGCGTTCGCGGCGTGGGTGCGCGCAGCCTCGGCGGCCTCGGCGAAGCGGCCCTGGGCGTGCAGGGCGCGCTGCAGGGTTCGCAGCGCGGAACGGTCCGCCGGCTTGACCTTCAGCCGCTCACGCGCCGACCGCTCGGCGGCCTCGACGTCGCCGTTGCCCAGGCTGCGGTCGGCCGCCATGGTGGACCGGCGGGGGATCATCGAGCCGAGCCAGACCAGCGGGTCGTACTGCGTGTCGACGACGCGCTCCTTCATCGGGATGATCGCGTTGTCGGTGATCTTGATGTGCTCCGGGCAGACCTCGGTGCAGCACTTCGTGATGTTGCACATGCCCAGGCCGTGGTCCGACTGCGCCTCGCGCTTGCGGTCGCGGGCGTCCAGCGGGTGCATGTCGAGCTCGGCCAGCCGGATGAAGAACCGCGGGCCCGCGAACGAGGGCTTGTTCTCCTCGTGGTCACGCACGACGTGGCAGGTGTCCTGGCAGAGGAAGCACTCGATGCACTTGCGGAACTCCTGGCTGCGCTCGACGTCGAGCTGGTCCATCCGGTACTCGCCGGGAGCCAGGTCGGCGGGCGGCGCGAACGCCGGCACCTGCCGCGCCTTCTCGTAGTTGAAGGAGACGTCGGTGACGAGGTCCTTGACGACCGGGAACGCCCGAAGCGGCGTCACCGACACGACCTCGTCCTCGGCGAAGGTGCTCATGCGGGTCATGCACATCAGCCGCGGGCGGCCGTTGATCTCGGCGCTGCACGAGCCGCACTTGCCGGCCTTGCAGTTCCAGCGGACCGCGAGGTCAGGAGTCTGGGTGGCCTGCAGCCGGTGGATGATGTCGAGGACGACCTCGCCCTCGTTCACCTCGACCGTGAAGTCCTCGAGCTCACCGTCGGTGTCGTCGCCTCGCCAGACCTTGAAGCGAGCGTTGTACCCCATCAGGCCTTCTTCCCTTCCGGCAGGATCGCGAGCTCTTCGTCGGTCATGTACTTGCTCAGCTCCTCGCGGTCGAACAGGGAGAGGAGCTCCGGCGGCATCACCGGCAGCGGCTGCTGGGTCACCTCGACGCTGTCGTCGACCGGGCGGCACACGAGGTTGACCTTGCGCCACTCGGGGCTCATCGCCGGGAAGTCGTCACGGGTGTGGCCGCCACGCGACTCCTCACGGATCAGGGCCGAGCGGGCGATGCACTCGGACACGATCAGCATGTTCGGCAGGTCGAGTGCCAGGTGCCAGCCCGGGTTGAAAACCTTGTCTCCCTGCACCGTGACCTTGCGGGCGCGGGCCTTGAGGTCGTCGAGCTTCTTCAGCGCCTCCTCGACCTCGGAGGCGGTGCGGATGATCCCGACCAGGTCGTTCATCGTCTGCTGCAGGTCGGCGTGGATCGCGTAGGGGTTCTCGCCGCCGGACGCCGTGAACGGCGCCTCGGCCTCGCGCTGTGCCTCGTCCACGTCGTCGTCGGTCACCCGCGGGCGGGCGGCCCCGAGCGAGTCGACGTACGCGGCGGCGCCCGCTCCCGCACGGCGGCCGAACACGAGCAGGTCGGACAGCGAGTTGCCGCCCAGCCGGTTGGAGCCGTGCATGCCGCCGGCCACCTCGCCGGCCGCGAACAGGCCGGGGACGCGAGCCGCCGCGGTGTCCGGGTCGACCTCGACGCCGCCCATGACGTAGTGGCAGGTCGGGCCGACCTCCATCGGCTGGGCGGTGATGTCGACGTCGGCCAGCTCCTTGAACTGGTGGTACATCGACGGCAGCTTCTTGCGGATCGCGTCTGCCGGCAGCCGGGACGCGATGTCCAGGAAGACGCCGCCGGCGGGGGAGCCGCGGCCGGCCTTCACCTCGGAGTTGATGGCCCGGGCGACCTCGTCGCGGGGCAGCAGCTCCGGCGGGCGACGGTTGTTCTGCGGGTCCTCGTACCAGCGGTCCGCCTCGTCCTCGGTCTCCGCGTACTGCTTGCGGAAGACCGCTGGGACGTAGTCGAACATGAAGCGCTTGTTCTCGGAGTTCTTGAGCACGCCGCCGTCGCCACGGACCGACTCGGTGACGAGGATGCCCTTGACCGACGGCGGCCAGACCATGCCGGTCGGGTGGAACTGGACGAACTCCATGTTCAGCAGGGTGGCGCCGGCCTTCATCGCCAGGGCGTGGCCGTCACCGGTGTACTCCCAGGAGTTCGAGGTCACCTTGAAGGACTTGCCGATGCCACCCGTGGCCAGGATCACGGCGGGGGAGGCGAACACCGCGAAGGTGCCGTCCTCGCGGGTGTAGCCCACCGCGCCGCTGATCCGCTCGCCGTCCTTGAGCAGGGAGGTGATCGTCACCTCGGCGAACACCTTGAGCATCGCCTCGGCGTCACCGTGCTCACGCAGGTCGTCCTGCTGCAGCGACACGATCTTCTGCTGCAGGGTGCGGATCATCTCCAGCCCCGTGCGGTCACCGACGTGCGCGAGGCGGGGGTACTCGTGGCCGCCGAAGTTGCGCTGGCTGATCTTGCCGTCCTTGGTGCGGTCGAACAGCGCGCCGTATGTCTCGAGCTCCCAGACGCGGTCCGGCGCCTCCTTGGCGTGCAGCTCCGCCATCCGCCAGTGGTTCAGGAACTTCCCGCCGCGCATGGTGTCGCGGAAGTGGACCTGCCAGTTGTCGTTGGAGTTGACGTTGCCCATCGCCGCGGCGGCGCCGCCCTCCGCCATGACCGTGTGCGCCTTGCCGAACAGCGACTTGCAGACGATCGCGGTGCGCTTGCCCTGCAGGCGGGCCTCGATGGCGGCGCGGAGCCCGGCACCGCCGGCGCCGATCACCACGACGTCGTAGGAGTGGCGCTCGATCTCGGTCATCGCGGGGTCTTCCTCTTGTCCGTCAGGGGGAGCATCAGTTGATGAAGCGCAGGTCGTCGATCCACCCGGCGGCGACGGCCATCACGTAGAAGTCGGTGACGGCGAGGGTGCCGAGCGTGATCCACGCCAGCTCCATGTGCCGGGTGTTCAGGCGGGACACGAAGGTCCAGGCCTTGTAGCGGACGGGGTTGGCAGAGAAGTGCTTGAGCCGGCCGCCGACGATGTGCCGGCAGGAGTGGCAGGAGGCGGTGTAGGCCCAGAGCATGACCACGTTGCCGAGCAGGACGAGGTTGCCGAGCCCGAAGCCGAAGCCCTCGGGGCTGTGGAAGGCCAGGATCGCGTCCCAGGTGTTGATCAGCGAGATCACGACCGCCGCGTAGAAGAAGTAGCGGTGGGCGTTCTGGAAGATCAGCGGGAACCGGGTCTCGCCGGTGTAGGTCGAGTGCGGCTCGGCCACTGCGCAGGCCGGCGGCGAGAGCCAGAACGCCCGGTAGTAGGCCTTGCGGTAGTAGTAGCAGGTCAGGCGGAACAGCAGCAGGAACGGGAGCGTGGCCGCCGCGTACGGGATGAACCACACGTCCGGCAGGATCCGGCCGAAGTGCGCGGCCTCGGGCACACATCCCTCGGAGATGCAGGGGGAGTAGAACGGCGTCAGGTAGTGGAAGTCGTCGACCCAGTACCACTTCTGCATGAAGACGCGGACCGTGGCGTAGAGCACCCAGGCGCTCAACCCGACGAAGGTGACCAGCGGCGGGAACCACCACCGGTCGGTACGCAGGGTGCGGGCGGTGATCTTCGCCCGTCGCGCGCTCATGACGCCTGTGCTCATCGCCGTCCCACGGTTGCCGGGCCCGCGCGTCACTGCGGCGGGCCACCTGTCGCTGAGACCGTCAGTTTGGCATCCGCGTCCCAGCCACCGGACAGCACCTCCGTGTGACGATGCCCACCTGCGCGGATTCGGCCCGGGACCCCGCCCGGACATAGGATCGAGGGTCAATCCCCCGACCGGAACGAGCGCTCCGCCATGCCTGCAACCCCGTCCGACGTGCGCAGCCGCGACGACCTCCGCAACGTCGCGATCGTCGCGCACGTCGACCACGGCAAGACCACGCTGGTCGACGCGATGCTCTGGCAGAGCGGCGCCTTCTCGGAGCACCAGGCCGAGGAGGGCTCGGTCAACGAGCGGGTCATGGACTCGATGGACCTCGAGCGCGAGAAGGGCATCACGATCCTCGCGAAGAACACCGCCGTGCGTCATGTCACGGACGGGCGCGAGGTCACGATCAACATCATCGACACCCCTGGCCACGCCGACTTCGGGGGCGAGGTCGAGCGCGGCCTGTCGATGGTCGACGGGGTCGTGTTGCTCGTCGACGCCAGCGAGGGCCCGCTCCCGCAGACCAGGTTCGTGCTGCGCAAGGCCCTGCAGGCGCGGCTGCCCGTGGTGCTCGTGGTCAACAAGGTGGACCGCCCCGACGCGCGGATCGCCGAGGTCGTCGACGAGACCTACGAGCTCTTCCTGGACTTGTTGGACGACCAGTCCGCCACGTCCGTCGCCGCTTTGGACTTCCCGATCCTCTACTGCTCGGCGAAGGCCGGCCGGGCCTCGCTGGAGCGCCCCGAGGACGGCGGCCTCCCGGACAGCAAGGACCTCGAGCCGCTGTTCAGGACGATCCTCGACGCCGTGCCGGCCCCCACGTACAGCGACGGGGCCCCGCTGCAGGCGCACGTCACCAACCTCGACGCGTCCCCCTACCTCGGCCGGCTCGCGCTCTGCCGGGTGCACCAGGGCGAGATCCGCAAGGGTCAGACGGTCATGTGGTGCCGGACGGACGGGTCCACCGAGCGGGTGAAGATCACCGAGATGCTGATGACCGAGGCGCTCGAGCGGGTGCCGGCCGAGGTGGCCGGGCCGGGGGACATCATCGCGATCGCCGGCATCCCCGAGATCACGATCGGCGAGACGCTGGCCGACGCCGACGACCCGCGGCCCCTGCCGGTCATCACCATCGACGAGCCCAACATCTCGATGACGGTCGGCATCAACACCTCGCCGCTGGCCGGCGAGAGCGGCAAGAAGCTCACCGCCCGGCTGGTCAAGGCCCGGCTGGACGCGGAGCTGGTCGGCAACGTCTCGATCCGGGTGCTGCCGACCGAGCGACCGGACACCTGGGAGGTGCAGGGGCGCGGTGAGCTGCAGCTCGCGATCCTCGTCGAGATCATGCGGCGCGAGGGCTTCGAGCTCACCGTCGGCAAGCCGCAGGTCGTCACGCGGGTGGTCGACGGCAAGGTCCACGAGCCGATGGAGCGGCTGACCATCGACGCGCCGTCGGACTACCAGGGCGTGCTGATCCAGCTGCTGGCGCTGCGCAAGGGCCGACTGGAGCAGATGGTCGACCACGGCACCGGCTGGATCCGGATGGAGTACATCGTGCCGGCGCGCGGGCTCATCGGCTTCCGCACCGAGTTCCTCACCGAGACCCGCGGCACCGGCCTGCTGCACCACGTGCACGAGCGCTACGAGCCGTGGCACGGCGAGCTGCGCACACGGCCGTCGGGGTCACTGGTCGCGGACCGGCGCGGTGCGACCACCGGCTTCGCGCTGGCCAACCTGCAGGAGCGCGGGACGATGTTCGTGGGACCGGGCACCCAGGTCTACGAGGGCATGATCGTGGGCGAGAACTCGCGGTCGGACGACATGGACGTCAACCCGACCAAGGAGAAGAAGCTCACCAACATGCGCCAGTCCTCCGGCGACGTGCTGGTCCCCCTCATCCCGCACCGCGTGCTGTCGCTCGAGCAGGCCCTGGAGTTCTGCCGCGAGGACGAGTGCGTCGAGGTCACCCCCGCGGCGGTCCGGATGCGCAAGGTGGTGCTGGACGCCACCGAGCGGGCCCGCGCGACGGCCCGGCGCAAGCGGGACTGACCCGCCGTCGAGGCCTGTGACAGGTGTGACGGCCGTGGTCGAGCCGGTATGACGGCTTGTCTCGGAGCGGTCACGATTTTGCAACAGAGGCCCTCCCGCGTAGGTGTTCGCAGGCTTCTGTCCTAGAGTCCTCCAGCGGACCAGCCGGGGCTGCGCCGCAGGTGCGGCACAGCGCCGGACTGTCCCCCAGGGCCGCTCGCGAAGAGTCCGCTCGCCGATCGAGGAGAGGTAGCGCCAGGTCCATGTCGCTCGCATCCGACCACGCGGTCGAGACCCCGGCGGGCTCCAGTGCCGAGTCCACCGAGATCGCCGGCCGCTCGCTGAGCCAGATCGCGTGGTCGCGCCTGCGCCGGGACAAGGTGGCGATGACGAGCATGACGGTGGTGCTGGTCGTGATCGTGATCGCGGCGGCAGCCCCGCTGGTGACCCGCCTGGTCGGGGTGGACCCGTACACGTTCAACCAGGACCCGTCGATCATCAGTGACGCCGGTGGCCTGCCGGTGGGCGGCTGGCTCAACAGCGGGATCAGCTGGGACCACCCGCTCGGGGTGGAGCCGCTGACCGGGCGTGACCTGTTCGCCCGGCTGCTCTACGGCGCGCGCATCTCGCTGCTGATCGCGCTGACGGCGACGGTGGTGACGACCACGATCGGGGTGACGGTCGGGATCATCGCCGGCTACTCGAAGGGCTGGCTGGACACCGCCCTGGGGCGCCTGATGGACATCATCCTGGCCTTCCCGCTGCTGCTGATCCTGCTGGCGATGTCGCCGGTGCTGACCCAGCGGCTGGAGACGAGTTTCGGGCTGCCGCCGAACCCGGCCCGGATCACCTACATCGTGCTGGTGCTCAGCCTGTTCGGCTGGCCGTACCTGGCGCGCATCATCCGCGGCCAGGTGCTCTCGCTGCGGGAGCGGGAGTTCGTCGAGTCCGCGGTCTCGATGGGTGCCGGCACGCCGCGGATCCTGTTCAAGGAGATCCTGCCCAACCTGTGGGCGCCGATCCTGGTGTACGTCACGATCCTGCTGCCCACCTACATCGCGGCCGAGGCCACGCTGTCGTTCCTCGGTGTCGGGCTGCTCCCGCCGACTCCGTCGTGGGGGGCGATGCTGGCGGAGTCGGTGTCGTTCTTCTACACCCTTCCGACCTACCTGTTCATCCCGGGCACGGCGCTGTTCATCGTCGTGCTCGCGTTCAACCTGCTCGGCGACGCCGTGCGCGACGCTCTCGACCCACGAGCGGGGCGTGCCTGACCGGCACACGACCACACAGCTTCCCCGGCGGGCGCCGGGGGACGCGGTAGCGGACAACGTCCGGTGCCGCTCACGGTCCGGGGTCACAAGCCCCGGCCAAGACCAAGAAGGAGTGACATGGGAAAGGCCAGCATCGGTCTCCGTGCCGCAGCCCTCGCGTCCGTGGCGGCGATGACGCTCGCCGCTTGTGGCGGCGGCGGCAGCGGTGACGAGGGCACGAACGGCTCGGGCAGCACGGGTGGCGAGCCGCAGAAGGGCGGCACGCTGACCTTCCTGACGCTGCAGGACCAGTTCACGCACCTCGACCCTCAGCGCAACTACACCGGTGAGGACCTGGCGTTCGCGGGCGGCTACCTCCACCGGACGCTGAACGTCTACGCCTACAGCAAGGACAGCTCCGAGGCGGGTGAGCTCCTGCCGGACCTCGCCACGGACACCGGCACGCCGAACGAGGACGCCACCTCCTGGTCGTGGACCCTCAAGGACGGCCTGTAGTGGGAGGACGGCTCGGACCTCACCTGCGAGGACGTCAAGTACGGCGTCGCGCGGACGTTCGCGACCGACATCATCACCGACGGCCCGCAGTACGCGGTCTCGATGCTCGACATCCCGACCGACAAGGACGGCGCCTCGGTCTACAAGGGCCCGTACGTGACCAAGAACAACGACACCGCCGCGTTCGACAAGGCGGTCGTGTGCGACGGCAACAAGATCACGTTCAACCTCAACAAGCCGGTCGGTGACTTCAACTACACCGTGACCCTGCTGTCCTTCTCGCCGGTCCCGAAGGCGGCGGACACCGGGGAGAAGTACGACGAGAAGCCGCTGTCCAACGGCCCGTACAAGATCCAGGAGTACTCGAAGGGCAGCCAGCTCGTCCTGGTCCGTAACGAGAACTGGGACCCGGCCACCGACGAGTACCGCCCGGCCTACCCGGACAAGATCGTCACCAAGTTCGGTCTCGAGGCGTCGGTCATCGACCAGCGCATGATCCAGGACTCGGGCGCGGACCAGCAGTCGCTGACCCCGGACCCGATCGAGCCTGCCTCGCTCGCGACCGTGTTCGGCTCGGACCGCTTCGCGGACCGTCGCACGAACGAGCTGGACCCGTACGTGCGGTACATCGTCGTCAACACCGCCAAGGTGCCGAACCTGGAGCACCGCAAGGCGATCGCGGCGGCCATGGACCGGGCTCAGCTGCGCACCATCGCCGGTGGCGAGTACGCCGGTGACCTCGCGGACGGTGTCATCAAGCCGAACCTCCCGAAGGACTACGCGCCCTCGGGCATGTGGGAGACCCTGCTGGGCGCACCGATCCCGGACACCGGAGACCCCGAGTACGCGAAGAAGCTGATCGCGGACTCCGGCGAGGCGCTGCCGACCCTGCAGTACGACTACCCGCAGACGCCGACGAACGACAAGGGCGCGGCAGCCCTGGTCGACTCGCTGGGCAAGGCCGGCATCAAGGTCAAGCCGAACCCGATCGAGGCCGGCCAGTTCTACGCGATCGTGTTCGACCCCGACAAGGAAGGCCACCTGGTCGCCGCTGGCTGGGGTCCGGACTGGTCGAACGCGTCGACGGTCATCCCCGAGCTGTTCACCCCGAGCGGTGGCTTCAACCTCTCGCAGGCGGACGACAAGGAGTTCAACGCGAAGGTCGAAGAGGCCCGCGCCGAGACTGACCGTGACGCTCAGGCGGAGATGTGGAAGGAGCTGAACAAGGAGGCCATGGCCAACGTGTGGGTCGTCCCCACCCGCTTCGGTCGTGAGCAGCGCCTTGCCGGTTCCAAGGTGAAGTCCGCCTCCGGCGACAACGGCAACGTCTACATCTGGGCGCCCTACGGCTCCTGGCCGTACGGCGACCTGTACGTCGAGCAGTAGACCGACCCGACGTACGCAGCTGAGTAAGTGATCGGACTGAGCCGGGGGGCGAGCATCTCGCCCCCCGGCTCAGCCGAGCCCGCCCGACCCTCTATCGTCGGGACGAACCCCGTCGACCGAGCCCGTTGATAGGCCGGTCGGCGCACATGCCCCTGGAGGACCGACGGTGGGTGCCTACATCGTTCGTCGGCTGATCGCGATGGTCCTGATGCTCGTCGCGCTCAGCATGATCGTGTTCCTGATCTTCAACGCGCTGCCGGCCGACCCCGCACGCCTGACGTGTGGCAAGGCCTGCACCCCGCAGGTGATCGAGGCCAACCGGACCCGGCTCGGGCTGGACAAGCCCATCTACGAGCAGTACGGCACCTTCGTGAAGGGCATCTTCGCCGGCCGCACCTACGGTGAGGGCACCTCTGTCTCGTTCGAGTGCAGCGTCCCCTGCCTCGGTTACTCCTTCCGCAAGGGCGAGGAGGTCAGCACCCTGCTGTGGAACCGGTTCCCGGTGACCGCACAGATGGCGCTCGGCGCCTTCGTGCTGTGGATCGTGGTCGGCGTGAGCGTCGGCATCATCGCCGCGCTGAGGCGCGGCAGGTGGCAGGACCGCACGATCATGGGGTTCGCACTGATCGGTTACTCGTTCCCGTCCTTCTTCATCGGCCTGCTCCTGGTCTTCTTCATCCAGATCAAATGGGGGCTCATAGGCTTCGAGGGCTACGTGCCCTTCTACCAGGACCCTGCCGCCTGGTTCTCCGGGTTCATCCTGCCGTGGACCGCGCTGGCGCTGCTCTACGCCGCCTTCTACGCGCGGCTCACGCGTAACCAGATGCTCGAGACCATGGGTGAGGACTACATCCGCACCGCCCGCGCCAAGGGTCTGCGCGAGCGCACCGTCATCGGCCGGCACGGGCTGCGCGCCGGCCTGACCCCGATCGTCACCGCGGCCGGCCTCGACCTGGCCGGCCTGCTCGGCGGCGCGATCGTGACCGAGCAGATCTTCGCCCTGCCGGGCGTCGGCCGGCTCGCCATCGAGGCTGTCGTCGACGCGGACCTGCCGATCATCACCGGCACGGTGCTGGTTGCCGCCACGTTCATCATCGTCGCCAACCTCGTGGTCGACATCTTGTACGCCGTCATCGACCCGAGGGTGAGGCTGGCTTGAGCACGGCGGGTACGCGCGGGCGCTTCCTCGACGTCCGGGACCTCAAGGTCCACTTCCCGAGCGAGGACGGTGTCGTCAGCGCCGTCGACGGTGTGACCTTCTCGGTCGACAAGGGCAAGACGCTGGCGATCGTGGGCGAGTCGGGCTCCGGCAAGTCGGTCACGTCGCAGGCGATCATGGGTCTGGTCAACCGGAAGTCGGCCAAGGTCACCGGGGAGGTCTACCTCGACGGCGAGGAGCTGATCAGCGCCCGCCCGGAGCAGGTGCGCTCGCTGCGCGGCAAGCAGATGGCGATGATCTTCCAGGACCCGCTGTCATCGCTGCACCCGTTCTACACGATCGGCAAGCAGCTGGTGGAGGCCGTGCGCGTCCACCAGGACGTGTCGAAGGACGTCGCACTCAAGCAGGCCAAGGAGATGCTCGACCGGGTCGGGATCCCCAGCCCCGAGCGCCGGCTCAAGGACTACCCGCACAACCTCTCCGGCGGCATGCGGCAGCGGGTGATGATCGCGATGGCGCTGCTCAACAGCCCGGAGCTGCTGATCGCCGACGAGCCGACCACCGCGCTGGACGTGACGGTGCAGGCGCAGATCATCGACCTGCTGCGCGACCTGCAGCAGGAGTTCGGCACCGCGATCGTGCTGATCACCCACGACCTCGGCGTGGTCGCGGACCTGGCCGACGACGTGGTCGTGATGTACGGCGGCCGGGTCGTCGAGCGCGGCCCGATCGACGACATCTTCTACCGCCCGGAGATGCCCTACACGTGGGGCCTGCTCGGGTCGGTGCCGCGGATGGACCTGGGCCGCAACGAGCGGCTCGAGCCCATCCCCGGTCAGCCGCCGTCGCTGATCCGGCTCCCGCAGGGGTGCGTGTTCCGCCCCCGGTGCCCGTACCACGAGCTCGTCCCGGGCAAGCGCTGCGACGTGGAGCGGCCCGAGCTGGACCCGATCACGCCCGAGCACGCGGTGCGTTGCCACCTGGAGCCCGCGCAGCGCAAGGAGATCGCGATCGAGCGACTGACCGCGCACGCTGCCCGCAAGCCCGCCGGCACCGCCGGCATGGAGGAGAAGTGACCGCGGTGGAAGAGTCCGGTACCGGGCAGGTGCTCGCCCGCGACAACGCCCTGCTCCGCGTCGACAAGGTGCAGAAGTACTTCCCGATCAGCGGCGGCGGCGTGCTCAAGCGCAAGGTCGGTGACGTCAAGGCCGTCGAGTCGATCTCGTTCGACATCGTGCCCGGCGAGACGCTCGGCATCGTCGGAGAGTCCGGCTGCGGGAAGTCGACCGCCGGCCGCACGGTGATGAAGCTGCTCGACCCGACCGGCGGGAAGATCGAGTTCGAGGGTCGGGACATCACGCACCTCTCCCGCAAGGAGATGGTGCCGCTGCGTCGCGAGATGCAGATGATCTTCCAGGACCCGTACTCGTCGCTGACCCCGCGGCACACCGTCGGCACGATCATCTCCGCGCCGTTCAAGGTGCAGGGCGTGAAGCCGGCCCGTGGCGTGCAGGCCGAGGTGCAGGACCTGATGGCCCGCGTGGGCCTGAACCCCGAGCACTACAACCGCTACCCGAACGAGTTCTCCGGCGGCCAGCGCCAGCGCATCGGCATCGCCCGGGCGATCGCGCTGCGGCCGAAGCTGATCGTCTGCGACGAGCCGGTGTCCGCCCTCGACGTGTCGATCCAGGCGCAGGTGGTCAACCTGCTGGAGGACCTGCAGGACGAGTTCCAGCTCGCGTACATCTTCATCGCCCACGACCTGTCGGTCGTCCGGCACATCTCCGACCGGATCGCGGTCATGTACCTCGGCCGGATCATGGAGATCGCCGACTCGGAGAAGATCTACGAGTCGCCGCGCCACCCCTACACCCACGCGCTGACGTCGGCGGTGCCGCTGCCGGACCCGAGGACCGAGCGCCTGCGCGAACGGATCCTGCTCCAGGGTGACCTGCCCAGCCCGATCGACCCCCCCTCGGGCTGCGTCTTCCGGACCCGCTGCCCGAAGGCCCAGCAGCGCTGCGCCGACGAGATCCCGGCGCTGCGCGAGCTGGCTCCGGGGCACTTCGGCGCCTGCCACTTCCCCGAGGAGAAGCACCTCCTCCCTGCCTGACGGCAGGCCGCTGTCCCGAGCAGTCAGCGGGGCAGTGAGCGGCGCAGCCAGTCGAGCTGGAAGAGCAGCAGGTTCTGCGCGACGTCCTCCTGCGGCGTCATGTGGGTGACGCCGGACAGCGGGAGCACGTCGTGCGGACGGCCGCTGGTCAGCAGCGCCGACGACAGCCGCAGCGTGTGCGCCGCGACCACGTTGTCGTCGGCCAGCCCGTGGATCAGCAGCAAAGGGCGCTCGAGCTTCGCCGCGTCCTCCAGGAGCGAGTTGCGGGCGTAGACCTCCGGCGCCTCGTCCGGGTGCCCGAGGTAGCGCTCGGTGTAGAAGGTGTCGTAGAGCCGCCAGTCGGTGACCGGGGCGCCGGCGACGGCGGCGTGGAAGACGTCCGGCCGGCGCAGCACGGCGAGCGCGGAGAGGTAGCCGCCGTACGACCAGCCGCGGATCGCCACCCGGGACAGGTCGAGGTCGGGCACCTCCTGGGCCACCGCGTGCAGCGCCTCGACCTGGTCGTCCAGGGTCACCGCCGCGGGCTCGTCGCGGATCGCCCGGTCCCACTCCCGGCCGCGGGCCCCGGTGCCGCGGCCGTCGGCCACGACGACGGCGAAACCCTGGTCCGCCCACCACTGCGGCTCCAGCCACACGTCGTGGACGGCGAGCACCTCCTGGTGGTGCGGGCCGCCGTAGGGGTCCATCAGCACCGGGAGCGGCGTGCCGGGCACGTGGTCGCGCGGGAGCAGCAGACCGACGCAGAGGTCGTGCTCGCCGACCCGCATGAGCCGGACGTCGGCGCGGAACGGTGGCTTCTCCGCGTACGACGTCACGGTGAGCGGCTCGCCACCCTCGCGGCGCACGGTGACGGCGGCGCCCGGCGCGTCGAGCCGCCGGGTGGCGAGCACGAGCGTCTCGCCGGCCATCAGCCCGGTGTGGTGGGCCCCCGGCTCGGTCAGCCGCCGGACGTCCCCGTCGGGAGTGACCAGCCAGAGATGGCTCTCCGTCGGGTCGTCGGTGCCGGCCACCAGGACGCCGTGGTCGTCCACCGACACCACGTGCGAGACGTGGACGGAAGGCGGGGTCACCGGTGCCCCGTCGATCGTCAGGCGCCGGGTGTCGTCCAGGTGGGCCGTGCTCACCAGGCGGCCGTCCGGCAGCAGCGCCGGCACGCCGGTCACGACGTCGAGCCAGATCTCGTCCTCGTCCTCGGCCCACGTCGTGGTCGTCCCGGTCAGCGGGTCGACCGTCAGCGTCCGCGCTCGCCGCTGGTCCCGGCTCATCACGTGCAGCAGGGCGCCCGCGGCGGACCACGAGGCCGAGACGAGGTACGGGAACGCGGTGCGGTCCCAGCGGACCTCGGTGCGGGAGCCGTCGAGACCCAGCAGGTGCACGGTGACGTCGGCGTTGGCGCTGCCGGCCACCGGGTAGTCCAGCGTGACCGGCGGTGCCTCGGGGTGCGCGGGGTCGGCGACGTACCAGTGCTGCACCGGCGCCTCGTCGACCCGGGCGGCCAGCAGCGTCGCGCCGTCGGGGGACCACCAGTAGCCGCGGTAGCGCTGCATCTCCTCGGCAGCGACGAACTCCGCGACGCCCCAGGTCACGTCCGGCCCCTCCGCGGCGGCCAGCGTCCGGGCCCCCTCCCCGTCGACCCCGACCAGGTGCAGCCCGCCGTCGGCGGCGTAGGCGACCCAGGTGCCCGTCGGGTCCGGACGTGGGTCGATGACGGCACCGACCGCCGGGATTTCGCGCACCGACGGGGCCTGCAGGTCGGCCAGCCACAGCCGGCTGGACAGCGCGAAGGCCGCGACCCGGGCCCCGGTGTCCGTGGCATAGCCGACGATCCCGGCGGAGGACTCACGGGAGCGTTCGCGCCGGGCGCGCTCGGCGGGCGAGAGCTCCTCCCCGGCGTCCTGCAGCAGCACCCGCGGGTCGGCGACGAGGGTCTCGCGGCCGGTCGCAGTGTCCAGGCTCCACAGCGACCCGACCGGGTCGGTGCCGTTGGCCGACCGGATGAACAGCAGTCGCTGCCCGCTCCGGTCGAGGTGCAGGGAGCGGGGCGCGCCCCTGGTGAAGCGGCCGGTGCGGGCGTTGAGGCGGGGGAATGACTCGGAGCTGGCGGGGGTCTCGGGCACCGGGCGAATCTACCGTCGGCTCGGGGACCGGCCGCGCGGGAGCCTCGGTAGGGTCGCGCGCATGACGACCACTCCCGGGGGCCCGCTGTCCGACGAGCCCGAGGCCCGTCCGACCTCCCCGGAGGAGGCGGTCCTGCGGGAGGCCGAGTCGGTGCTCGAGCAGGCCGACCCGGCGGCCGAGTCGCAGCTGGAGGTTCTGGACGTCGGTCGCCGGATCCTCTTCGTGCACGCGCACCCCGACGACGAGACGATCGGCAACGGCGCGACGATGGCGCGCTACGTCGCGGAGGGCGTGCACGTCACGCTCGTCACGTGCACGCTCGGCGAGGAGGGTGAGGTGCTCGTGCCCGAGCTCGCTCACCTCGCGGCAGACCGGGACGACGGCCTCGGCCACCACCGGATCGGAGAGCTGGCCACCGCCATGGAGGCCCTCGGGGTCACCGACCACCGGTTCCTCGGCGGGCCCGGCCGCTTCCGGGACTCCGGGATGATGGGGGAGCCGACGAACGACCGGCCGGAGTGCTTCTGGCAGGCCGACGTCGACCAGGCCGCGCGGCTGCTCGTCGAGGTCGTGCGTGAGGTCCGCCCGCAGGTGCTCGTGACCTACGACGAGAACGGCGGCTACGGCCACCCCGACCACATCCAGGCCCACCGGGTCGCGATGCGCGCGGTCGAGCTCGCGGCCGACCCCGACGTGGGGGAGGGCACCCCGTGGCAAGTCGCCAAGGTCTACTGGAACGCCATCCCCGAGTCGTGGATGCGGGACGGGCTGCGCCGGCTGCGCGCCGCCGGCGACACCACGTTCTTCGAAGGTGTCGACCCCGAGGAGGACGAGCTGCCCCTGGTCGTGCCCGACGAGCTGGTCACCACCGCCGTTGACGCGAACTCGCACGTCGAGGCCAAGCTCGCCGCGATGCGGGCGCACGCCACGCAGATCACCGTCGACGGGCCGTTCTTCGCGCTGTCGAACAACCTCGGCAACGAGGTGTGGGGCACCGAGTTCTACCGGCTGGTCCGCGGCGAGCTCGGCACCGAGCGTGACGCCGACGGGCGGGAGACCGACCTGTTCGCCGGGCTGGGCTGAGCAGACCGCTCACCCAGCGTGACCCCGGGTCCCGGGCGCTGCTCCGAACGGGTGACGGCCCCCCCGCATACGGGTGAATGCCGGGGTCGACAGGATCAGACTGTCGGGATGCGGGTGAGACTCCGGCCAGATGCTCGTCCGCCAGGCTGGTGTCGGCATCGCCCGTTCGGTGGTTGATACGCCGAACGGGTGACCCGTCGCCGACCGGTGCCGGAGACCGGACGAGCCCTAGTTCTCACCGTGGCGTCGAGGGTGGAGGGGCAGTGGGCGAGCAGCACACATCAGGTCCGGCAGGGGTCGACGTGGACAGGCCTGCCCCGGCTGCGCAGAGCTCGGCGCCGACCGTCATGCACCACAGCTCCGCGGACGTGGGCGTGTCCCGCGAGGTGCTGCGCCGCAAGCGCCTGGTCACCCTCATCGCCGTCGTCGGCGTTCCCGCCGCGTACCTCTGGTTCCGCATCCTGAGCGGCGACCCGCTCAACCTGTTCAACCTGCCGAGCATCGACCCGCTGCTGCTGATCCCGTCGCTGTTCTTCCTCGTGCTGATCGCGATCCTGCTCGGCCAGTTCGTCTTCACCGGCCGTTCGCCGCACGTCATGTACCGGCCCGAGCAGATCGAGACCCGGCTGGACGACGTCAAGGGCATCGACCCGGTCAAGGAGGACGTGGTCCGCTCCCTGAACCTCTTCCTGGCGCACAAGACCTTCGCCGCGGAGATGGGCGGCACGCCGCGCCGTGGCCTGCTGTTCGAGGGAGCACCCGGAACCGGCAAGACGTACCTGGCCAAGGCGATGGCGGCCGAGGCGGGCGTCCCGTTCCTGTTCGTCAGCGCGACGTCCTTCCAGTCGATGTTCTACGGCGCCACCGCCAAGAAGATCCGTTCGTATTTCAAGGCGCTGCGCAAGGCCGCCCGCCAGGAGGGCGGCGCGATCGGCTTCATCGAGGAGATCGACGCCATCGCGATGGCACGCGGGGGCGTCAGCGCGACGCCCATGCCGGACGTTGCCCGGATGACGGGTGCGCCCGACTGCGGCGGCATGACCGGGCTTCCGGCGGTGTACGCGCAGGCCGGTGGCGCCGGCGGGGGCACCGTGGTCAACCAGTCGGTGATGAGCGAGGGCGTGGGAGGTGTCGTCAACGAGCTGCTCGTGCAGATGCAGTCCTTCGACGAGCCGACCGGCTGGCAGAAGCTGCAGACGAAGTTCGTGGACCGGATGAACCTCTACCTCCCGTTGCACCGCCAGCTCCGTCGCCCTCAGCCGCCGACCACCAACCTGCTGCTCATCGCGGCCACCAACCGGGCCGACAACCTGGACCCGGCTCTGCTCCGCCCCGGCCGTTTCGACCGCCGGCTCACCTTCGAGCTGCCCGCCAAGGCCGGCCGGCGCACGCTCATCGACCACTTCCTCGACCGCAAGGCGCACGCACCCGAGCTCGACGACGAGGAGCGCCGGGATGCGCTGGCCGGCGTCACCCAGGGCTACACGCCGGTGATGATCGAGCACCTCTTCGACGAGGCCCTGGTCAACGCGGTGCGCCGCGGCGAGAAGGCCATGTCGTGGGGCGACGTGGAGAAGGCGCGCCTCGTCGAGGAGGTCGGGATGGGCCAGCCGGTGGCCTACACCGACCACGAGAAGCGCCTCATCGCCACCCACGAGGCCGGGCACGCCACCGTCGCGTGGCTGGTGGCGCCGGAGCGCCGGCTCGAGGTGCTCACCATCATCAAGCGCCGCCAGGCACTCGGGCTGCTGGCGCACGGCGACAGGGACGAGGTCTACACCCGCTCGCGCAAGGAGATGACCGCGCTCATCCAGATCGCGATGGGTGGTCAGGTCGCGGAGGAGCTGTTCTTCGGCGACGTGTCGACCGGGCCCGGCGGCGACCTGCTCTACGCCACCAACGTCGCCGCCGAGATGACCGGCTCCTGCGGCATGGGCGAGACCCTGGTCTCCTACGCCGCGATCCAGAACTCCGCGTTCTCCGACACCAACATCGTCGGGCGGGTCCTCGGCGACGCCGAGGGCCGGGCGCGGGTGGAGGAGCTGCTGCAGCGGCAGAAGGTCGTCGTCCGCGGCCTGCTGGAGAGCAACCAGCACCTCGTCGCCGCGCTGCGGGACGCGCTGATGGAGCGGCACGAGCTGATCGGCAGCGAGATCACCGACATCCTGCAGGAGGCTCGGGCGGCCGGCCCGGACGGTCGGCGTCCGGAGACCATCGACCTGCGACCCGGCCGCCCGGCGCGCATCGACCCACCGGCGTGACCTCGCCGGCCGAGGCGCCTGGATAGCCTCGGGCGGTGCGCATGCCCTGGCGTCTCCTGCTGCACGCCGCGGGGCTGGCGCTCGGCGCGGTGGCCGGGCTGCTCGGGTCGTTCGTCCATCCCGCCCGGCTGGTCGGGGCACCGGTGGGACTGCTGTGCGGGCTCGCGCTGACCGCGGTGGCGGTGGCCGTCGGAGGGCTGCTCGCCGGCACCCGCTCGGGTGCGGTACTGGCGGCGCTCGGCTGGGTGCTGCCGGTGCTCCTGCTCTCCGCGCCGCGTCCGGAGGGCGACCTGGTGGTCACCGGCAGCCTGCTGGGCTACGCCTGGCTGGTCGGCGGCCTGCTCGTCGCGGGCGGCACCGCCTCCTGGCCGTACGCGGGCGCCGGTCGGTCGCCTTCAGCAGCAGGTCCGGCCGGCCGATGACCACGACGTGTCCCCGCACCCCCACCAGCTGACCGAGCTGGACGAGCCGGACCGGCTGGACCGGCTGGACGATCCGGACCGGCTGGAGCCGCTCGACGCCGCGTCAGCGGCCTCCACCGGCACCGCCGCCGGCGCTGTGCTGCTGCGCTTCGGGTCGTCGCGCTACGCCGTCGACATGGCCGACGTCGCCGAGGTGGCGACCGTTCCCCGGGTCACCCGGGTCCCCGGCTCGCCCGGCTGGCTGGTCGGCGTGGCCAACTGGCGCGGCCGGATGCTGCCGGTGGTCGACCTGAGGCCGGTGCTCGGGAGCGCCGTGCTCCCGCTCGCCAGCAGCGCCCGGCTGGTCGTGGTGGGCCGGGACGACCTGGTGGTCGGGCTCGTCGCGGAGGCCGTGCCGGGCGTCTACGACGGCACGCTGCACGAGCTGGCCACCGCACCACCCACGCTGCCGGTCGAGGCCGCCCGGCTGGTGGCCGGCCAGGTGGCCGACGGTCACGGTCCGGTGGCGGTGCTCGACGTCTCGGCCGTGCTCGCGCTGCGCGAGCGGGTGGACCGGCGGCGGTCCGGTTCCGCCACGTGACCCGTTCGGCCTACAGCCCGGCCGCTGCGGAACCGATGCCACGGAGGACGCATTCGCGCGCCCGCCGTGCAGACGGCCCGCGCTGTGACGTCGTCGTCTCGTGCTGGAGGTCCGGTGGAGTTCTGGAAGAAGCTCAACGCCGCCTCGTCGGCCACCCTCGCGGTGACCGTCGTCGCGGCGGCGGTCGCCATCGGCCTCGACAAGGCCGGTGGCGCGGACTTCGCCCTGACCAGTGCCGCGCTGTGGCTCGCCATCGGGACGGTGAGCGCCGGTGGCCTCGCCGCCCTGACCCTCTTCGGTGAGCGGCTGCTCGAGACGCGGGAGCGGATCGAGGGCTACCGGGCCGGGCTCATCCTGGCCAACGTCCTCTGGGTGGCCGGGCTGGTCTACGTCACCGGCGGGCTGGACCGCTCGTACTGGGTGCTCGTCGCGGCCCCGCTGCTGATCGCCGCCGTGTCGATGTCCCGGGTCCGCGCCATGGCCATGGGGTTCGCGGCCGCCGCCGTGCTGGCCCTCGCCGTCTTCGCCGCCGGGCCGGTCGGCGTCGAGGACCTCGGCTTCCTCGTCCTCGTCCTGCCGCTCGGGCCGGCCATCACCTGGTTCGTCGGGATGCTCTGCGCCGCCGTCTGGGACGAGCGCCGCGCCGCGCGCGACGAGCGCGACCAGCTCAGCCGCCGGGTGGACGAGCTGTCCGCCGTGCTCTCCCGCGCCGCGGAGGGTGACCTGGCGGTGCACCTCGCCGGCAACGCTGACGACCCGGTGAGCTCCTCGGTCGTGGCGCTCACCGAGTCGTTCAACAACACCCTGCTGAACCTGCGCCAGCTCGTGGAGCAGATCCGCTCGGGCGGTGAGCAGATCACCGCGAGCGCCGGCGAGCTGCTGGCCACCGCCGAGGAGCACGCGGCCAGCGCCACCGAGCAGTCCTCGGCCGTCGCCGAGACCACGTCCACGATCGAGGAGCTGGCGGCGACCGCGGCGCAGATCGCGGACACCGCCGAGTCGGTGGCCCGGTACGCCGCCGAGACCCTCCGCTACGCCGAGGACGGCCGGACCGCCGTCGCCACGTCGGTGGCCGCCATGGACGCCATCGCGGACCGGGTGAACTCGATCGCCAGCCGGGCCCTGTCGCTGGGCGAGAAGGGTCAGGAGATCGGACGGATCCTCGTCGTCATCGACGACCTCGCCGACCAGACCAACCTGCTGGCGCTGAACGCGGCCATCGAGGCTGCCCGGGCCGGCGAGCACGGCCGGGGCTTCGCGGTCGTCGCCTCCGAGGTCCGCAAGCTGGCCGAGCGCTCGCAGGAGTCCGCCGGGCAGATCCAGGCCATCGTCACCCAGATCCAGGCCGAGACCAGCGCCACCATCCTCGCCAGCGAGGAGGGCGCGAAGGAGGTCCGCAGCGGCGCAGCCCTGGCGCGTGAGGTGGTCGACGCGCTCGAGCGGATCTCCGGGATGGTCGACGAGACCACGACGGCCGCCAAGGAGATCTCGATCGCGACCCAGCAGCAGCGCTCGGCCTCCGACCAGGTCGTCTCCGCGATGACCCAGGTCTCAGACGTCTCCCGGCAGTACGCCGTCGGGTCGAAGCAGGCAGCGGCGGCAGCCGCCCAGCTCAACGTGCTGGCGGCCGAGCTGCGCTCGTCGATCGAGCAGTTCCGGGTGCACTGATGCCCGGCTGGGCGGACGACCCGGAGCTCGTCGCGACCTTCCGGGCCGAGGTGGAGGAGCGGCTCGCCTCCCTCTGCGAGGGCCTGCTGAAGCTGGAGACCCATCCCGCGCCCCGGCAGCTCGTCGGCGGCCTCTTCCGCGACGCGCACACGGTCAAGGGGTCGGCCCGGATGCTGGGCCTGGGCGGCGTCGTCGACGTCGCGCACCGGGCCGAGGACCTGCTCGGCGCGCTCAAGGAGGGGCGGCGCCCCGTCCGCAAGGACCTCGTCGACCTTCTCCTGGTCGCCGCCGAGAGCATCAGCCGCTCGCTTCCCGGCGCGGCCCGCCCGGTCGGCGCCGAGGAGCTGGCCGCCGTCGTCGGTGCGCTGGACGCGGCCTGCGCGGGCGAGGACCCGGTCACGGTGCCCCGGCTCGCCGACGCGGACGAGCCCGACTCGGCGCCCGACCCGGACCGGCCGCGCGGCGGTGACTCGATCCGGGTGCCGACCCGGCGCGTGCACGACCTGGTCGACGTCGTCGGTGAGGCCGAGCTCGACATCCGCCGGCTGACGCGGCACGGGCGCGAGCTCGCCGCCCTGGCGGCCGACCACCTGCGGACGGCCCGGTTGCTGCGCGACGCCCTCACCGACGCCGGGACCGCTCCACCCGCCGCGGTGCTCTCGGCCGTGCACTCCCTGGTCGCGCTGGGCGACCAGCTCACGGCGGCCACCCGGGAGCTCACCAACCGGGCGGACGAGGGCCAGAGCCGGCTCGCCGCTGTCCGCGACGGCGCCATGGGTCTGGCGATGGTGCCCGTACGCCGGGTGGTCGCGGGGTTCCCGCAGCTCGTCCGCGAGCTCGCCGGCACCTCCGAGGACCCGAAGGACGTCTCGCTGGTCCTGGCCGGCCAGGACGTCGAGCTGGACTCCCGCGTCCTGGACGCGGTCGCCGACTCCTTGCGGCACCTGGTCACCAACGCCGTCGACCACGGTTGCGAGCCGGTCGCGGCCCGGCTGGCGGCGGGTAAGCCGGCCGCGGCGACCGTCACCGTCGCGGCCCGCTCCGCCGGGTCGACGGTCGTCATCGAGGTCTCGGACGACGGCCGGGGGATCGACGAGGACGCGCTGCGCGCCGTCGCGGTCGAGCGCGGGCTGCTGCCCGCTGACTCCACGGCGACCGGGCCGGCGTTGCTGGCCGTGATGTTCGCGGCCGGCTTCTCGACCCGTGACGAGGTGACCAGCACCTCGGGCCGCGGGATCGGTCTGGACGTGGTGCGCACCGTCATCGAGGACCTCAGCGGCACGCTGGAGGTGCGCACCGAACGGGGGGCGGGCACGACGTTCGTCATCACCCTGCCCGTCACCCTCGGCGTGCTGCGGTGCCTCATGGCACGGGTCGGCACCGAGCGGTACGCGCTGCCGGTGGCGGGCGTCCTGGAGACCGTCGGCCTGCCGACGGCCGAGCGGTACGAGGTGGCCGGCGTGCCGGTGCTGTCCCGCGACGGCCGGACGATGCCGGTGATCGACCTCGGTGTCGCGCTGGACGCGCCCGGCGACCGGGATCCCCGGGCCGCGGTCGTCGTCCTCCACGGCGGGGCCGGGGAGCTCATGGCGCTGGCGGTCGACGAGCTCGAGGGCGAGCTCGAGGTGGTCGTCAAGGAGCTCGGCGGGTTCCTCGGCCGGCTGCCCTCCGTCGCCGGCGCGACCATCGACGGCGACGGCAGCGTGGTGCTGGTGCTCGACATCCGCGAGCTGGCCGTCCGCCAGCTCGCCGGCGGAGCCGTCGCGGGCCCGGACGCCGCTGTCCCGCACGCGCGCCGTGCCGGGGACCGGCCGGTCCCGGCACGGCGGGCCGGCAACGGCCGCCCCCGGGTGCTCGTCGTGGAGGACTCGGTCGGGGTCCGTGAGCTGCAGCGGGTGATCCTGGAGGGCGCCGGCTACGAGGTGCTGACCGCCGTGGACGGCCTGGACGGGGCCGCCCGGCTCAAGCAGGACCCGGTCGACCTCGTCCTCTCCGACGTCGAGATGCCCGGGATGGACGGTTTCACGCTGACCCGCGCGCTGCGGGCCACCCGCGGGTGGGAGGACGTGCCCGTCGTGATCATGACCTCGCGGGGTGACGAGGCCGACCAGCGGGCCGGGCTCGACGCAGGCGCCAGCGCCTACCTCCTCAAGAGCGAGTTCGACCAGGCCGAACTCATCGGTACGGTCCGGCGACTGCTGGGCCGATGAGCGCGCCGCGTACAGACCAAGGATCGAGGACCTCCTGATGCCCACCGTGCTGATCGCCGACGACAGCCCCACGCTGCGTCGGATCGTGTCCACGGTGCTCGAGCGCGCCGGGTACACCGTCGTGCTGGCCACCGACGGGGTCGAGGCGATCCAGGGCGCGTTCCGGGTCCAGCCCGACGCGATCATCCTCGACGTGCAGATGCCGCGGCTGTCGGGCTACGTGACCGCGCGCCTGCTCAAGGACGACTGGCAGACCGCGGAGATCCCGGTGCTGCTGCTCACGTCCCTCGACGCCGCCTCGGACCGGTACTGGGGGGCGCAGACCGGCGCGGACCGGTTCCTCACCAAGGACTTCGAGGCGCCCCAGCTCGTGGCCGCCGTCCAGGAGGTCGTCGCGGCGGCCGACGAGGCCCGTGGCGGACGGCCGCCGCTGCGCCCGGACCCGGTCGAGCTCGCCGACGACGAGGTGCTGGCCAGGGTGTCCGAGCTGCTCGACCGCAAGCTGTTCGAGGCCTCGGTGTCCTCCGAGGTGACACAGATCGCCGCCGACGTGCACGGCTTCGAGGAGACCGTCGCGGCCGTCCTCAGCGTGCTCGGCCGCATCGTGGACTACGACCTGGCCGCGGTCTGCATGCTCGACGACCGGCTCACGTACCTCACCGTGGCCCGCGAGTGCCCGAAGGCGCAGTACGGCGAGTTCCTCGGTGCCATCGCCGACGCCGCCACCCAGGTCACCGGCACGCCGATCATGGTGCACGACCTGGTCCCGCGGGTCGCCGACCCGCGCGGCCTCCTCGGGCAGGAGGACGAGGGCCGGATGGCCACCTTCCTGTCGATGCCGCTGCGGGCCGGCGGCCGGGTCGTGGGCTGCCTGGCCCTCTCCAGCGGCACCAAGAACGCGTTCGGCGAGGCCTCGCTGAACACGCTGCGCCTCGTCGAGGGCCCTGCCGCCGTGGTCATCAGCAACGCCCGACACGACGGTCGCGTCCAGCAGCACGCCTGACGACCAGGGGTCAGTGCCCCTTACCACGGGTACTGTCTTGCCTGATGTCCCTCCCTGCCGCGGCTGAGCCGCCGCCCGACACGACGGTCGACAGCCCCGTCGGCAGCCCTGTCGACGTTGCCGCGTTCCGGCGTGCCGTCGGGCACTTCGCGTCCGGTGTGACCGTCGTCACGACGCGGGTCGGGACCGTGGACCACGCGATGACGGCCAGCGCGTTCACCTCCGTGTCGCTCGACCCGGTCCTGGTCCTGGTCTGCGTGGACAAGGAGGCCCGGTTCCGCGACGCCGTGCTCGAGTCACGGACGTGGGCGGTGTCGGTGCTGTCGGTGGCGGACCGCCGGGCCGCGGAGTGGTTCGCGATGAAGGGCCGACCGCTGATCGGACAGCTCGACCGCCACCCGCACCACCGGGACCTGACCGGCGCCGCACTGCTGGACTCGGCCGTCGCCTGGCTGGAGTGCCGCACCTACGCCGTGTACGACGGCGGCGACCACGACATCGTCGTCGGGGCGGTCCTCTCGGCGCTCGAGGGCGACCGGGACGGGGTGCCGCTGGTCTACCACCGCGGCCGCTACGGACGGCTCGCGTAACCGTGCGACCCATCGTCCCGGCCGGCCGGTCGGTCGCCATACGACGCGCCCTGCTCGCGGTCGCAGCCGTCGCGGGACTGCTGCTGCTCGGCTACCTCGCCGCGTACGCCCTGGCCGGGCCGGGTGTCGCGCGGGGCACGACGGTGCTCGGCGTCGAGATCGGCGGCCAGTCGCGCTCCGAGGCCGCGACCACGCTGCGCGGCGCGCTGCTGGAGCGCTCGCGGCAGCCGGTACCGGTGCGCGCCGGGCCGCAGGAGGGCGCGGTCGACCCCGCCGACGCCGGGCTGTCCTTCGACGTGCCCGCGACGGTGGAGGCCGCGCTGGCGAGGTCGTGGAACCCGATCGAGCTGTTCGACGCGCTCATCGGTGGTGACGATGTCGAGCCCGTGGTGGCGGTCGACGCCGCCGCGCTCGCGACCTCCGTCGACGCCCTGGCCGACCAGCTCGCCCGCGAGCCGGTCGACGGCTCGGTGCGGTACACCCGCCAGGGCGAGGTGCGCACCGTGGCGGCGCAGGAGGGCGTCCGGCTGCGGACAGCCGCGGCCCGGACGGCGCTGGCCGAGGGCTACCTGTCCTCCGCCGAACCGACGACGGTGCGGCTGCCCGCCGTGGTGGTGGCGCCCACCATCGACCAGGCCGAGGTGGACCGCGTCGCCGAGGGGATCGCGCGGCTGGCGGTGTCCGCGCCGGTCGCGCTGACCGTCGAGTCGGCCACGGTCGGGATCCGGCCGGTGGCGATCGCCCGGTCGCTGGCCTTCGTGGCAGACCCGGAGGGCACGCTGGAACCGGAGCTCGACGGAGAGCGGCTGCTCCGCTCGGTCTCCGACGAGCTGGCGCCGGTCGAGAAGCCGGCAAGGGACGCGAGCTTCGCGATCGGCGACGGCGGGCCCCGGGTGGTCCCGTCCCGGCAGGGCCGCGAGGTGCTGCCGGAGACACTGGCCGGCGCCGTCCTGCCGGTGCTCGGCGAGACCGGCGCGGCTCGTGCAGTCACCGTTCCCCTGGAGGTCAGCGAGCCGGAGATCGACACGGCCACCGCCAGGTCGCTCGGGGTGAAGGAGCTGGTCTCGGAGTACACGACGTACTACCCGTCGGACTTCGCGCCGCGGCTGACCAACATCCACCGCGCGGCCGAGCTGATGGACGACACCCTCGTCCTGCCGGGCAAGGTCTTCAGCCTCAACGGCACGGTGGGGGAGCGCACGGCCGAACGCGGCTTCGCCGCCGGTTTCATCATCAGCAACGGCCGGCTCGAGGTCGACTACGGCGGCGGCGTCTCGCAGCTGGCCACGACCGTTTTCAACGCGGCCTTCTTCGCCGGCCTCGAGATCGTGGAGCACCACCCGCACAGCTTCTACATCTCTCGCTATCCGGAGGGCCGCGAGTCGACGGTCGCGTGGGGCGTCAAGGACGTGCGCATCCGCAACGACTCCGACCACGGCATCTTCATCACCACCAGCTACACCAGCAGCTCGGTGACCGTGCGGATGTGGGGCACGAAGCGCTACCGGATCGAGGCGGTCAAGGGGCCGCGCTACGACATCCAGCCGTACAGCGTCGAGTACGACTCCCGACCGGAGGGCACCAGCCAGGGTGACTGCGTCGCGCAGCAGGGCGTGGCCGGTTTCCGGGTCGTCGTGACCCGGCTGTTCTACCGGGGCAGCGAGCAGGTGAAGTCGGAGGAGTTCCGCACGCAGTACGCCCCGGAGAACGAGGTCCGGTGCGGGAGCAGCGGTCCGCCCGAGCCCAAGCCGACGCCGACGCCGACGCCGACGCCGTCCGGCACCGCGGAGCCTGCCTCCGGCTGAGCGCCGGTCAGCCGGTCGGGGCCCGGTAGCAGTACGGGTGATGCGTCACGTAGCCCAGGGCGGCGTAGAGCCGCAGCGCGGACGCGTTGGCCGCCCGGACCTGCAGGTACGACGCGACCGCGCCCTGGTCACCCGCCCAGCCGAGCAGCTCCCGCATCACCGCCGACCCGATGCCCTGGCGCCTGGCGGCGGGCGCGACGTCGACGGAGGTGACGCCGGCCCACTCGCCCTCGACCGACACCCGGCCGATGCCGACCGGCTCGTCACCGCGGTAGAGCGTCGCGAAACAGACGCGCTCCGGGCCGGTGAGGATCTCGACGTGCGCCTCGGGGTCGTCCTCGTCGAGGTCGTGCATAAGGGCGCGCCAGTCGGCCGACGGCACCGGCTCGAGGACGGCTTGCACGTCGTCGCGGTCCGGCACCGTCGCGAGCAGGCGGTCGACCGGAGCGACCTGGACGACCGTCACGTGCAGCCGCTGCCATCCCAGGTCGGCCATGGCCCGGTTCG
>DASTVO010000446.1:0-3123 GCA_035759075.1 Actinomycetes bacterium
ACCTCGGTGGCCGCACCGACGCCGATCACGCACACGCCGCCGGCCAGCTTGGCCAGCCGCTCCTGCAGCTTCTCGCGGTCCCAGTCCGAGTCGGTGTTCTCGATCTCGGCGCGGATCTGGCGGACCCGGTCGTCGACGGCCGACCGGTCGCCGCCGCCGTCCACGATCGTGGTGTCGTCCTTGGTGACCACGACGCGGCGCGCGGTGCCGAGCACCGACAGGCCGACCTGGTCGAGCTTGAGGCCGACCTCGGGGGCCACCACCTGGGCGCCGGTGAGCACGGCCATGTCCTCGAGCATCGCCTTGCGGCGGTCGCCGAAGCCGGGGGCCTTGACCGCGACCGAGGTGAACAGGCCGCGGATCTTGTTGACGACCAGCGTGGAGAGCGCCTCGCCGTCGACGTCCTCGGCGATGACCAGCAGCGGCTTGCCGGCCTTCGCGACCTCCTCGAGCAGCGGCAGCAGGTCGGCGACGGCCGAGATCTTGCCCTGGTTGATGAGCACGTAGGCGTCCTCGAGGACGGCCTCCATGCGCTCGGCGTCGGTGACCATGTAGGGCGAGATGTAGCCCTTGTCGAACTGCATGCCCTCGGTGAAGTCCAGCTCGAGGCCCATGGTGTTGGCCTCCTCCACCGTGATGACGCCGTCCTTGCCCACGCGGTCGAACGCCTCGGCGATCAGCTCGCCGACAGCCTTGTCCTGGGCGGAGACCGACGCGACGGCGGCGATGTCCTTCTTGCCGTCGACGTCGCGGGCAGCCTCGAGCAGCGCGGCCGACACGGCCTCGACGGCCTGGTCGATGCCGCGCTTGAGACCGACCGGGCTGGCGCCGGAGGCGACGTTGCGCAGGCCCTCGCGCACCATGGCCTGCGCCAGGACGGTGGCGGTGGTGGTGCCGTCACCCGCGACGTCGTTGGTCTTGGTGGCGACCTCCTTGGCGAGCTGGGCGCCGAGGTTCTCGTAGGAGTCCTCGAGCTCCACCTCGCGGGCGATCGTCACACCGTCGTTGGTGATCGTGGGGGCGCCCCACTTCTTGTCGATGACGACGTTGCGCCCTCGCGGGCCGAGCGTCACCTTGACGGTGTCGGCGAGCTGGTTCACGCCGCGCTCGAGCGCCTTGCGGGCAGAGTCGTCGAACTTCAGGGTCTTGGCCATCAGGCTTCGGGTCCTTACCGGATCGGGGGCGGAGATGACGACGCCCCAGGGGCCGGACGCTGGGTACGGCCGCCCGGGGCGGTGTCAGGCGCGGCAGGCTGCGCCGGGATGTTGCGGCGTGGTCCTACTTCTCCAGGACCGCGAGCACGTCGCGGGCCGAGAGGACGAGGTACTCCTCGCCGTTGTGCTTGACCTCGGTGCCGCCGTACTTGCTGTAGATCACGGTGTCACCGACGCTGACGTCGAGCGGCACGCGCGCGCCGTCCTCGAAGCGGCCCGGGCCCACGGCGAGGACGACGCCCTCCTGGGGCTTCTCCTTCGCGGTGTCCGGGATCACGAGGCCCGACGCGGTGGTCTGCTCGGCGTCGGACGGCTGGACCACGATGCGGTCCTCGAGCGGCTTGATGGCAACCTTGGTGGCCGTCGTCACGTTCTGACTCCCTCTCGCACAGATGTCACGAGCTGCGGGGCGAAGTGACCTGGCGGTCCGCCGTCGCGGGGTCCGGACTGCCCTGTCCTTGCCGTGAGCTTGTCGTTGGCACACTCACGTCGAGAGTGCCAACACCGAAATCTAGGCCAGACCTGGCACTCGGTCAACCCGAGTGCCAACGGGGCCGGGTGCGGGCCGTCCCGCGAGCGCCGGACCGGGCCGCGACGAGTCGGGGTCGAGAAGGACTGGGTGGCCTGGTGACGATCTTGGTCGCCGACCGAGCCGGCGCGACGGGACGGTCAGCCGGCGGTGGCGCCGCGGCGCGACTTGTCCGCGTACATCTCGGCGTCGGCGCGGGCGATCAGGCTGGCGACGCTGTCGCCGGGCCGGTAGGTCGTGATCCCGAGCGAGGCGCTGACCCGGGCCGGCCCGCCGGTGACCTCGCCCCAGCCGTCCTCGAGGCTGCGGCGCAGGCGGCTCAGCGCGGCGACCGCACCGGGGCCGCCGGTGCTCTCCAGCAGCACCACGAACTCGTCGCCGCCCAGCCGGCCCACCGTGTCGACCGCGCGGGCGGTGCGGGTGAGCCGGTCGGCGAACGAACGCAGCACGGCGTCCCCGGCGGCGTGCCCGAACGTGTCGTTGACGTCCTGGAACGCGTCGATGTCGATGACGACCACCGACGGCGTGCCGAGGCCGCGCTCGGCGCGGGCGATCGCGGCCGCGATGGCCTGCTCGGTGCTGCGCCGGCTGGCCAGCCCGGTCAGCCCGTCACGGCCCGCGACGAGCGCCATCGTGGCGGCCATCCGGCGACGGTCGAGAACGGTCATGACCTGGTGGGCGAGGTCGCGCAGCAGGTCCACCTGGTCGCCGGTGAGGCTGCCCTCGACCTCGTCGTACGCGCAGAGCGTGCCGATCACCTGCCCGTCGCTGGTGCGCAGCGGGGCGGAGGCGTAGAACCGCATCGCGGCGACCTCACCGGTCACGAGCGGGCTGTCCGCGTACCGCGCGACGTCCCGCGCGTCCGGGACCCAGACGACGTCGGTGCCCGTCACCGTGTGCGTGCACGGCGAGTGCTCCCGCGGGTGCGAGGTCGGCTCGACGCCCGCGACGCCGGCCTGCCAGACCCGGTCGGCGCCGACGACGTTGACGACGGCGAACGGCGTGCCGCACACGTACGCGGCGAGGCGCGCGAGCGCGTCGAGCTCCTCCAGCCGTGGCTCGTCGAGCAGGCCGTACGCGTGCAGCGCGGCCAGCCGCTGCTCCTCGTCGGTCGAGTGGTCGAGCACGGAAGCGGTCATAGTGGTCCTCCTCGGGGCACTGTGACCTGCATCGGCAGGCCTGGCCGGAACCTTCACCCCTGCGCGTTGGGATGATCCCCGGATGGGCGGGCCGCAGGTCGAGGCGTTCTGGGCGCTGCTGTCCCCCGAGGGTCGCCGCCTGCTGGCCAGCCTGCCCGCGTACGACCCGGACGTGGCTCTCGCGCTCGGCTCCCGACTGCGCCGGGACGGCCACGACGAGGCGCTGGTGTCGGCAGCGCTG
>DASTVO010000447.1:0-5032 GCA_035759075.1 Actinomycetes bacterium
GTCGTGTTCCTCAAGCGCTCGATGCGCCCCGGCTTCGCCGGCATCGAGAACGAGCTGCTGCACGACCCGCGCACCACCTTGCTCTTCGGTGACGCGAAGGACTCCCTCACCAAGGTGGTGCAGTCCCTCAAGGGGCTCTGACGCGGGGCTGCTGCGCCACCCCCCCGGGTTGGGCGACGTTGCGCACACGCGACTCGGCGTGTCGCCCGGCGTGTCGGTGCGCAACGTCGCCGAACGCGCCCGCCCGGGTGAGCGACCTCACGGATGCGTGACCCGGTGGGCGGGGTAGTCGTTGATCGTCCAGGACGCCGAGCGGCGGAGGCAGGCATGGCGACGAACGAGCACGACCACGAGACCGAGCGGGTACGCGAGGGCCAGGGCCCCACGGAGGACAAGCTTCGCCGCGTACTCGATGAGGCCGCTCGCGACGACGAGGACCGCACCGCGCAGCAGCGCAACGCCGGTCTGGCCATCCTCGTGCTGGCCGTCGTCGTGGTGGTGCTGCTGCTGGCGATCGTCAGCGGCGCGACCGACGCCTTCCAGCCCTAGGCCTGGACGGGTCAGCGGCTCCACTGGCCGGCGCCCGGCACCGGCGCCTTCGGGCCGAAGAGCAGCTCGCAGATCTCCAGGTAGAGCCCGTCGGGCCGCGGCAGCTGTCGGATCCGGCGCAGCGCCTGGTCCCGGCCGGCCGACTCGATGACGATCTCGCCGTAGCCGAGAACCCGTCCGGCCGGCGGGCGCGAGTAGCTCATGTCGGTGACCTTGATCAGCGGCATCATCGCGACCCGCCGGGTGAGGACGCCGGTCCGCAGCAGCAGCCGCCGGTCGGTGACGACGAACCAGCCGGCTCGCCACTCCAGCACCCGCCACGCGAGCCGACCCATCAGCGCGACCCACCCGGCGAGCAGCAGGTCCCGGACCAGCGGGAGGCCGGTCGGCAGGACCTGGTCCAGCCACAGCATGCCCACCAGCCCGCCGGCGGCTGCCGCGACCGGTTCGGCGAGGCGGGACCAGTGCCGCCGCACCGCCAGCACCCGCCGCTCGGTCGGCAGCAGGAAGCGCTCGATGCCCTCGAACCCCCCGGTCCCGGCCACGGGCTCAGGTCACCAGGGCGTCGAAGAAGCTGCCGAGCGACTCACCGGCCGTGCTGATGCTGCCGAACGTCTCGCGGACCATCTCGGCGGCCTTCCCCGGGCTGGCGATGATCGTGTACACGACGAACGCGAGCACCAACCAGAGCAGGACCTTCTTGACGGTGGCAGCCACCGGGGAACCTCCGGACGCGACGGCAGGACGAACCGCTAGATACTGCACGAATCGGACACGAATGTCCGCAGGGCGCGCCGCGGGACCGCAGGTCGGTGAGCTCGTACGGAGTCAGACGACCCCGTACAGCCGGTCGCCGGCGTCCCCGAGCCCCGGCACGATGTAGCCGAGCTCGTTGAGCCGCTCGTCCAGGCCGGCGGTGACGACCTGCACCGGCACCGAGGCCGAGCCGAACGCCTCCTCCATCACGGCCAGACCCTCCGGCGCGGCCAGCAGGCAGATGGCGGTGATGTCGTCGGCGCCGCGCTCGAGCAGGAAGTTGAGGGCCGCGACCAGCGTGCCGCCGGTGGCGAGCATCGGGTCGAGGACGTAGCACTGCCGCCCGGAGAGGTCGTCGGGCAGCCGGGTCGCGTAGGTCGACGCCTGCAGCGTCTCCTCGTCGCGGATCATCCCGAGGAAGCCCACCTCGGCGGTCGGCAGCAGCCGAACCATCCCGTCGAGCATCCCGAGCCCGGCGCGCAGGATCGGGACCACCAGCGGCTTGGGGGTCGCCAGCCGGACCCCGGTGGTGGGGGCGACCGGGGTGGTGATCTCCACCGGCTCGGTGCGCACCTCGCGGGTCGCCTCGTACGCGAGCAGGGTGACCAGCTCGTCGGCCAGCCGGCGGAAGGTCGGCGAGTCGGTGCGCTTGTCGCGCAGCGCCGTCAGCTTGTGCGCGATGAGGGGGTGGTCGGCGACGTGGGTCCGCATGGCCCCACAACCTAGTGGGCGCCCCCCTGCCGCTCCCGCCGGATCTCTGCCACGATGCGCGAGGGACCGGCGACCGGTCGCGGGAAGGTCAGGGAGGTGTCAGTGCCCGACGACACACTCGTCGACTTCGCGGTCGTGGCGTTCCGTGAGGAAGGCCGGTGGGAGGTGGGTCCCCTGCCCGCCCGGGCCGCCGAGAACCTGCCCGGCCTGCTGGCCGCCCTGCGCCAGCAACCCAGCGAGGGCCCAGCCCTGGCGCTGTGCTCCTACGGCGACGACTTCTTCCTCGTGCTGCGGCCGGAGGGTGACCACGTCCGGCTGCTCGTCTCCGACGCCACGGCGTCGGGGGAGTGGCCCATCGCGCGCGATGCGCTGGACCTGGCCGGCGAGACCGAGCCCCGTGAGGACGACGAGGAGAGCGTGGTCCCGGCGGGAGACCTCGACATCTTCGCCGACCTCGGGATGGGCTCGATGGAGCTCGCCGCCGTGTGCTCGGACCTCGAGCTGTACCCGGACGAGATGCTCGGGCAGATCGCGACGCGCATCGGGTTCGGCCCGCAGTTCGACCGGGCAGTCACGACGGCCTGAGCGGCTCCGACGAGCCAACGCGACCCAGGAGGGAAGAGTGTCCTACTTCACCGCCGTGGTGGCCCGTGAAGGTCGCACGTGGGTGTCGCACGACCTCGACGTCGACAGCGTCGAGGACCTCGACGAGCTCACCGCCGAGGTGCGCGGAGTCGTCGACGACGAGGACCTGGCCCTGGTCCTCGTGGAGCGCGAGGACGTGTGGTGGGCGGTCGTCCGGCTCGACGGCGAGGACGACCCGCGCATCTTCGTCTCCGACCAGGTGGGTGCCACGAGCAGCCCTTACTCCTCGATCCTCGCGATCGCCGAGGACGACTCCGACGAGGACCAGGTGGTCGTCCAGGGCACCTGCGCGGGCGACTTCGACCTCCTCACTGACCTCGGAACCTCACCCGAGCGGCTGCGCGAGATGTGCGACGAGGAGATGCTGCCGATGGACGCGCTCGCCGCGGTCGCGGAGAGCGCCGGCTTCGCCGAGGTGCTCGACTCCCTACGCTGACCCGTCGTGACCGGCCTTCCCGCGTACGACCGGTGGATGCGCCTCGCGCTCGACGAGGCGAACCACTCCCTCGCCAGCGACGACGTCCCCGTCGGCGCGGTCGTCGTCGGTGCCGACGGGTCGGTGCTCGGCCGCGGCCACAACGTCCGGGAGGCCGACGGCGACCCGACCGGCCACGCCGAGATCCGGGCGCTGCGACAGGCCGCGGCCACGGTGGGCGAGTGGCGGCTGACCGGCGCCACCCTGGTCGTCACCCTGGAGCCGTGCACGATGTGCGCCGGGGCGCTCGTGCTCGCGCGCGTCGACCGGCTGGTCTACGGCGCCGAGGACCCCAAGGCCGGCGCGGTCGGCTCGCTCTGGGACGTCGTGCGCGACCGACGCCTCAACCACCGGCCGGAGGTCGTCGGCGGCGTCCTCGCCCAGGAGTGCGGCGAGGTGCTCCGGGCGTTTTTCCGGACCCACCGCGACGTCCGGTAACCTTCCCGGCGGTGGCGTGTCCGAGCGGCCGAAGGAGCACGCCTCGAAAGCGTGTGAGGGTTCACGCCCTCCGTGGGTTCAAATCCCACCGCCACCGCCATTGTGATGTCGCGGGACATCGTTCACAGGTGTCCCGCGACATCGTTCACGGTTTCGGCTGTGGTTGGTAGTCCCGGCTGGGGTCCAGCAGCAGTTCGCGCAGCAGCTGCCCGTGTTCGCTGAGGACGCGGATGTGCAGGTCGTGGGCCAGCACGAGGACGCGGGTGCCGGCGTATCGGCGGCCCAGGCCGATGTGGTGCAGCCGGCTGTCGTGTCGCAGGGTGACCACGCCGGAGTCGTCGATCTTGTCGTGGCGGACCCGGTAGTGCCCGGGATCGATCGAAGCGCCGATCGGGACGGCTTTCGGCCGGGCGGTAAAGGCGGTCATCGGGGTGCGTCGGTGCAGCGCCCGGTGCGGGCGGATGGTGTTGTAGTAGTCGCGGAAGTGGTCGAGCTGGGCCTGCAGGGCGGTCACTGAGCGGGCCCGTGGCTGGTGGGCGAGCCATTTCTTGACGGTCTGGTGGAACCGCTCCACCTTGCCGCAGGTCTGCGGGTGGTAGGGCCGGGAGTGGGTGAAGGTGATGCCTCGGGCCAGCAGCGCCAGCTCGAGGGAGACCCGGCCGCCGCCGCGCGGTCCGCCGGTGAACACCGCGCCGTTGTCCGAGAGCATGGACGCCGGGCTTCCGTACTGGGCAGCGGCGTCGGTGAACGTGCTTGTGACGTCGTCGGCCTTGAACACAGCCAGCGCCCGGGAGGCGACACAGACCCGGGAGTGGTCGTCGAGGATGTTGAGGATCTCCACCTCCCGGCCGCCGGCGAGCCGCCAGTGGGTGAGGTCCAGCTGCCAGCGTTCGTTGGGCATCTCTGCGGCGAACCGGGTCCAGCTGCTCTTCGGGCGTTTGTGCGGCTGCGGGACCACGAAGCCGCGGTCTTTGAGGATGCGCCAGATGGTGGACACCGCCGGGGCGGCGCCGTGGCGGTGTTCGAGGTGGTAGGCGATGGTCGCCGCGCCGGACTCGTGGCCGTCCCGGTCGAGCTCCTTGCGCAGCGCGACGATCTCGTCCTCCAGCTGGCGGGAGGTCCGGTTCGGGCTGCGGTGCGGGCGCCGGGACCGGGGTTGCAGCGCGGTCTCGCCCTCGGCCAGGAACCGTTGCACCAGGGTGATCACCCAGCGGCGGGACACCCGGTAGTCCCGGGCGACCGCGCTCTTCGAGCGCCCCTCCACCATCACCGCTGTGACCACCAGCCGCGCCAGCGACATCGCCCACCCCCAGCACTAGAGGTGTGAACGATGTCCCGCGACAGGTGTGAACTATGTCCTGAACTCAGACACCGCCACCCCGACAGGTCGACGGCCGGTACCGCTGAGCCCTTCAGCGGCACCGGCCGTCGCGGTTCTCGGTCCGGCCGGGACGTCGT
>DASTVO010000448.1:0-4012 GCA_035759075.1 Actinomycetes bacterium
CCACCGGGCCTGGGTCGGCGAGCAGGAGCTGTCGCTCACGGCCAAGGAGTTCGACCTGCTGCGGGTGCTGCTGCGCGAGAACGGCAAGGTGGTCACCCGCGAGCAGCTGATGCGAGAGGTCTGGGACACCGCGTGGTGGGGTTCCACCAAGACGCTGGACATGCACGTGTCGTGGCTGCGCAAGAAGCTGGGCGACGACGCGGCCAACCCGCGCTTCATCACGACCGTACGGGGTGTCGGCTTCCGCTTCGAGCGCGAGTGACCGACAGGGCGCCGCGGCTGAGCGGACGACGATGACGCGCCGGATCCTGGTGTTCGCCCTCGCCGTGTCCGGCCTCACGGTCCTGGTCCTCGGCGTCCCGCTCGTTCTTGCGGTGGTGCTGCCGTCGGACCCCATGAGCGACGACTCGGTCGTGGTCCTCGCCGTCGCCTTCGCCGCCGCCGCGCTCGTCGTCGCTGCCGGGCTCGGGCTGCTGCAGGGGCGGACCCTCGCCGACAAGGTGAACTCCCTCGCCGCCCGGGCGGAGCGGCTGGGCTCGGGGGACAAGCGGCTTCCGCGTACCCCGACGCAGATCCCCGAGCTCGACCACGTCGCGGAGCTGCTGGAGCGCGGCGGCGACCGGGTGGACCGGCTGCTCTCGGCCGAGCGTCAGTTCGCCAGCGACGCCTCACACCAGCTGCGCACGCCGCTCACGGCGCTGTCGATGCGCCTGGAGGAGATCCTGCAGGCGGACGACCCGCGGACGGTTCGCGAGGAGGCCGGCAGCGCTCTCGCCCAGGTCGAGCGGCTGGCCACGGTGGTGGAGCACCTGCTCGACAACGTGCGCGAGAGCCACCTGCGCGCCGGGCCGGTGCCCCTCGACGACGTCGTGCTGCAGCAGGTGGTCGAGTGGGAGCCCGCGTTCACGGCGGCCGGCCGCTCGGTGAAGGCGACCGGCAGCCGCGGCCTCGTCGCGCTGGCGACCCCGAACGGGCTGTCCCAGGTGCTCGCGACCCTGCTGGAGAACAGCCTCGTGCACGGCGCGGGCACGGTGACCGTCTCGACCCGCTCGACCGGGATCTCCCTGGTCGTCGAGGTGACCGACGAGGGACCGGGCGTGCCCGGCGACCTCGGGCCACGGATCTTCGAGCGGTCGGTGAGCGGCCGGGAGGGCACCGGGCTCGGGCTGGCGTTGGCGCGGGAGCTGGCTGAGGCCGACGGTGGCCGGCTCGAGCTCGTGCAGCAGAAGCCGCCGGTCTTCGCGCTGTTCCTCAGCGCGGTCGGAGCGGGTCCGCGCTGACCTCGGCGCCGTCGTCGCCCGCCGGCGCCGGCGACTCCGGCCGCAGCGCCGGGAACACGAACCGGCGGTAGGACCAGAACCGGAACGCCGTGCCCAGAGCCAGCCCGACCACGTTGGCGGCGATGTTGTCGGCCAGGGCGCTCGTGAAGCCCAGGACGTAGTGCGAGACGGCCAGGCAGGTCAGCGCGATGGCCAGCCCGACGCCGTTGAGCAGGAAGAACAGCGCGTACTCGCGGCGGACGCCGGACCGACTCCGCCGGCGGAACGTCCAGTTGCGGTTGCCCGCGTACGCCACGGTCGTGGCCACCACGGTCGAGATCGCCTTGGACGTCAACGGCTTGTCGGTGGTCTGCAGCAGCAGGTTGAACACGCCGACGTCGACCACGTAGGCGAAGCTGCCGACGACACCGAACTTCATCAGCTCGCGGACGAGCGCGCCCAGCCGGTAGTACGCGCGCAGCAACGCCCTCACGGGCGGTGGTCGATCGCGTCCGGCACGGAGCGAGCCTACGGCGTGGGCGCGGCGGGAGGCGCAGGCATGGCACCATACGTCCGTACGCGTGACAGCTGCGCGTCGAAGCCGCACTTGCAGTGACACACGACCTCAGGAGCCCTCCCGTGACCGGCATGCACCTCTCGGACGAGCTCGAGTCGCTGCGCAAGACCGTCGAGGAGTTCGCCCACGAGGTCGTCGCGCCGACCATCGGGGAGCTCTACGAGCGCGACGAGTTCCCCTACGACATCGTGCGGCAGATGGGCGAGATGGGACTGTTCGGGCTGCCGTTCCCGGAGGAGCACGGCGGCATGGGCGGTGACTACTTCGCGCTCTGCGTGGCGCTGGAGGAGCTGGCCCGCGTCGACTCGTCGGTTGCCATCACCCTCGAGGCGGCGGTCTCGCTCGGCGCGATGCCGATCTATCGGTTCGGCACCGACGAGCAGAAGGCGCAGTGGCTGCCGAAGCTGTGCACGGGGGAGGTGCTCGGCGCGTTCGGGCTCACCGAGCCCGGCGCCGGGTCGGACGCCGGCGGCACCGCGACGACGGCCCGGCTCGACGGCGACGAGTGGGTCATCAACGGCACCAAGGCGTTCATCACCAACTCGGGCACCGACATCACCGGCCTGGTGACGGTGACCGCGGTGACCGGCACGCTCGAGGACGGCCGCAAGGAGATCTCCTCGATCATCGTCCCGGCCGGCACGCCCGGCTTCACGGTGTCGAAGAAGTACTCCAAGGTCGGCTGGAACGCCTCCGACACCCGCGAGCTGTCGTTCTCGGACTGCCGGGTACCCGCCGCGAACCTGCTGGGGGAGCGCGGCCGGGGCTACGCGCAGTTCCTGTCGATCCTGGACGAGGGCCGGATCGCGATCGCGGCGCTGGCGGTCGGGCTGGCCCAGGGGTGCGTCGACGAGTCGGTGAAGTACGCCAAGGAGCGGCACGCCTTCGGCCGGCCGATCGGCGACAACCAGTCGATCGCCTTCAAGGTCGCGGACATGGAGATGCGCGCCCACACCGCGCGGCTGGCCTACTACGACGCCGCGGCCCGGATGCTGCGCGGCGAGCCGTTCAAGAAGCAGGCGGCGATCGCCAAGCTCTACGCGTCCGAGATCGCGGTGACCAACGCCCGCGAGGCGACCCAGGTCCACGGCGGGTACGGGTTCATGAACGAGTTCCCGGTCGCCCGGATGTGGCGCGACTCGAAGATCCTCGAGATCGGGGAGGGCACCTCCGAGGTGCAGCGGATGCTGATCGCCCGCGAGCTCGGCCTCTGACGACACCGCTCGAAGATCCCCTTCGGCGTGCTCAGGAAGCGAGTCGACTGCGTTCCTGGGCACCGCTGTGAGGATCTTGGCGGACGGTAGGGTCGGCGACCGTGGGTGAGGCGGTCGACGGGTTCCCGGTGGTCGGCGTCGTGGGGGGCGGCCAGCTGGCGCGGATGATGGCGCCACCGGCGATCGGGCTGGGCATCACGCTGCGGGTGCTGGCCCGGGACGCGCGGGACAGCGCCGCGCTCGTCGTACCCGGGACGGACGTGGGCGACGAGGACGACCTCGACGCGCTGCGCCGGTTCGCGGCCGGCTGCGACGTGCTGACGTTCGACCACGAGCACGTGCCGACCGCGCACCTGCGGCTGCTGCAGGAGGAGGGCGTCGTGGTGCGCCCCGGCCCGGACGCGCTCGAGCACGCGCAGGACAAGCTGGTCATGCGCCGTCGGCTCACCGCGCTCGGGGTCCCCTGCCCGCGCTGGGCCGAGGTGTCCAGCGGCGAGGACCTGTCGGCCTTCGGCGACGAGGTCGGCTGGCCGGTGGTCCTGAAGACGCCGAGGGGCGGGTACGACGGCAAGGGGGTGCGCGTCGTCGCGGACGTCGACGAGGCCGCGGACTGGCTCGCCCGCGGCGGCGTGCTGCTCGCGGAGGAGCGCGTGGACTTCGGCCGCGAGCTGGCCGTGCTCGTCGCGCGCAGCCCGCACGGCCAGGCCGCGGTCTGGCCGGTCGTCGAGACCGTGCAGGTCGACGGCGTCTGCCGGGAGGTCGTCGCGCCGGCGCCGGTGGCGGAGGACCACGCGCTGGCAGCGCAGCACAGCGCGCTGCGGATCGCCGAAGGCCTGGACGTGACCGGCGTGATGGCGGTCGAGATGTTCGACACCCCCCGCGGCGTGCTGGTCAACGAGCTGGCCATGCGGCCGCACAACAGCGGTCACTGGACCATCGAGGGCGCCCGGACCAGCCAGTTC
>DASTVO010000449.1:0-4455 GCA_035759075.1 Actinomycetes bacterium
CGTCGGCGCCGTACTTCGACGGGTACCAGTCAGTGGTCGCGGTCACTCGGAGCTCCACGTGCCACGGAAGTCGGCGAACAGCGTCAGCCCGCCGTCGACGAACAGCGTCTGGCCGGTGATGTAGAGCGCCTCGTCCGAGCACAGGAAGGCCACGGCCGCGGCCATCTCCTCGGAGTCACCGGCACGGCGCATCGGGATGTGCTTCTCGACGGCCTCGCGCTTCTCGGGGTCGTCGATCCAGGCGCGGTTGATCGGGGTGACGGTGGCGCCGGGGCCGATGCCGTTGACGCGCACACCCTCCCCCGCGTACTCCAGGGCCAGGGTGCGGGTGAGGTTCTGCATGCCGCCCTTGGACACCGAGTAGCCGAGGAACCGCGGCTTGGGGATCACCTGGTGGACGCTGGAGACGTTGACGATCGAGCCACCGCGCCCGGAGTCCAGGAAGTGCCGGACCGCCTGCTGCGCGCAGAGGAACGCGCCGCGCAGGTTGACCGCGAGCACCTTGTCGAAGTCGGCGGTGGAGAGCTTCTCGGTGTCCTCGGCCACTTGGATGCCGGCGTTGTTGATCAGAAAGTCGATGTGGCCGTACTCGTCGAGGACCTTCGCGAACATCGACGCGACCTGCTCCTCGTCGGAGACGTCCGCGGCGACGAGGATCGGCTTGGTGCCGCTCTCGGACATCTGCTTCATGCAGACGTCGACGCCCTCCTCGATGGCCTCCTTGGTCTCCTCGGCACCGTCGGGCTTGCCGACGTAGTTGATGGCGACGTCGACGCCCTCCTGGCCGAGGCGGATGGCGATGGCCTGACCGATGCCGGAGCTTCCCCCGGTGACGACGGCGACCTTGCCCTGCAGACCCTTCATGCGGTGCTCCTCGAGTGGTTGCGTGCGGTGTGGACTCGCTCCCGGCCTACCCGGAAGAACGCACGGGCATCGTCGGCCGACGAGATGTCCGTGATGACCGTGTAGGCGCCGAAGGGGGCGTTCCAGAAGTCGTCCCGGGCCGGCGGGCCCTCGTGCGGTCCGACGTAGAGGTACGGGAGCGGTATCGCCTCGTCACCCGGCGAGACGCCGTAGTTGATGTCACCGGCGGTCATCCCGAGGTCGAAGTGCTCCGGGTAGATCTTCAGCGCACCGGGCTGGTCGCCGGCGATCTCCGCGGCCAACGCCGACAGCGCCTGCGCGCCGAGCGCGAACCACCCGGCGAGCATCTCCGCGGACGCGGGGTCGACGAACAGCCGCGCGTGCGGCTCGAGCTCGGTGGCCGGCGGGTGCTTGGTCCACGGGAACCCGGCCACCGTGCCCGCGACACGGGCCGCGTCAGCGACGGTCGTCAGAGCTGCCCGGCGTACGCCCTGGTTGTCGGTCACGACCAGCTCGGCGCCGTCGACGGCGAGCACGGTCCCGTCGGCCAGCGGCGGGGTCCGGAAGCCGCCCGGCGACTGCTCCAGGGCGATGTGCCCGGTCGAGGTCTTGAGCGCGGCGCTCAGCACGTGCTCGGCGACCCGGTGCAGCGACCGGCGCGTCTCGGTCAGGTGGGCCAACGGTGGCAGGTCGGGCATGCCCCCTCTGTCTCGGCAACCCGGCCGGCGTTTCACCCGGCCGGCGGCAGGGGCCCGCAGATCGGCCGCGTTTGCGACGTTGCGCCGCGACACGCCGGGCGACGCCGCGGCGTGTCGCGACCGAACGTCGCAAACGATCTCTGGCCGGGACGGCGAGTGGCACTCTTGCCGGCGTGAGCACGGAGGAGCCGCTGGTCGGCGGGATGGACCCCTCGGCGGGCGTGGTCCGGGTGGGCGACACGGTCCGCCGGCCGGCCGGGCCGTTCTCGGCCGCGGTGCGCGCGCTGCTGCTGCACCTCGAGGACGTCGGCTTCGAGGGCGCCCCGCGGTTCCTCGGGGTCGACAGCGACGGCCGGGACGTCATGACGTTCGTC
The DNA here is from genome assembly GCA_035759075.1 of Actinomycetes bacterium. GTDB lineage: Bacteria > Actinomycetota > Actinomycetes > JACCUZ01 > JACCUZ01 > DASTVO01. The sequence goes on from DASTVO010000449.1 coordinate 1,937, forward strand.
GAGGGCGACGTCCCGCTTCCGCCGTACCCGTCGTGGGCGCTCACCGACGCAGCACTGATCGACCTCGGCGGGCTGCTGCGCCGTCTCCACGAGGCGACCGCGACGTTCGACCGTTCGCGCGTCGACAGCTGGTCGGACGAGTGGGCAGACCCCCTCGGCGGCCCGGTGGTCTGCCACAACGACGTCTTCCCGGAGAACACCGTCTTCCGCGACGGGCGGGTCGTCGCCTTCATAGACTTCGCGATGGCCGCGCCGGGGCGCCCGTTCTGGGACGTCGCGGTCGCCGCGCAGGAGTGGGGGCCGCTGTACGCGCCCGGCACCCGGCTGAACCATCCGGACGACCTGGACGGGGTACGACGGACCGGGCTGCTCGCCCGCGCCTACGGCATCGAGCCGGAGCAGGCGGAACAGCTGGTCGACGTCATCGACGAGGAGCGGGCCACGTCACTCGGCCACGTGCGCGCCGAGGCCGCCGCCGGCCGGGAGCCCTGGGCGACGTTCTGGCGGGAGACCGACGGCGCGGCCCGGGCGCGGACCGACGACGAGTGGCTGCGGGCGCACCGGGCGGCGCTGATCTCCGCGGTCGTCGGTGCCTGACCGCCGGCGGGGCGAGAGCGGCGCTGCGGGAACGCAGTGGACACGAAAGGCGACGCAACAGCCTTCCAGCCGGCATCCCGGGGCCGGCGCGCGCCGTTGCATCGCCTTCCCTGCACGGCGACGGGGACGGCTCAGTCAGCGGTGAGGTCAGCGAACGCGCGGTCGGCGAAGGCGGCAAGGTCGTCCGCGGAGGCGTCCGCGATCCGCAGGGCGGCGGCCGCGACGTGCAGCGGGTGGAAGGGCGGGCGGACCAGGACGTCCCGGCCGGGACGCAGACCCTCCGCCTCGTCCGGCTCGAGCCGCGGCCCGACGAGGATGCGACCCGGTCCGCCGGCGCTGGCCTCGAGCAGCCGGCGACGTGCCGACTCCTCGGGCGGTAGCTCCAGCACGAGGACCCGGGGGGCCGGACCCACCGCGTGCTGCGCGATGTCCAGCACGGCGAACCCCGCGTCCCGCAGGCCGGCGGCCACAGCGGTGAGGTCGGCGCCGGACAGCCGCACCGCGGCGACCGGACGGTGCGCAGCGGGCAGGTCGCGGGCGCGCTCGTCCGGGCCGACGAGGCGGGGGGCGGGCAGGCTGGGCGTGATGACGTTGGCTGCGGCGACGGCGGTCAACGCTGCTCCTCCGGGTCCGGGACCCGGTGCTCTCCGAGTCCGCGCTTGCCGTGCACACCTCGTGCACGGCCCGGTCCTCACCCGGAGCACCCCACCGCGGAGGAGGGTTGCCGTCCAGCAAGCCGGGGCTTCGCGCTGGAGCTCATGACCTGGGCAGAAGGATACCGGCCCGTGATCTCCGCCCGCACGCCGACAGCGGGCTACTGCCCAGTATCAGAGACGGCCACCGGTGGCCGAGTCCGACGAGAGCCGGTTGGCCAGGTAGACGGGGACCACGGAGGCGAGCACCAGGAAGGCCGCGACCGCGTTCACGACCGGTGCCTGCTGCGGCCGGAACAGGTTCTGGAAGATCCACAGCGGCAGGGTCTGTGTGCCCGGCCCGGCCGTGAAGGTCGTCACGATGATCTCGTCGAAGGACAGCCCGAAGGCCAGCAGGCCACCGGCGGCGAGGGCACTGCGCAGCGCCGGGAAGGTCACCAGCCGGAAGGTGACCAGCCGGCTGGCGCCGAGGTCCATCGAGGCCTCCTCGACGTTCCCTCCGAGCCGCCGCAGCCGCGCGGCTGCGTTGTTGAAGACGACGACGATGCAGAACGTCGCATGCCCGACGACCAGGGTGAGGAAGGTGAGCCCGCCGAGGAAGGACGTGAAGAGACTGTTGAGCGCGATCCCCGTGACGATGCCGGGCAGCGCGATCGGCAGCACCAGCAGCAGCGAGACGACGTTGCGGCCGAAGAAGTCGTAGCGGGACACCGCCATGGCAGCCAGCGTGCCGAGGACCAGGGCCACCAGCGTCGCGAGCGCGGCCAGCACGAGCGAGGTGACCAGCGCGTCACGCACGCCGTCGTTGCGGAACGCTCGCGCCCACCAGTCGCCGGTGAAGCCGGGCGGCGGCCAGGCGAACGTCGGGCTGCGGTTGAAGGAGTTCAGCAGCACGACGAGGAGGGGGACGTAGATGAACGACAGCCCCAGCGCCATGACGGCGCCGAGCAGCCATCGAGCTCGCCGGGAGAGCGTCACGGCACCTCCTACAGGTTGTCCAGGGCGCCCGTGCGCCGCGCGGCCAGCAGGTAGCCGACCATCACGACGACCGGCAGCGTCGCCACGGCCGCCGCGAAGGGCAGGTCGACGGAGAAGTTCTGGTACACCACGTTGCCGAGCATCTGCGCCGTGCCGCCGACGAGCTGCACGGTGATGTAGTCGCCCAGGCTCAACGAGAACGTGAAGATCGAGCCGGCCACGACGGACGGAGCAAGCACCGGCAGAACGACCGAGCGGAACGCCCGCCACGGCCGTGCCCCGAGGTCGGCC
>DASTVO010000450.1:0-9507 GCA_035759075.1 Actinomycetes bacterium
AAGTAGTGCTCGTAGAGCGGGCGCACGAGGGCGAGCAGCACCTGCTCGGTGAGCTCGGCGTCGAAGCCGAACTCGTCGACCTCGACGTCACCGGTGAGGCGCCGCCGCACGAACGCCAGCCCGGCGGCGACCTTGCGCTCCACTCCGGCATCTGGCCGGCGCCGGGCTGAGGCGGCGACTCCCCCGCCTCCGCGCCGAGCTGTCCGCCGGGCAGGGCATCGCCGTCGGGCGCGGGTGCCGGTTCGGACGGTGCCGACCCCTCGGACGCGGTCGACGGGGGCTTGGGCGCGGAGCGGGACCGCTTCGGTCGCGGACGGTCCGCCCCGGAGCCCGCTGGTGCCGACGTCGACGCGGGAGACCCGGCCTCCGCAGCGGCTGAGGGCGGCGCGGTCGCGGCCGAGGGCGGCGCGGCAGCGGCCGCAGGGGCCGCGGCTTCGGCCGCGGACTCGTCGAGGAGCGGCGTCGACCGGCGACGGCGGGCCCGCTCGCCCGTGGCGCGCGACGCGCCGGCCGCGACCGCGTCGGCCGCGCTGCTCCGGCGACGGGGCCGCTCGTCGCCGCTGTCGAAGGGGATCACCCGGGCCTCAGGCACGAGCACCGCCCCTCGGCAGCGCGTCGAGGAGCGCGTGCTCCACGGCCTCGACGTTGTCGGTCGACAGCGGGCCGCGCAGGCCCTGCCGGTCGACGAAGTCGTCGAAGGCCTCTCGGGTGGTGTAGCGGGGGACGAAGCCCAGCACGTCGCGCATGCGGCTGGTGTCGACCACCCGGCCGTACGCGAGGAAGCGCAGCTGCTCCGGCGAGAAGTCCGCGACACCCAGGCGCTTGAGCGCGAACCCGATCCACGGCGTTGCGGGCTGCGGCAGCGGCAGCGACGGCCGCCCCGCCCGCCGGATCGCCTGGTGCAGGGTGACGATGCCGTCGCCGGCGATGTTGAAGGTGCCCTCGTGGTCGCTGAGCGTGCTGCGCCACAGGACCTCGAGCCCGTCGCGCTCGTGGACGAACTGCAGTCGCGGGTCGAAGCCGAGCACGGTCGGGACGACCGGCAGCGAGAAGTAGGACGTGAGCGGGGTGCGGACCTTCGGGCCGACGAAGTTGGCGAAGCGCAGGGTCGTCACGGCGACGTCCGGGCGGCGCCGGGCGAAGCCGCGGACGTAGCCCTCGACCTCGACCGAGTCCTTCGCGAAACCGGTGCGCGCCAGCGCGTTGGGCTCCATGTCCTCGGTGAACAGCGCCGGGTCCTGCGGCGAGGAGCCGTAGACCGACGTCGAGGACTTCACCACGAGCTTGCGGATGCTCGGCGCCTTCTGGCAGGCCGCGAGCAGCTGCATCGTGCCGATGACGTTGATCTCTTTCATGGTGGCCCGGCCCCCAGCGTCCAGGGGGGTGGCGAGCACCGCCATGTGCACGACCGTGTCGACCTCGGCCTGCGCGATCACCTTGCCGATGACCGGGTTGCGGATGTCGGCGCGCACGAACTCGGCGTCGCCGAGGTCCTGCTTGGGCGGGACGACGTCGACGCCGATGACCCGCGTGATGTCCGGGTCAGCCTGCAGGAGCTGGGTGAAGCGCCCGCCGAGGTAGCGCGAGACACCGGTCACCATGACCACCCGTGCCACGCCGCGCTACCCCTTCATCCCGCCAGGACCGGACTGCTGCCGACGCTACTTCTTGTTGCGACGCTGGACGCGCGTCTTCTTCAGCAGCTTGCGGTGCTTCTTCTTCGCCATGCGCTTGCGGCGCTTCTTGATGACCGAACCCACAGGAGACCTTTGTTCGAGACGGACGGAGGGGCGTCGACGGGTGCAGACCGACCCACGCTGCGGAGGTCAACCCTACCCGCCAGGGAAGGCGCAGCCCCACCAGCCCGCGAACGATGTGACAAAGCCCCACATACCAGGATATGAATCGTCACAATCCGGCCGTGACCCGCGTCACGTCCGGCTCGTTCTCACTCGCAACGACCACTCCCTGCTGCCGCGGCGGGACCCGCCGCGGACGCCTCCCACCGGAAGGACCTCCTATGCGGAGACGCCTCAGCGCGCGCCACCTCGTGGCCGCCGGCGCCACGCTCGCGGTCACGGCAGCGATCCTGCCCTCGGCCGCGGCAGCCATCGACGACCCGCTCGGCCGCACCGTCGCCGGCGCGACCTCGGACACCCGCGACCGCACCACGGTGCTCGCCCCGACCCAGGCCCAGGTCGACGCCGTGCGCGCGATCCTCGCGGCCGCCCCGAAGGGCGCCCGGGTCACCTGGGACGAGCGCTTCGGCACCCCGCGCAGCGTGACGGGCACCGGCGGCTACCTGACTGGGGCCAGCAGCGGCTCGGCGGTCGAGGTGGCCCGCGGCTGGGTCGCGGACAACAAGGCCGCGTTCGGCCTCACCGACGCCGAGGTCGCCGACCTCGTCGTCAGCCGCGACCACGAGCTCCCCGGCACCGGCACGCGCGTCGTGACGCTGACCCAGGTGTTCGGCGGTGTCGAGGCGGTGCACGGCGGCCGGCTCACCGTGGCGGTGGCCAAGGACGGCAAGGTCCTGTCGTACGCGGGCAACCCGAGCCGGGGCAGCGGACTCAGCGGCGCGTTCTCGCTCAGTGCCGCGGAGGCGCTGGACACCGTGGCGGGCTCGCTCGCCCCTGGCACGGACATCGCTCCGGACGCCACTGGCGAGCAGGGGGGCTACACGACGTTCGCGAAGGGTCCGTTCGCCGCGGGGTCGTACGTCAAGAAGGCCGCCTTCCCGACCGAGGACGGCGCCCGTGCCGCGTACCGCGTGCTCTTCGTGGAGAAGATGGACGAGGCGTACGACGTGGTCGTCGACGCCCAGTCCGGCAAGGAGCTCTTCCGCGACAGCCTGGTGGACCACGAGTCCGAGGGCACCGTCTACGAGAACTTCCCGGGCGACGCAGGCAAGGGTGGCAGCCCGGTCATCAAGTCGTTCGGCCCGACCGCACAGTCCCCCGGCGGCTGGACGGACCCGAGCGGCCTGACCGGCGTCGGCGGGCCGACCACCTTCGGCAACAACGCCAACACCTACGCCAACTACTCGAACTTCATCGCCCCCGCGGACCAGGCCCCGCGGCCGGTCAGCGCGACGAGCCAGTTCAACTATGCGTACGGCGACAACTGGGGCCGCAGCAAGGGCCAGGCGGTGCCGCCGTCGTACGCCCTCGACATGGAGCCGGCGGCGACCAACCTGTTCTTCCACCACAACCGGATCCACGACGAGTTCTACGAGCTCGGGTTCACCGAGTCGGCGGGCAACTTCCAGACCGACGGTGGCGACCCGATCCTCGGGCTCGTCCACGCCGGTGCAGCCAGCGGCGGCGCCCCGACGTACACCGGTCGCGACAACGCCTACATGCTCACGCTGCCCGACGGCATCCCGCCGTGGAGCGGCATGTTCCTCTGGGAGCCGATCAACGACGCCTTCGAGGGCCCGTACACCGACGGCAACTTCGACGCCGGCGTCATCGAGCACGAGTACGCCCACGGCCTGAGCAACCGCTACGTCGCCGGCGGCGAGGCGCTCGGCTCGCACCAGTCCGGCTCGATGGGCGAGGGCTGGGGCGACTGGTACGCGCTGAACTACCTGCACCGCGAGGGGCTGTACGAGAAGTCGGTCGTCGGCGAGTACGTCACCGGCAACGGATCACGCGGCATCCGCAACTGGGCCTACGACGACAACCCGACCAGCTTCGGCGACATCGGCTACGACCTGAGCGGCCCCGAGGTCCACTCCGACGGCGAGATCTGGACCACGACGCTGTGGGACCTGCGCAAGAAGCTCGTCGCGCAGTACGGCCAGGCGCAGGGCGCCGAGGTGGCGGCGCGACTGGTGACCGACGCGATGCCGATGTCGGCGCCCGACCCGTCGTTCCTCGACATGCGGGACGCGATCCTCGCCGCGGACCTCGACCGGTACCACGGTGACAACACCGACACGATCTGGACGGTGTTCGCCCACAGCGGCGCCGGCGCGTCGGCGTCGACCGCGACCGGCGACGACACCCAGCCGCAGCCGGGCTTCGACCACGCGTCGGACGCGCGCAACGGCTACCTGGTCGGCACCGTCGTCAACTCCTCGACCGGCCAGCCGGTGCAGAACGCGAAGGTCGTCGTGGGCGAGTACGAGGCCCGCGTGTCACCGCTCGTGCGCACGTCAGGCACCGGCGGCTTCGGCGCCAAGATGGCTGGCGGCACCTACGACCTGCTCGTGCAGGCGGACGGCTTCGGCGCGCAGCGCTTCGAGGACGTCGCGGTCACGGCCGGCAAGACGACGTCGCTGACCCTGAAGGTGGCGCCGAACCTGGTGTCGCTGGCCTCCGGTGCGTCCGTCGTGTCGGCCTCGAGCGAGGACGCCGGCCTGCCGGCCACCTTCCTGCTCGACGACACCGCCGCGAGCGTGTGGAGCACGAAGAAGCGGACGACGGCTTACAACGACGGACCGGACGAGCGGGTGACCGTGAAGCTGGCCAAGCCGTCGACGATCGACCGGGTCCAGGTCAGCGCGTTCAAGAACACCACCGCCAGCCGGTTCTCGGCCCTGAAGGACTTCACGGTCCAGGTGTCCGACGACGGCGTGCTGTGGAAGACGGTGAAGACCGACGGCTTCGGCTACCAGACGCCACGCCCGGCCGCTCCGGACCTGAACTACCGGACCTTCACCCTCGACAAGCCGGTCAGGACCGCGTACGTGCGGTTCTTCATCGACTCGGTCCACGGCGAGACGGTGAAGTACGCGCAGGCCGCCGAGCTGCAGGTCTTCGGCACGCCCAAGGGCATCGAGCCGGTGGCCCCACCGGCCGACCCGGACTTCACCGACTCCGGCACGATCGTGGCCGGCAACCCCTCGACGGGTGAGCTGGTGGAGACGGTGATCGGCGCGACGGGCACGGAGTTCTCGACGACCTGCCCGGACCCGTACAGTCCGCCGGCGTCTCAGGGCGCCGACGGCTGGGTCACGAAGCTGCCGGCCGGCTTCGGTGACGGGACCCACACGGTGTCGGTGGTCGGCGAGGAGACCCCCGCGGGTCACGACATCGACCTGTACTACCTGGACTCCTCGTGCCAGGTGGTCGGCTCCACGGCCAGCTCCGCGGCCAACGAGTCCGGGGTGATCCCGGGCGGGGCGGCCTACGTGCTGACCCAGCTCTGGAGCGGTGCGAACGTGCCGTTCACGCTGACCGCGGTCGACGCCGGATGACCGCTGCCGCGGTCGACGCCGGGTAGTCACCGCTTCCACGGTGCCGTGGTCGATGTCGATCTCCGAAAGGGGCTCTCGACCGCCACGGCGCCGTGGAAGCAGGCGTCCGGACGCCACGGCGCCGTGGAAGCGCGTGTCATACGGCCGGGCGAGCGCGCAGGAGTGGGTCAGGCCGTCTCGACGTAGGACTGGTCGAGGTAGTCGTGGACCGCCTTCTCCGGCACCCGGAACGAGCGGCCCACGCGCACCGCGGGCAGCGTGCCCGCGTGCACCAGCCGGTACACGGTCATCTTCGACACCCGCATCACCGCGGCCACCTCGGCGACGGTGAGGAACGTCACCTCGGAGAGAGGACGGTCTTTGGGACCACTAGCTGCCACGACGCACCGAACCTTCAGCACGTGACGGGCGCCGGCTTCCCCTCCGGCAGCACACAGACGTACGCGCTCTGGGCGTAAGAGTAGGTGCGGAAGTGCCTCGTGGGAAAGGGGAGCCCGAGAACTGCTCCGAACGGGTCACCCGGGGCGCCCGGCCCGAACACCGCTCCCGGCGCTGTGCCGCAGCGTGACGCTCATCCGCGGCCCGACGGCCCGGGCCTCCTTGGGCACGGTGTGCTCCCACTCGTGCTGGCAGGCGCCGCCCATGACCACGAGGTCGCCGTGGCCGGGGTCTAGCTCGACCTGGGTCCGTCCGCCGGCCGGTCGCAGCAGGAACCGCCGCCGGGCGCCGAGCGAGACGGTCGCCACCAACGGGTTCGTCTGGGTGTGCCGGTTGCGGTCGCCGTGCCAGGCGACGCTGTCCCGGCCGTCCCGGTAGAGGTTCACCCAGATCCGGTCGAAGTCCACGCCGTAGCGCGCGGAGAGCGGCGCCGCCAGCGCGCGCAGCGCCTCCGGCAGGTCGCCGCCCTCGACGTCGGTCGACCAGCCGGCGGTGAGCCGCGGCTCGGGCAGGGTGCGGTCGTACATCCGCACCGTCCGCTGCGAGAACCGGCCGGTGTCCAGCAGCTCGGTGAACAGCGCGTCCGACCCCTGCAGCCAGCCCGGCGCGTGGTCGACCCAGGACCGGTCGTCCAGCGCGATCCGCCGCAGCCCAGCGAAGGTCGCGTCGGCGCGCGGCGGCCCGCCGTCGAACAGCGAGCCCTGCAGTGCCACCACGCCGTGACCGTACGTCGGGGAGGCGACAGTCACCAGCGCTCAGGAGTCGCGGGGCGCGAGCCCGGCCGCGCAGAGCAGGTAGGCCGTCACCGGTGCGTACAGGTGCGGCGCGACGTTGTCGTCCAGGGGCACCGAGACGGCGACGGTGCCCTCGGCCTCCCCGACGAACAGTCCCGGGTCGTTGGAGTCCGCGAAGCCCACGGCACGGACCCCCGCCTGCCCGGCCGCGCCGGTCCACCCGTGGTCGCCGACGACCAGGTCGGGCGGGTCCTCGCCGGCCGCGGCGAGGGCGGCGAGCATCGCCTGCATGGGCCGCGGCGAGTGGGTGTGGTTGAGCTCCCCGCGGGTGCTGACGACCGCGACGCCGTCGATGTAGCGGATCTCGCGGCCCAAGGGCCCGAACCGGGTCTGGACCGAGAAGCTGAAGCCGGCCGCCGGCGTGAGCAGCGCGGCACCCACCGTCCGCAGCGCGCGAGCCACCGCCAGGTGGACGGGCAGCAGGCCCGCCGGGTGCCCGGTGGCCACCATGACCCGGGCGCCGGGCCGAGCGGTCGCGGCCAGCTCGGCGGCCAGCCGGTCCAGCCCGTCCAGGGTCCGCTCCGGGTCGATCCGGTCGGGGCCGTGCACGTGCCGCGGGTCGGGCGAGACGCCGACCTTGTCCGCCATCAGCGCGAGCACGTCGCGCAGGTGCCACCGGCCCGTCGGGGCCAGGCCGAACATCGCCTTCGGCACTCGCGCCGCGAACAGCCCGTACTTGACCAGGTTGTCCTCGCGGGTGGTCGCCACGTCACCGGCGATGCGCGCGCGCTCCAGGTGCTCGCGCAGCTCGGCGCGGGACGGGACCGCCACACCCAGTGGCGACCGCGTCACAGGTCCACCAGCGCACCCAGACCGTTCGCCGGGAAGACTGCGCGCTGCGTCGCCAGCACGGCACGGTCGACCGAGTCCCCGGGATCGAAGCCCTCCGACCAGTCCCGCCAGCGGGGCTCGACGCCGTCGGTCATCCGCGCCGGAGCGGCCAGGCCGTAGCGCTGGCTGACGTAGTCGCGCCAGCCCTGCGGCACCTCGGTCTCGGGCGGCACCGGGAAGCCCGCGGCCTCCGCCAGCAGGTGGGTCCAGGCGCGCGGCACGACCTGGGCGAGCTCGTAGCCTCCGCCGCCGCACGCGACCCAGCGACCCCCGGCGCAGCTGTGTGCCAGCCGGTGCAGCACCGCGTACGACATCCGTTGCCCGTCGACGGTGAGCCCCAGGTGCGCCAACGGGTCCAGGACGTGGCTGTCACAGCCGTGCTGGGTGACCAGGACGTCGGGCCGGAACTCCTCCAGCAGCGGGGGCACCACGGCGGTGAAGGCCCGCAGCCACCCGGCGTCGACTGTGCCCGGTGGCAGGGCCAGGTTCACCGCCCGGCCGTCAGCCGCCGGACCGCCGCAGTCGCCGGGGAAGCCGGTGCCGGGGAACAGGTAGCGGCCGCTCTCGTGCACCGAGATGGTCAGCACCCGCGGCTCGTCCCAGAACGCGCGCTCCACGCCGTCCCCGTGGTGCACGTCGACGTCGACGTACGCGACCCGCTGCGCGCCCTGCCCGAGCAGCCACGCGATCGCCACCGCCGGGTCGTTGTAGACGCAGAAGCCGCTGGCGGCGCCGGGCATCGCGTGGTGGAGACCGCCCGCGATGTTGACCCCGTGCTCCGCCCGCCCGGACCAGACCGCGCCGGCAGCGGCCAGCGTCGCGCCGACGACCAGCGCCGAGGCCTCGTGCATGCCCGGGAAGGCCGGGGTGTCCAGCGACCCCAGGCCACGCGCGGCGTCGGCGTGCGCCGGGTCGGCGCCGGCCCGCCGCACCGCCTCGATGTAGGCGGGCTCGTGCACCAGCCCGATCAGCTCGTCGCTCGCCGGCTCGGGCGTCACGACGGTGACGTTCGGCAGCGACAGCACCCCCAGCTCGCGGGCGAGGCGCATCGTGAGGTCGAGCCGCAGCGGGTTGAGCGGGTGCTCCGGGCCCAGCTCGTAGCCGACCAGCGCGTCGTCCCAGGGCACCACCACCGACGCGCTCATGCCGGAACGCTACCCGGCACTCCGGGGCTCACTCGCTGCGCAGCGCGACCACGGGGTCCAGGCGGCCGGCCCGCCGGGCCGGCGCGACGCCGAAGAAGATGCCCACGCCGGCGGAGACGGCGAAGGCGAGCACGGGCGACCACCAGGCGATCACGGCCGGCAGCGGGGAGACGGCGTCGACGAACAGCGAGGCGCCGACCCCGAGCCCGATCCCGACCAGGCCGCCCACGACGCAGAGCATGACCGCCTCGATCAGGAACTGCAGCAGCACGTCGCGCTGCCGGGCGCCGAGCGCCTTGCGCAGCCCGATCTCCCGGGTCCGCTCGCGCACGCTGACGAGCATGATGTTGGAGACCCCGACCCCTCCGACGAGCAGCGAGATCGCCGCGATGGCGGCGAGCACCAGGGTGAGCAGCCCCAGGATGCGCCCGATGGTGCCGAGGATCTGGGTCTGGGTGACGGCCGAGAACTCCTCTCCCTCGTAGCGGTCCCGCAGGGCCGCGACCAGCCGCGGCTGCAGCTCGTCGACGCTCTCCGCCGTCGGCGCCTTCACCGCCAGCGCGTCGATCCGGTCGATGCCGAACAGCCGCTGGGCCGCGGTCACCGGGATGTGCACCTCGGCGTCGCGGTCGACGCCGAACGTCTGGCCCACCGGCTCGAAGACACCGATCACGCGGAACCGCACCCCGGCGATGGCGACCTGGCGACCGAGCGGGTCCACGTCGGCGAAGATCCGGCGGACGACCGTGTCACCCAGGACCACGACCCGGCGGCGGGTGTCGACGTCGCTGGCGGTGATGTACTCCCCCCGCGCCATCGGGCGGTTGAAGACGTTGGGCACGCTCTCGTTGACCCCGTTGACCGTCACGAACGACTCGCGCCGGCCGACGCTGACCGTCTCACCGGAGGCGACGGACACCGCCACCCTGTTCACGTCGCCCACGACACGACCGAGCAGGTCCACGTCGTCCAGCGTGAGCCGGCTGACCGTGGGAGCGGAGCCGAACTCGAACTTGCCCGGCACCACGATGATGATGTTCGAGCCGAGGCCCTCGACCTGGTCCTCGACCTCCTGCTTCGCGCCGCTGCCCAGCGC
>DASTVO010000451.1:0-22341 GCA_035759075.1 Actinomycetes bacterium
CCCATCGGGTTGGCCCGGGGTGAGTGCTGGTGGAGAACCTGCAGGTTCAGCTGGTTCGGCCACCAGTCCTGGTTCGTCCTCGGCCGACCCGGCTTGGGAGTCGGGGAGGGAAGTACTGGGTTCTCGCTCTCGCTGCCGCGCTCGGACACGTCGCTCGCTCCTGTCTCGCTGTGTGACGTCTGCTGTCTGTCGGGTGTGACGGTGGCTGTTCAGGGTCTGCCCGGGGACGCCCCGGCCGTGCACACCGGGCACCTGCCCCAGAAGATCACCTCGGCTTCGTCGATCTCGTAGCTCTCGTCGTCGGCCTGCAGGCAGGGCGCCTCCCCCACGACGCAGTCGACGTCCGCGATGGCGCCGCACGACCGGCAGACCATGTGGTGGTGGTTGTCCCCGACGCGGGCCTCGTAGCGGGCGACCGAGCCCCTGGGCTGGAAGCGCCGGACCAGCCCCGCGGTGGTCAGCGCGTGCAGCACGTCGTAGACGGCCTGGTGGGACACGTCACCGAGGTCCTGGCGTACGACTCCGATGATCGAGTCGGTGTCGGCATGCGGGTGCTCGTGCACCGCGGTCAGGACAGCCACCCGCGGACGCGTCACGCGCAGTGCCGCCCGTCGCAGCAGCTGCTCGGGATCCGGCGTCATGGGCACGTTCGGCAGTCTTGTGCATTTTCTGGAATCAATCAAGATCAGCGCAGCACCCGGCGCAGGACCAACCCCTGGGCCGCCAGGGCCACGGCCGTGAGCAGCAGCAGCAGGACCGAGAGCGCGGAGGCGTATCCGAGCTCCCCGTAGACGAAGGCTCGCTGGTAGAGGTACAGCGGCGGGGTCAGCGTGGCGTCGCGCGGACCGCCCTCGGTGACCAGCAGGACCGGCAGGAAGCTGACCTGCAGCAGCAGCACCAGGTCGCGCAGCGCGAGCAGCCCGAGCAGCGGCGCCATCAACGGCAGGGTCAGCCGGCGGAGCACGTACGACGGCCGCGCGGACTCGACCGCCGCTGCCTCGTAGAGCCGTTCGGGGATGGCCCGGCGGGCGGCCAGGGCGACGACGAAGGACTCCCCCACCTGCAGGGCGAACATCAGCGCGATGCCGACCCGGGCGGCGGTCGGGTCGGTGAGGAAGCCGGGGGCGCCGACCCCCACTGAACGCAGCACGGCGGGCAGCGGCCCGTACAACGGGTTGAGCAGCCAGAGCCACAGCAGTGCCCAGGCCGCGTCGGGCACCACGCTCGGCAGGTAGGTCGCCACCCGTCCGGCCGCCGCCCCGCGGAAGCGCGTGGCCAGCACCAGGGCGGCGCCGACGGCGAGCAGGACGCGCAAAGGCACCGCCACCACCGCGACCAGGGCGACGTTGCGCAACGAGGTCAGGAACAGCTCGTCGGAGACCGCGCGCCGGACGTTGTCCAGACCGGTGAAGCGCGGCGGCTCGAAGCCGTAGTACTCCGTGACGGCGAGCACGGCCGCGGCCGCGGTCGGCACGAGCAGCAGCACGACCAGCCCGGCGACGTACGGGGCGGCCAGCGAGCCGGCCGGCAGCTGCCGTGAGCCGCCGCGGGCACGGCTCACGGCAGCCGCTCGCCCGACGCGGCCGCGAACCGGTGCACGCGCCGCGTGTCCCACCGCGCGAACGACGCGGCTCCGAGGGCGGGGCGTTGGTCCCAGGGCATCCTCGCGTGCAGCGTCCCCGCGGTCGACTCCAGCCGGACGACCGCCGCACCGGCGTCGAGGACGACGTCGACGACGCGGACGGCGACCACTCCGTCGTCGGCGAGCCGCAGGTCGTCGGCCCGAACCGCGACCAGGTGCTCGCCGTTCTCGCCCGCGACGTGCGCCGGCAGCAGGTTGAGAGGCACGTCGCCGAGGAGCCGGGCCACGAACACCGACGCCGGGCACTCCCAGACCTCGACCGGGGTGCCCGCCTGCTCGACCCGCCCGGCGCGCATCACCACGACCCGGTCCGCCATCGCCATGGCCTCGGTCTGGTCGTGCGTGACGTGGACCATGGCGACACCGGTGCGCCGCTGCAGGTCACGGATCTCCTCCCGCAGCCGCACCCGCAGCTCGGCGTCCACGCCGGAGAGCGGCTCGTCGAGCAGGAACAGCGCCGGGTCGCGCAGCAGCGCGCGGGCCAGCGCCACCCGCTGGCGCTCACCGCCGGACAGCTCGTTCGGCCGGCGCTCCAGCAGCCCGGCGATGTCCAGCATGTGCGCGGCGTCCGCTGTCGCTAGCGCGACGTCCGCCGCCGCGGCGCCGCGAGCCCGGGCCCCGAAGCCGATGTTCTGCGCGACGGTCAGGTGCGGGAAGAGCGCCAGGTCCTGGAACACCATCGCCACCGAGCGCGCGCCGGGCGGGGTGGACGACACCTCCGTGCCGTCGATGTGCACTGAGCCCGCGTCGAGGACCTCCAGCCCGGCGACGACGCGCAGCAGGGTCGACTTGCCCGACCCGGACGGGCCGACGACGACCACGAGCTCGCCCGGCCCGACCGTGAGGTCCACGCCGTCCAGCGCGACGACCGGGTGCCGCCGCCGGCCGCGATAGGCCTTTGCCGCGCCGCGGACGAGCAGGCTCACCGGGCGAGGAGGGGCCGGGTGCGGCGGTCCAGCTCGGCGAGCGCCTCGTCCAGGGTCGTCCCCGGGTCGTAGAAGGCGCGGGTCAGCTGTTCCTCGGCGACGTCCTCCACCTCGGGCCAGACCGGGACCACCGGGGTGCGGCGCATGCTGCGGATGCTGTCCAGGAAGACCTGGCTGCGGGACGGTGCCCGGCTCGGGTCGAGGAACACCGGCGACTCGGCGACCGCACGCAGCGACGGCACGGTGCGGCCGCTGAGCGCGGCCAGCGTCTGGCCCTGCGTACTGGTGGCGAAGGCGACGAAGCGGCCGGCCAGGTCGTGGTCCTCGGCACCCTTCGACAGGCAGTACGCGTCGGAGTGCAGGATCGTCACCGGTTCCCCGCGCCGGGGCAGCGGCGCCACGTCGAAGTCGAGTCCGGCGACCTCGCGCAGCGCCGGCACCTCGCGGCGCGAGGACAGGAGCATCCCGAGCTTGCCGGAGACGAAGCGCGTCGGCAGGTCCTGCGCCGCGACCTCCTCCTCGGTCGGGACCGCGCCGGAGCGGACGAGCTCCACGACGTCCCGCACGGCCGCTTTGGCCGCCGGTTCGTCGAGCGTGAGCCGGGTCGGGGACTCCGGGTCGTCGACGACCTCCCCGCCGGCCGACCAGACGAACGGGGCGAGCCGGACGATGCTCGCGTCGATGCCGACGCCGCGGACGTCGCCGGCGGTGAGCTGCTCGGCCGTCCGGACGAAGTCGTCCCAGGTCCAGTCGTCGCCCGGCTCCTCCACCCCGGCGGCCCGGAACACCGCGCGGTTGTAGTAGACGACGAGCGAGGAGACGTTCTGCGGCATGCACTGCAGCTGTCCCTCGTAGGTGAAGGCCTCGACCGGCTGCTCGTAGTAGGCCGACAGGTCCACGTCCTGCGCGCGCAGGTAGCGCTCGACCGGCTCGACAGCACCGCGCGCGACGAACTGCGCGTACTCGCGGTAGTTCACGAGGAACACGTCGGGCGGGTTCCCGGCGGCGAAGGACGTGCTCAGCCGGGCCAGGTGGTCGGCCTTGCTGGGCACGGCCACCACCTCGACCTCGACGCCCTCGTTCGCCTTCTCGAACGCGCGGGCGATCGAGGAGTAGACGTGAGTCTCCTCCGGCTCGCCGGAGACCTGCACGCGCAGCCGGCCGGACCCGTCGCCGGAGGACGAGGCCGAGCCCGACGAGCAGCCAGCCGCCGCGACGGCGAGCGCGACCAGGCCGAGCCCGGCGACCGCGGTGCGGATCACGCGCCCACCGTCCCCCGGAACAGCGCCCGCTGGGCGACGACGAAGGCCAGCACCGGCGGCAGGCTGGCGACCAGGGCGCCGCTGAGGAACAGGGGGTACAGGGTCGGCTCCAGAGTCGAGAGCGATCGGACGCCCAGAGCCACCGGCCAGCTGTCCTCCCGGGACAGCAGCAGCAGCGGCTCGACGACGTTGGACCAGTGGAAGACGAAGGCCAGCATCGCCACGGCGAACAGGGCCGGGCTGGCGAGGGGCAGCGCCACCGTGCGCCAGGTACGCCACGGCGACAGCCCCTCCAGCCGGGCCGCCTCCAGCAGGTCGCGCGGGACCCGGCTGTACGCGAGGGCGAAGAGCAGCACCAGGAAGGGGGACGTGCCGAGCAGCGCCGGGAACGCGACGACCACCGTGCGGTCGGTCAGGTGCAGCGCCTCCAGCAGCACGACCCGGGGCACCCACAGCGCGGAGGTGGGCACCAGCAGGGCAGCGACCGACACCGACACGAGCGCCACCCGCGTACGCCGTTCCGCGGCGACCACGGCAAAGCCGGCCAACGAGGCCACCAGCACGGTGACCGGCACGGCCACCGTCACGACCAGCAGCGAGTTCAGCAGCTGACGGGCGAGGGGGACGAGAGCGCCGACGTCGCGCAGGTTCTGCCAGCGCGGCCGGGACGGCCAGAGGTCGAGCCCGTCGGGGGGCGGCAGCCCGGGGCGGTGCAGCGCCCCCAGCAGCAGGAGGACGACCGGGCCGGCGAGCACGAGCGCGAGCAGGAGGGCCGTCGCACCGCGCGCCCATCCGTGACGAACCTGCACGAAGGCCCCCTTTCCGGCGGCACAGGCTATCCGCCGGCCGCCGGGGGTCTACTCCGCGGTGGCTTCGCGAGGGGTCGGGGCCGTCCGCTCGCGGCGCAGCGACCTGCGCAGGTACATCTCCTGGTCGGCCTTGCCGAGCAGGGTCTCGAGCGTGCCGGCGTCCCACGGCGCGAGCATCGAGCCGCCCGCGCTGACCCGGACCGGCCAGACCTCGGCCGGGACCGGCTCGTGCCGAGCGACGCCGTCGCGCACCCTGCGCTCCAGCTCCAAGGGCGACATGCCCGGCCCGGGGCCGACGACGCAGAACTGGTCCCCGCCCCAGCGCGCCACGATGTCGGTCGCCCGGGTGGCCGAGCGCAGCGCGTCGGCGACGGCCACGATGACCTCGTCACCGGCGGCGTGCCCGAGCGCGTCGTTGACCATCTTCAGCCCGTCGATGTCGACGAAGATGCAGTGCACCGCGTCGCCCTGGCGACGCGCCTGCTCCACCAGCTGGGTGCCCATCATGGCCAGGCCGCGTCGGTTCGAGACGCCGGTGAGGTGGTCGCGCACCGCAGCGGCCTCGGCGGAGGCGCGGGACTCGGCCAGGTCACGGACGCCCGTGCGCCGCAGGTGGTTCACCGCCAGGGACACCAGGGTCGCGCTCGCGAGGCCGACGACGTAGTGCGGCCACTCCTCCGAGGGACCCACGACGAACGCACCGATCGTCCAGGCACCCCACGTCAGGTAGAGCACCGCGAGCAGCCAGCGCAGCGACAGCAGCACCGCGCCCGCACCGACGATCACGAGCATGACGTTGCTCGTCTGCCGCGGCTCGCCGACCAGCACCATGTGCCCCGCCGAGTTGGCGAGCACGAGGACCACGAGGGCCGCGGTGACCGGGTGAGCCAGCCGGGCCGGGACCGTTCGGAGGCGATGGAACACGGCGACAGCCGCGAACACCACCGCCGTCGCCACGGCCGTGGGCGCCATCACCGTTCGCGGCGTCCCGTCCAGCAGGACCAGGTGCAGCACGGCGAACGCGCCGAACATGACCGACAGCCCGGCCGCGAGTGCCGTCAGCGCAGCCAGCAGCGCGACGTCGTACGGCTCGTCGGGCGTGGGTGACACCGGAATCCTCTCGACACCCGAGGTGGGCTGCCGGACACGGTAGAGCCGAAGGCTCGGGCCCGGTGGGTTCTCCCGTGAGACCACCCGGTCGGCTCAGGCGGCGGGGGCCACCTGGCGGACGGTGGTGGTCAGGTCGAGCCGGTCGAGCAGGCTCGTCTCGACCACGACGAGCGAGTGCTGCGACCCGAGCGTCTCCGCGAACACCGCGGTGTCCGCGTACGGCGGCGTGGGCTGCGCGTCACTCACCGACACCACGCCCGGCGGCGCCACCAGCTCCCACGTCGAGCCGTCCGCCAGCGCGAACCGCACGCGGCCGTCGCCGAGGTCGGTCACCTGGTCCCGCGGCGTCGGCAGCAGGAACGACATGGACAGCGGACGCGGGGGGCCGGGGGCCCGGGCCGTCACCCGGTCCCGGACCGTCACCGCGTCCTCGGTGACCCGGACGTCGCGGGACCAGTCGGCCCCCTCGAGAGCGCCGGGGCTGTCCATGCGCAGGCCGTCGCCCGGTGCGGAGACGGAACCCCACGCGGCGCCGGACTGCACCACGCGACCGTCCTCCAGCCGCAGACCCAGGGTGTTGTGCGACTTGGTCAGCCGGCGCCACTCGTGCGTCCCGGAGAAGGCGTAGTCACGCTGGCCGAGGTCGGCGAGGACCTCCTGGCCGCCGTGGCTGACCACGACGTTGCCGACGTCGTGGTGCGCGTGCGGGGCGTCGTTGGGGGCGGCACTCAGGACGGCCCGCATCGGCCCGTGGGTCGCGCACCCCCAGTACGCGGCGGCCGAGCCCTCGCGCGGCGCGAACGACTGCACCGCCGGCGGCCGTGACGCCGACGGGGCAGGGTGCTCGGAGATGATCAGCTCGGCGATTCCGTCCGGCACCGGCCAGGTCCCCTGTTCCGGCACGGTGAGCGTGTCGCGGGCCTGCAACGCCTCGAACAGCGCCCGGACGCCTCCGCCCGCGACGGGCCACGCGGTCATGGCTGCCAGCGCCGTCGGCCGGTCGACCCACGGGTAGACGTCCCAGCTGTCCTCCATGTCGGCCTCGACCGGCGAGCCGCAGCGCTCGTGCCAGTCGGCGAGGACACCGAGCTCCGGCAGCGCGGCTGCGAGCGCAGCCGCCACCGGGGGGTCGTCCTGGTGCCGGCGGCGGGTCGCGTGCAGCAACGCCAGGTGGGTCGCCTCGTAGCTGGTGTACATGAGCCCCTCGACGGTGGGGCCGCCGGCCAACGACCGGCCGGCTGCCTCCGGCGCGCGGAAGCGGGCCAGCGAGGACGTGGCGTCGCCGAACGACACCGAGCCCCACGCGGACAGGTCGTTGCGGACCGCGATGCCGGCCAGGGCGGCCGCGGTCGCCACGACCGTGGTCTGGTTTCCGGTGCGTTCCCGGTACCCGGCCAGCCGACCGCCGTCACACGCGTACGGGAGGACGGCGCGGGTGAGCAGGGCGTCGACGACCTCGGCGCGCTCGCCGGGCGCCAGCTCGGCACGGCTCCACCCGTAGGCCAGGGCGACGGCTGTCGCGAGGTGCACCGTGTCGAGCGGGTGGCCCGGGTTCCAGTCCGGCCAGCGTGCCGCGGACAGCGCGACCGAGCGCGCCATCGTCCGGAGGTAGACCCGGTCGCCGGTTGCCGCGTAGGCGTAGGCCAGGACGCCGGCGATGCGCCGCAGCGCGACCGCCTCGTCGTAGAGGTACCGCTCCGGGTCGCCGGACCGCTCCGCGTTGTAGCGCACTGCGGGGATCCGGCCCGCGACCACGTCGTCGGCCGTGCGCAGCAGCGCCGCTCGGGACGTGCTCTCGCCGACCACTACGTCGTCCAGGTCGGCGACCAGGCGCACCGGGCCGCGCCCGAGGTCGGCGGCGACGCGGGGCGCGCAGCCCGGGTGACCGGGTGCCGCCACGACGAGGGCCTGGGCGTCGACCGCCGTGGTCAGCGTCGCCCGCGACAGGACGCCTCCGACCGAGCTCCGATCCACGTGCGTGCGCAGGTCGCCGGTCGGGAAGGCCCAGAACGTCGCCCGCCCGGTGAACCCCGTGACCAGCGGCCCGGGCGCCGGCGACTGCCGTCCCTCGGCCGGGGGGCCGCCCGCCCACAGCGGTGCCGGGCGGACCGGGCGGCTCGCGGTCCGGACGCCGGCGCCGGGCAACGGGCGGCCGTCCGGGGTCGTGGCCGCCACGTCCACCGGGTGGGCCCGGGGCAGGACGACCGGCAGCGTCAGGTCGCCGTCGATGACGAGTGGGACCTGCCAGCGGAACCGGGCGGGGAGCCCGGCGTCCGCGCGTCTGTAGGCACCGGAGCCGACCACGAGCCGGACCGGGCCGGGCGGTACCCGCAGCCGGAACGGCCCGCCGTCCCCGGTGACCGTCGTCGCGACCGGGTCCCCCGACAGGGTCTCGAGCGAGACCGCCGCGCCGCGCACGGGTGTCCCCGACGCGGTGCGGACGGTCCCCTCGACGGTGACCTGGGCGGGCTCGGCGACGGCGGACCCGGCGAACGGCACGGCGAGCCCGAGCGCCAGCAGGAGGGCGACGAAGCGTGGCACGACCCGCTCCTCCGGCTGACCGACGAGGCCGGCCGTCCGCCGCGACCGCACCTGCACACAAGTCTGAGGGCAGCCCGCGAGATGTCGGAAATCGGCGGGTCTGCGAGTTCTCAGCGCGGTCGCTGGCCGCGGCGCAGGATCGAGACCCGGCGTCGGCGCCCGGCCGGCGTGCTCAGGGCGGTGTCCGCGGGTTCCTGCCAAGGACCGGCGGAGGGGAGATCCGATCCTTGGCAGGAGGCCAGCGGCGGCTCGCAGCCGAGCAGCCCCCACACACGCTCGACGGTCACCGAGGCTCCCGTGACCGAGACCGGCACGCCGGCCGACCGGCCCCGGACCAGGGTCTCGCTGAGGACCCCGATGCAGCGCACGTCGCAGAACGACAGCTCGGTGAGGTCAAGAACGAGGTGCAGCGGCGCCCCCGGCCGTCCGGACGGCTCCGCCGCGGCGTTCAGCGCGCCGGCCAGGATCTGCCGCAGCACCGGCTCGGTCACGAGGTCCGCCTCGCCCAGCAGCCGCGCCGTCAGAACGTCGCGGGAGTGCTCGAGATGCACACCCGTGAGCGTTGAGGTGTCGGTTGCCACGGTAGGTAACTGCTCTCCCACCGGACCTCCTCGGTCGCAGGCTGCCAGAAGATGGCGCCACCGGGGTCTGGAGCAGCACCACCACCGTAGCCCGCTCCGCGGCTCTCGTGAAGGGGCACGTCAGCGGGTCGCGACCGTGCCCTCGTCCAGACGCCCTTCCACGAGTGCCCGCGCGACCCAGACAAGATGCTCGTTGGCCGACCGCGCATACGCCCGCAGGTGCGCAAATGCCTCGTCCACACCGATCTGCAGCCGCTCGGCCAGGACTCCCTTCGCCTGCTCGATCACCACTCGGCTGTCCAGCGCCGCCTGCAGCTGCTGCGCGAGCACCTCGCTGCGCCGGACAGCCCGCTCCTGCAGGATCCCGATCGTCGCGACGTCTGCCAGCGCCTGACCGACGGCGAGGTCCTCGGTGGGAAACACCCCTGGCTCGCTACGGAACAGGTTCAGTGCGCCGATCGTGTCCGTCCGTAGCCGCATCGGCAGCGCGGCAACCGACCGGTACCCCTCCGACTGCGCCGCGGCGGCGAACCGTGGCCAGCGGCCGGCCTCCTCCGTGAGGTCTTCGACGACGATCGGTGCTCCGGAGACGTACGCGTCGAGGCACGGGCCCTCGTGCGCCTGGATCTGGATGACCTCGATCAGCCTCGCCCGCTCGCTGGAGGCGGCCATCACGGTGAGCCGGTCGGCCGGGTCGGCCAGCAACAGCCCCGCAGCGGCGGCGTCGAGTACGGCGACGCTGTGCTCGACGAGCCCGTGCATCAGCTCGACGACGTCGTAGTCGTCGACCAGCGTGTCGGCCAACGCGACGAACGCCTTGGTCAGACGGTCTTCACGCGCCCCGTCCACCGGTCCAGGGTAGGTCGGGACGGCTCCAGGCGGGAGTGCCGGCACCGCTCGGACGCCGGACGGCGGCCGCGTCCTCGCGCGGACCGCCGTCGTCATGGGTGGAGCTGAGGGGACTCGAACCCCTGACCCCCACACTGCCAGTGTGGTGCGCTACCAGCTGCGCCACAGCCCCATGGTGGTGGTGCACCCGCTCCCGCGGGCGACGCCGAGTCTAACGGCTCGGTCCCAGCCGGCACGAATCGGGCCCGCCTCCACCTGGCATCACGACTCGTCACTCATCACCGGGGTCGGCAGGCTGCCGGCGTTGTGCTCGACGAGGCGCCAGCCGTCGCCGAACTCCTCCAGCACCGACCAGCAGGTGTTGCTCAGGCCGCCGATCACCGCCCACCGGTCCATCGGCAGGTCGAGCAGCGTGCCGATGGCGGCTCGCGCCGAGCCGCCGTGCGTGACCGCCACCAGGGTCTCGCCCGGCCGCACGTCCGCGAGCGCGTCGAGGACCGCGAGCCGGACCCGGGTGGCGACGTCGGTGCGGGTCTCGGCGCCACCGGCCGGCACGTCGGCGCCGGAGCGCCACAGGGCGTACGCCTCCGCGTCGAGGTCGCGGATCTCCCGAACGGTCAGCCCCTGCCAGGTGCCGCCGAAGGTCTCTCGCAACCGCGGGTCGGACTTCACCGGCACCCCGGTGAGACGGCTGAGCTCCTCGGCCGTGTCCCGCGCCCGGCGGAGGTCGGAGGACACGATCGTCGACGGCTCGAGCGCCGCGAGCAGCCGCGCGGCCCGTACCGCCTGCTCCTGGCCCGTCTCGTCGAGCTCGACGTCGGTGTGGCCCTGGAAGCGGTCCTCGAGGTTCCAGCGCGTCTGACCGTGGCGCCACAGGACCAGGCGCCGGGCCTCGGCGGTCAGGAGGCGGCTCCGGCCGCTCCGGACGACCCGGTGGCGCCCGCGGTGGTGTCGTGGCGGGACCGTGGTCGGCGGACCGCCTCGGGCAGCTCGACGACCGGGCAGTCCTTCCAGATCCGCTCGAGGGAGTAGTAGACCCGTTCCTCGGCGTGCTGCACGTGCACGATGACGTCGACGTAGTCGAGCAGGACCCAGCGGCCCTCGCGTTCCCCCTCGCGGCGCACCGGCTTGGCCCCCAGGCCTCGCAGCCGCTCCTCCACCGCGTCGACGATCGCCTTGACCTGCCGGTCGTTCGGCGCCGAGCAGAGGACGAAGACGTCGGTGATCACGAGCTGGTCGCCCACGTCGAAGGCGAGGATGTCGTCGGCGAGCTTGTCCGAGGCCGCCTCGGCGGCAGCGACGGCCAGCTCGCGGGCGCGGTCTGAGACGGTCACGGGCCCCAGGGTCTCATGGCGCGAAGTCGGCGCCGAGGATGACGATGACGTCGGCCACCGTCTGGCCCCGGTCGGAGGTGGTCACCGCACTGTCGGGCAGCCCCAGCGCGGCGGCCACCCGCTGCCCGCGCTGCACGCTCTCCTCGGTCCCGTCGAGGATGAGAACGACCGACGCGTCCCCGGTGAAGCTGCTGGCGTTGCCCCCGTTCGTGAACCGGAAGCCCTCCGCCACCAGCTTGTCGCGGGCGGCCTCGACCAGGCCCGGTGTGCCGACACCGTTCTCGACCAGCACGCGCACCACGTCGCCGCTCGCGTCCTCGAGCAGCGCGCCGGGGAAGAGCGAGCGCATCCGCGCGGTGACCTGACCAGGCTCGATGCCGTACGTGGGGACGGTCCCGCCGGTGTCGATCTCGTTCACCGGCAGCACGTCCGACACGTACTCCTCCGCGCCGGTGGCGGCCTTCATGTCCAGCAGCACCCCGGCGAGGCCCTCCGGCTGGAGCCCGGAGCGGGAGCCCTCACCGGCCGCCTGGACCGCGGCCACCACCGCCGCCCGGTCCTCCGGCAGGGCGACCAGCAGGCCCGAGAGCACCTCGTCGAAGCGCGAGAGTCGGGACGCCTCCGGCTCCCCCTCGCCGAGGAAGGTGGCGTACGCGGCGGCCGCTGCGCCGTCGAGCTGCCGGCTCCCGGCGCGAACGACCACCGTCTGGTTGCCCTGCGGGTCGGTGGCGAGGACGTCGACGTCCACCGTCGCCGCCACGCCGCCGACCGCGTCGACCAGGGCAGCGAAGCCTTGCTGGCTGAGCACCCAGCCGTGGTCGACGCGCACACCGAGCAGGTCGGTGAGCGCCTGGGCAGGCGCCGACGTCTCCGGGAGCGTCACGGTCTCGCCGAACGGGATCGTGCCGGTGCCGGCCGCGTCGACCAGGAGCCCGGACGGGACCAGCACCACCGAGGCCGAGTCCTCCCGGGGCGTGACGCCGACGAGGGCGTTCGCGGCGGCGGCGCCGTCGCCGCCGGTCACCTGGAGGAGCAGCGTCTGCTGTCGCGCCGCCCCGGCCGGCGCCGACCCGGACTCGTCGCCACCACCGCGCAGGAGCAGCAGCAGCAGCACGACCACCACCACGAGGACCAGCGCGGCGGCGGCCGCCCCTGCGACCAGCAGGCGACGTCGGCGTTGCGCCCGACGCGCTGCCCGCGCCTCGGCGCGGCTGCGGCGGGCCACCACGGTCCGGCCCGGTGCCGCGGGCGCCGGGGACGCCGCCGTCTGCACGACGGGTGCGCCGGAGATGCGCTCGGCCAGGTCGACGTCGGGCAGCGGGTTCGCCTCCGGCCGCCGGTGGCGGCCGCTCATGCGAGGCCCCTGCCGACAGCCCCGGCAGCCGCTCCCGGGGCGCCGGCCGGGTAGAGGCGGTGCTTGCCGACGTACTGCACGACCCCGTCGGGCACGAGGTACCAGATCGGGTCGCCGCGGCGGGAGCGCTCCCTGATGTCGGTCGAGGAGATCGTCATCGCCGGGACCTCGAGCAGACTGACCCGGTCGGCCGGGAGGCCGTCGGTCGAGAGCGTGTGGCCCGGTCGGGTGACCCCGATGAAGTGCGCCAGGGAGAACAGCTCCTCGGCCGACTTCCAGCTGAGGATCTGCGCGAGCGCGTCCGCCCCGGTGATGAAGAACAGCTCCTCGTCGGCCCCGCGCTGCTCGCGCAGGTCATGCAGCGTGTCGATCGTGAACGTGGGACCGGGCCGGTCGATGTCGACGCGGCTGACCGTGAAGTGCGGGTTCGCGGCGGTGGCGATCACCGTCATCAGGTAGCGGTGCTCGGCAGTGGTGACGTGCTGCTCGGGCTTCTGCCAGGGCTGCCCGGTGGGGACGAAGGTGACCTCGTCCAGGTCGAAGCGCGCCGCGGCCTCGCTGGCCGCGACGAGGTGGCCGTGGTGGACGGGGTCGAACGTGCCGCCCATCACGCCGAGCCGGCGCTTCGGCGACGGCCCGCCGGCACTCTCACCCACGTCGCCGACCCTAACGGGAGAGGGCGGACGATCCGGCGACGACGCGGCGGGGAGACAGCCCGCGCGGGGTCAGCGGTCCTTGCCGAAGGCCATCGTGACGAGCAGGAGCACGACCAGCAGCCCGAAGGAGCCGACGCCCATCACCCAGGGCTCGACGGGGATCTCGCGGGCGGTCTCCTCGCCGGAAGCGAGAAGGCGGGCGGCAGCGGTCATCTCGTGGCCACTCCTGTCGTGTCAGGGTCCAGCGGGTCGTCGGCGGCAGTCTCGCACGCCGCAGCCGCCGTCCGTCAGAAGGGCCGTACCCCGCCGGCCGGCACGAGGGCGGGAGCGGGGGTGTCCCGGGCCCGGCGCTGGTACGTGGCGCGGTCGACGACCTCGAGGCCGGCCACCCGCCAGGGCGGCAGCGCGGCCGAGGTGCGGTGCTCGCCCCAGAGGCGCAGGGCGAGCGCGGCCGCGTCCTCGAGGTCCCGCGCCTCCTCCCAGTAGCGGATCTCCGCTCGGTCGGCGGCGTAGCGCGCCGACAGCAGGAACGGCTGCTCGTGCGTGAGGCGCTCCAGCGCCGAGCGGACCTCACCCGGGTCGACCGCCGCGCCGACGACGGTGAGGGTGACGTGCCACATCGGCCGCGACTCCTCGCGCCGGACCACCTCGGGGCGCTTGCCGGACTCGGGCGACATCGTGGTGCCGGGCGACATGGTCCGCTCCGTCACCACGCGCACCGCCTTCCTCGTCCGGGGCGGCTGGCGCCACCCGTCACCGCAGCAGCACGATGTCGTCCCGGTGGACGACCTCGCGGCTGAACGCCGGCCCGAGCTCTCTCGCGAGGTCGGGCGTCGAGCGGCCCAGCAGTGCGGGAAGTTCCGTCACGTCAAAGTTCACCAGCCCGCGCGCGACGACGTGGCCGTTTTCGTCAATGAGGTCCACCGGGTCCCCCGCGACGAAGTCCCCCTCGACGCCGGTCACGCCTGCCGGCAGCAGCGACAGCCGCCGGTCCACGACCGCCCGGACCGCACCGGCGTCGAGACGGAGCCGCCCCCGCGAGGTCGCGGCGTACGCGAGCCACAGCAGGCGCGTGGGCATCCGCGACCCGGCCGGAGCGAACGACGTGCCGCTCGGACCGCCCGCCAGCACGTCGGTCACCGCGCTCGCCGCCGCGACGACCGCCGGGATGCCGGCCGCCGCGGCGATCCGGGCGGCGGCCACCTTCGAGGCCATCCCGCCCCGACCCAGCCCCGACCCGCCGCCGCGGCCGAGCCGGACGCCGCGCAGGTCGGTGGCGTCGCGCACCTCGGTGAGCATCCGCGACTCCGAGCGCCTCGGGTCGCCCTCGTAGATCCCCTCGACGTCCGAGAGCAGCACGAGACGGTCCGCATGCACGAGGTGGGCGACCAGGGCGGCCAGCCGGTCGTTGTCGCCGAACCGGATCTCCTCGGTCGCCACCGTGTCGTTCTCGTTCACGATCGGCACGACCCCCATCTCGAGCAGGCGGTACAGCGTGCGCTGCGCGTTGCGGTAGTGCCCGCGCCGCACGACATCGTCAGCGGTCAGCAGCACCTGACCGACGGTGAGCCCGTGCCGCGCGTACGAGTCGGTGTAGCGGTGGACCAGCACCCCCTGCCCGACGCTGGCCGCCGCCTGCTGGGTGGCGAGGTCACGCGGACGCCGGACCAGGCCGAGGGGTGCGAGTCCCGACGCGATGGCTCCCGAGGACACCAGGACGACCTCCTGGCCGCCCAGCCGGGCTGCCGCCAGAGCGTCCACGAGACCGTCGAGGCGGGCGGCGTCCAGGCCGCCGGCGGCGGTGGTCAGCGAGGACGAGCCGACCTTCACGACCACCCGGCCGGCCGAGGACCCGTCGTGCGGCCCGACCACGGTCAGCGTCCGTCGAGTCGCAGGTCGGTTCCCCGGCGCCCGTGCAGCAGCTCGGCACCGGCCTTGAGGGACGGCTCCCAGTCGAACAGCACCGCCTGCTCCCCCTCGCCGATGACCACCTCCGAGCCGGCGTCGGCACCGGCCTCGAGCAAGGCCTCCTCGACCCCGAGCCGCGCCAGCCGGTCGGCCAGGTAGCCGACGGCCTCGTCGTTGGAGAAGTCGGTCTGGCGCACCCACCGGGCGGGCTTGCGGCCGCGGACGACGAACCGCTCGCCGTCCTTGACCACGTCGAAGTCCGCCTCGTCCACGGCCCGCGGGCGCAGCACGATCCGGGTGGCCTCGGGTGCCGGGGCAGCCGCACGGGCCCGCTGGACGAGCTCGGCCATCGCGAAGGACAGCTCACGCAGCCCCGACCGGGTCGCCGCGCTGACGGGCAGCACCTGCAGACCGCGGGCCTCGAGGTCGGCGGTGACCATCTCGGCCAGCTCCTTGCCGTCGGGCACGTCCACCTTGTTCAGCGCGACCAGGCGGGGCCGGTCGTCCAGCCCCCCGTAGGCGGCGAGCTCGGCCTCGATCACGTCCAGGTCGGTCAGCGGGTCGCGTCCGGGTTCGATGGTGGCCATGTCGATCACGTGCACGAGTGCGCTGCACCGCTCGACGTGCCGGAGGAACTCCAGGCCCAGGCCCTTGCCCTGGCTGGCCCCCGGGATGAGCCCCGGCACGTCGGCGACGGTGAACCGCACGTCACCGGCCTCCACCACGCCCAGGTTGGGCACCAGGGTGGTGAACGGGTAGTCGGCGATCTTCGGCCGGGCGGCGGACAGCGCGGCCACCAGGCTGGACTTGCCGGCGCTCGGGAACCCGACCAGGGCCACGTCCGCGACGGTCTTGAGCTCGAGGACGAGGTCGACGGCGTCACCGGGCTCCCCCAGCAGCGCGAACCCGGGCGCCTTGCGCCGCGCGGAGGCCAGCGCGGCGTTGCCCAGCCCGCCCCGGCCGCCCTCGGCCGCGACGTACGTGGTGCCGGCGCCGACCAGGTCGGCGAGGACCTGGCCACCGGGGGTGCGCACGACGGTCCCGTTCGGGACCCGCAGGACGAGGTCCTCC
This sequence comes from Actinomycetes bacterium, assembly GCA_035759075.1. GTDB lineage: Bacteria > Actinomycetota > Actinomycetes > JACCUZ01 > JACCUZ01 > DASTVO01. Next base: position 16,044 of record DASTVO010000451.1, read on the forward strand.
CCGTCGGCCCCGCTGCGGTGCCCGCCCTGGCCGGGCCGGCCGCTCGTGGCGCGCCGGTGGGGGGTGTGGTGGTAGTCCAGCAGGGTCGTGACGTCCGGGTCGACCCGCAGGATCACGTCACCGCCGCGGCCGCCGTTCCCGCCGTCCGGGCCGCCGAGCGGCTTGAACTTCTCGCGGTGGATCGACGCGCACCCGTTCCCGCCGTCACCGGCGGCCAGGTGCAGCACCACCTGGTCCACGAACGTCGTCACGCGTCTGCCTGTCTGTCGTCCTGCCGGGCCCGGCGCCGTGCGGGCGCCGGGCTACCTGTCCTTGATGCAGAAATGGGGATCACGGTCCGAGACCATGATCCCCATTCCGCGCGGTGCTCGTCCGGAGCCACCGCGACGTGTGAGCGTCGGCGTCAGCGGGCCTCGGCCGGCACGATGTTGACGACCCGACGGCCGCGGCGGCTGCCGAACTCGACGGAGCCGGCAGCGAGCGCGAAGAGGGTGTCGTCGCCACCGCGGCCCACGTTGAGACCGGGGTGGAAGTGGGTCCCGCGCTGGCGGACGATGATCTCGCCGGCGTTGACGAGCTGGCCGCCGAACCGCTTGACGCCGAGCCGCTGAGCGTTGGAGTCGCGCCCGTTGCGGGTGGAGGACGCGCCCTTCTTGTGAGCCATCGAGCTCTACCTTTCGACTGCTGCCGGGATGCGGCGGAGGGTACTGACGGGGGCTAGGACTTCGCGGCCTTCGCGGGCTTCGCGCCGGTCTCGATGCCGGTCACCTTGACCTGGGTGTGCTTCTGGCGGTGGCCCTGGCGCACGCGGTACCCGGTCTTGTTCTTGTACTTGAGGATCTCGATCTTGCGGCCCTTGGTGGGGGCGACGACCTCGACGGTCACGGTCGCCTTGGCCAGGGTCTCCTTGTCGCTGGTGACCTGGTCACCGTCGACGAGCAGCAGCACGGGGAGCTCGACGCTCGCGCCCGGCTCGGCCTGGAGCCGGTCGACCTCCAGGACGTCACCGACGGACACCTTCTCCTGGCGCCCACCAGCTCGGACGATCGCGTACACCATCGAGAACACCGGTCGCTTTCTGCACTCGCACGAGGGACCCCGGCGCCGCCCGCGTGACGGGCGCGCAAGGACGTCGGCGCGGGACGGCGCCGATCGGGTCGGACGGTCAAGGGTACGGAGGTCGCGGGGGCCGGGTCAAACCGGCCCCCACGGCCTCAGAGCGTGGTGACGGGACTGACCGCCTTGCGCCGCCGCCGGGGCTTCGCCGGCGCGTCCTCGACCGGCGTGCCGTCGACGCCGTCGGTGACATCAGTGGCTCCGGTGACGTCGGTGACGTCAGTGACGTCAGTGGCGTCCGGCGCGGACGCCGGGGCCTCGACCGGGTCCTCGACCGCGACGGGGGACGCGTCGACGGCCTCCGGCTCGGGCTCCGGCGCGCTCGAGCCGCGCGCGGCGCCGCGGGCCCGGCCGTCCGAGCGGCCGTTGCCGTTCCCGCCGGTGCCGCCCTTTCCGCCGCCCTTGCCGTTCTTCGCGGCGCCGCTGCGCCGCTCACCCGAGCCGCCGCGGCTGTCCTGGGGCTCGGTGTGGATGTGGTAACCGCGACCGTTGCACGCCTCGCAGATCTCGGTGAACGCCTCGTGCAGCCCCTGGCCCACGCGCTTGCGGGTCATCTGCACCAGGCCGAGCGAGGTGACCTCGGCCACCTGGTGCTTGGTGCGGTCCCGTCCGAGGCACTCGGTCAGCCGTCGCAGCACCAGGTCGCGGTTGCTCTCGAGCACCATGTCGATGAAGTCGATGACGATGATGCCGCCGAGGTCCCGGAGCCGCAGCTGCCGGACGATCTCCTCGGCCGCCTCGAGGTTGTTCTTGGTGACCGTCTCCTCGAGGTTGCCGCCCTGACCGGTGAACTTCCCGGTGTTGACGTCCACGACGATCATCGCCTCGGTGCGGTCGATGACCAGGTAGCCGCCGCTGGGCAGCCACACCTTGCGGTCCAGGGCCTTCGTGAGCTGCTCGTCGACGCGATGCGCGGCGAACGCGTCCTTCTCGTCGGTCCAGCGGGTCATGCGGTCGCGCAGGTCGGGCGCGACGTGCGAGACGTACGGCTCGAGCATGTCCCACGCGTCGTCGCCCGCCACGACGAGCGAGGTGAAGTCCTCGTTGAAGATGTCCCGCACCACGCGGATCGTCATGTCCGGCTCGCCGTAGAGCAGCGCCGGCGCGGACGACCCCTTCGCGGACTTCTTCTCGATGTCCTCCCACTGGGCGGTCAGCCTGGCCACGTCGCGTGAGAGCTCCTCCTCCGAGGCGCCTTCGGCAGCGGTGCGGACGATCACGCCGGCGCCCTCGGGGACGACCTTCTTCAGAATCGCCTTGAGGCGCGAGCGCTCGGTATCCGGGAGCTTGCGGCTGATGCCCGTCATGGAGCTGCCGGGCACCAGCACGAGGTAGCGCCCGGCCAGGGAGACCTGGCTGGTCAGCCGGGCTCCCTTGTGCCCGATCGGGTCCTTGGTGACCTGTACCAGCACCGGGTCGCCGGACTTCAGCGCCAGCTCGATCCGACGCGGCTGCCCCTCGAGGCCGGCCGCGTCCCAGTTGACCTCGCCCGCGTACAGCACGGCGTTGCGGCCCTTGCCGATGTCGACGAACGCCGCCTCCATCGAGGGCAGGACGTTCTGCACCTTGCCGAGGTACACGTTGCCGACCAGCCCGGAGCTGGAAGCGGTGCTCACGTAGTGCTCGACGAGGATGTCGTCCTCGAGCACCGCGATCTGGGTGCGCTCGCCGTTCTGCCGGACCACCATGACCCGGTCCACGGACTCCCGGCGGGCCAGGAACTCTGCCTCGGTGATGATCGGTGGCCGCCGCCGGCCGGCCTCGCGGCCCTCCCGGCGGCGCTGCTTCTTGGCCTCCAGCCGGGTCGATCCCTTGACCGAGCGCACGCCGTCGTCGTCCTCGCCCGCGTCCCGGCCGCGCGAGCGGGTGCTCTTGCGCGGCTCACGGACCCGGGTGACGGTGTTCGGCGGGTCGTCGGACGGGGCCTCGTCGGTGTCGGCGTCCCCGCCGCCGCGGCGACGGCGGCGGCGGCGTCGCCGGGTGCCGGACTCGCCGGCGGACTCCTCACCGTCCCCGCCCTCGGACCCGGAGGTCGAGGCGGCGTCGTCCGCTGCGGCCTCGGAGTCGTCCTCAGCGCCGGGCTCCTCGCCCTCTGCGCCCTCGCGGCCCCGGCCGCGGCCCCGGCGGCCGCGGCCGCCGCGACGGCGACGGCGACCAGTGCCCTCACCCTCGGCTTCTCCGGTGTCCTCGCCGTCGGTGGAGCCCTCCTCCGCGGCCGCTCCGGAGAGCTCGTCCTCCTCGGCGGCGTCCTCCGCAGGTGCGGCCTTGGCCGCCGCCCGCCGGCGCCTCGGCGGCGCGGCGCTCGGCTCCGGTGGCTGGAAGAGCACACTCGGCGCGCCGGCGGAAGCCGTCTCGGCGTCGGGCGAGGTGTCCTGCTCGTCGGGGGCCGCGCTGCCCGTGTCGGGTTCCGCCGGCACGGCCTTCTTGCTGGCGCGCTTGCGGGTGGCCCTCTTCACCGGAGGCGCCTCGGCGGCCACCTCGGCGCCGGCGACGTCCGCGACGTCCGCGACGTCCGCCACCTGGGCCTCGGCCGCCGCGGTCTTCTTGGCCGCGCGCTTGCGGGTGGGCCGCTTCGCCGCCGGCGCCTGGTCGACGGGCACGTCCGCGGCCGCGACCGGGGCGGTCTCGTCCGCGCCCGGGTCGGCCACGACCGGCGGCCCGGCCGGGCGGCTGGCCGCACGCCGGCGCCGGGTGCGCGTGGTCCCGCCGCCCGAGGCGTCGGGGTTCTCGCTCGCGGCCGGCTCGTTCTGGGGGTTCTCGGGGTTCTGGTCGTTCTCGTTGCTGGGCTCGGTGTCGAGCATCCGGGTGGTCTCCCGTCACGCTCCCGGGCGCCGGGGAGACGTCCGCGCCTCGGGAGGCTGGGCCGTCTCCGGGTCAGCGCCGCACGGGTGCTGTTGTCCGTGCCGTCCGTGGGACGGCATCCGAAGAAGTCTGAGGGTGCGGCAGTCGCCTCGCGCGCGGCTCCAGGCGGGAGACGTGCGCGGCGGGTCAGCCGCCGACGGCGCCCCGGTCCGGTGCCAGTGGGTCGGACACCGTGCCGGCCGCCTCGTCGAGCGGGCCCTGCGCCAGCCGCACGACCGCGGGGGTCGAGGGCGGCGCCAGGTCGCCGATCTGACGGAGTCCGGCGAGGACGTCATCGGGTCGAACAGCCGGTGTGACGTGGCGTACGACCAGGTGAAGTATCGCACACGGCCCGGTGGCGCCCGCCACGGCGCGCCGGTCCACCCGCAGGCTGACGACCGCGGCGCGGGCGTCGAAGGTGCGCAGCCCGTTCTTGGTCATGCGGGAGACCTCGACCCGCTCGGCCGCCAGGAAGGCGACCGCCGCCCGCTCGGCGGTCCCGGTGTCGACGCCGTCCAGCGTCATCTCCCAGACCGACGCCTGCAGCCGGTCGGCCAGCGCGGCCGCCTTGGTGTTGGCCGGCGGCGGGGCGACCTCGACGACCTCGAGGACGTCGAGATCGGCCGGGAGGGAGGCGTCGAGAGCGGCCCGCAACCGCTGCGGGTCACACCGCTCGGCCAGCCCGATCTCGAGGTACTCGGCCTCGCTCGCCACGCCGGTGGGCGCCGCGCCGGCGTAGCTCACCTTGGGGTGCGGCGAGAACCCTGCCGAGTAGGCCATCGGGACGGCCGCCCGCCGCAGCGCCCGCTCGAACGCGCGCTGGAAGTCGCGATGGCTGGAGAAGCGCAGCCGGCCGCGCTTGGCGTAGTGGACCCGCAGCCGCTGCACGGTCGGCGGCGGCGGGGGCCCCTCCGGCTTACGCGCCATCAGGCCCTCCCCGTCAAGGGTGCGCTCGCCAGGGTCGTCGGCACCATGCGGGCGCCGTCGGGACCCGCACGGTGCTCGTAGCGGACCAGCTCCAGCTGGTGCACGGCCAGCACGCCCAGGGACTGCTCGCGGCGGGCCTCGACGTGCTCGACCAGGGCAGCCGGCGCCGCGACCGGCGCCGCCAGGTGCAGCAGGCTCATCCACCACTGGTCGCCCCGGTACGCGGCCTCGAACACCTCACCGCCGAGTGCGGACGTCAGCGCCGGCCGCAGCGCGCGCGCCCCTTCGTCGAGCGGCTCGCACCGGGCGATCACTCCGCCGGGGGTCAGGCCGAGGCCGGTGACGGCGAACGACGCGGGGACCGCGACGGCGTCGGCGGCGCGGCAGACCGCCTCGGCGTAGCGGCGCCCGGCCGGGTCGGCGGTCGTGACCCCCGACCGGTGCGGCTCGAGCGAGTACAGCGTCAGGTGTGCCGTTCCGGCCGCCCCGGTCGCCCACTGACCGGGACCGGCCAGCGCGGTCAGCGCGGCGGTGGCCGCGTCGAGCCGGTCGGCGAGCTCGGGCTGCGGCCGCACGAGCACCGACAGGCCCCAGCGACGTGAGCCGTCGGCCGGCGGCTGGTCCAGGCGCGGACGCCCGCCGAGCAGGGCTGCTCGCCCCTGCTCGTGCAGGGACTCGACGGTGACGCTCACTCCGCGCGGGCCCCGGCGAGGACCTGGTCACGGGCCGAGTTGAGCACGGTCAACGGCAGCAGGGTCTTCCCGGTCGGGCCCTGCTGGATCTCGGTCCCCATCTGCGGGCACACCCCGCAGTCGAAGCACGGGGTCCAGCGGCAGTCCTCGACCTCCTCGCCGGTCAGGGCGTCCTGCCAGTCCTCCCACAGCCAGTCGCGGTCGAGGCCGGAGTCGAGGTGGTCCCACGGCAGCACCTCGTTGTAGTCCCGCTCGCGCACGGTGTACCAGTCGACGTCGACGGACTCGTCCGAGAGGGCCTCCTCGGCGCACCGCATCCAGCGCTCGAACGAGAAGTGCTCGCTCCAGCCGTCGAACCGGCCGCCGTCCTCGTAGACCGCCTCGATCACCTTGCCGACCCGACGGTCCCCGCGGGACAGCAGACCTTCGACGATGCCGGGCTTGCCGTCGTGGTAGCGGAAGCCGATCGCCTTGGCGAACTGCTTGTCCGAGCGCACCGCGTCGCGCAGCTTGGCCAGCCGCGCGTCGGTCGCCTCGTGGCCGAGCTGACCGACCCACTGGAACGGCGTGTGCGGCTTGGGGACGAACCCGCCGATCGACACGGTGCAGCGGATGTCGCGCGAGCCGGTCACCTCGCGGCCGGTGGCGATGACCTTCTTCGCCAGGTCGGCGATCTGCAGCACGTCCTCGTCGGTCTCGGTCGGCAGGCCGCACATGAAGTA
>DASTVO010000452.1:0-2537 GCA_035759075.1 Actinomycetes bacterium
CCGCCGGTAGCATGGCCGTTCGACGCCCACGCTGCGCGGAAGGCCCGGGACCGCCTCGATGAACTCCCCTGACGACATCGCCCCCCTGGGGCTGACCTTCGACGACGTCCTGCTGCTGCCCGACGAGACCGACGTCGTCCCCTCCGAGGTCGACACCACCTCCCGGCTGACCAGGGAGATCTCGCTGCGGGTGCCGTTGGTCTCCGCGGCCATGGACACCGTCACCGAGTCGCGGATGGCCATCGCGATGGCACGCCAGGGCGGCATCGGCGTGCTGCACCGCAACCTGTCGATCGAGGACCAGGCCTACCAGGTCGACCTCGTCAAGCGGACCCAGACCGGCATGGTCTCCAACCCGGTGACCATCAGCCCCAAGGCGACGCTGGAGGAGCTCGACGACGTCTGCGGCCAGTACCGCGTGTCGGGGCTGCCGGTCATCGACGAGACCGGCCGCCTGCTCGGCATCGTGACCAACCGCGACCTGCGTTTCGTCCCGGTGGCCGAGTGGGCGAGCACCATCGTCGGGGACGTCATGACCCCGATGCCGCTCGTGACCGCCTCGCCGGGCATCAGCCGGGAGGACGCGACGACGCTCCTGCGTCAGCACAAGCTCGAGCGGCTACCGCTCATCGACGCGGACGACCGGCTCACCGGTCTCATCACCGTCAAGGACTTCGTGAAGTCCGAGCAGTTCCCCCACGCGTCCAAGGACGCCGACGGCCGGCTGCTGGTCGCCGCCGCCGTCGGCTACTTCGGCGACGCCTGGGAGCGGGCCACCACCCTCGTCGAGGCCGGCGTCGACGTCCTCGTGCCGGACGTCGCCAACGGTCACGCGCGGCTGATGCTCGAGATGATCCGACGCCTCAAGTCCGACCCCGCCACCCGGCATGTGCAGGTGCTCGCGGGCAACATCGCGACCCGCGCCGGGGCGCAGGCCCTGGTCGACGCCGGCGTCGACGCGGTGAAGGTCGGCGTCGGTCCCGGCTCGATCTGCACCACGCGGGTGGTCGCGGGCGTCGGCGTCCCCCAGGTGACGGCGATCCACGAAGCGGCCAAGGCGTGCCGGCCGGCCGGGGTCCCGGTGGTCGGCGACGGCGGCCTGCAGTACTCGGGGGACATCGCCAAGGCGCTCGTCGCCGGCGCCGACACCGTGATGCTCGGCTCGCTGCTCGCCGGCTGCGACGAGAGCCCTGGCGAGCTGGTCTTCGTCAACGGCAAGCAGTTCAAGTCGTACCGCGGCATGGGGTCGCTCGGCGCGATGGCCTCCCGCGGGCGGGTCTCGTACAGCAAGGACCGCTACTTCCAGGCCGACGTCGCGACCGACGACAAGATCGTGCCGGAGGGCATCGAGGGCCAGGTCCCCTACCGCGGCCCGCTGAGCGCGGTCGCCCACCAGCTGATCGGCGGCCTGCAGCAGTCGATGTTCTACGTCGGGGCGCGCACCGTGCCCGAGCTCCAGCAGCGCGGCCGATTCGTGCGCATCACGTCGGCCGGGCTCAAGGAGAGCCACCCGCACGACATCCAGATGACCGTCGAGGCCCCGAACTACCACTCCCGCTGAGGAGCGAGCCACCACATGACCGAGATCGAGATCGGCCGGGGCAAGCGCGGCCGGACGGCTTACGGCTTCGACGACATCGCGATCGTCCCGAGCCGGCGCACCCGTGACCCCGAGGAGGTCTCGGTCGCCTGGCAGATCGACGCCTACCGGTTCGAGATCCCGGTCCTGGCGGCGCCGATGGACTCCGTCGTGTCGCCCGCCACCGCCATCGCCATCGGGCGGCTGGGCGGGGTGGGCGTGCTGAACCTCGAGGGGCTCTGGACCCGTTACGAGGACCCGGAGCCGCTGCTGGCCGAGATCGCCGGGCTGGACGACGCCGAGGTCACCCGGCGGATGCAGGAGATCTACGAGACGCCGATCCAGCCCGAGCTGGTGGCGGCGCGGATCGCCGAGGTACGCGGGGCAGATGTGACCGTGGCGGCAGCCCTGTCCCCGCAGCGCACCGCCCAGCTCTGGAAGACCGTGGTGGACGCCGGGGTCGACCTGTTCGTCATCCGCGGCACGACGGTCAGCGCCGAGCACGTGTCGGGACGGGCCGAGCCGCTGAACCTCAAGCAGTTCATCTACGAGCTCGACGTGCCCGTGATCGTCGGCGGGTGCGCGACCTACCAGGCCGCGCTGCACCTGATGCGCACCGGCGCCGCAGGGGTGCTGGTCGGCTTCGGCGGCGGCGCGTCGCACACGACGCGGTCGGTGCTCGGGGTCGCGGTCCCGATGGCCTCGGCGGTCGCCGACGTGCACGCCGCCCGGCGCGACTACCTGGACGAGTCCGGCGGCCGGTACGTCCACGTCATCGCCGACGGTGGTGTGGGTCGCTCCGGCGACGTGTCCAAGGCCATCGCCTGCGGCGCGGACGCCGTCATGATCGGCTCGCCGCTGGCCCGCGCCACCGAGGCGCCGGGCCGTGGCTTCCACTGGGGGTCCGAGGCGCACCACGCCGAGCTGCCGCGCGGCGAGCGGGTGCGGGTGGGGACGA
>DASTVO010000453.1:0-5638 GCA_035759075.1 Actinomycetes bacterium
CCAGCCGAGCCGCAGCGGCACGTGCGCCGCGTGCATGCCGAGGTCACCCATCACGCCGATCGCTCCGCAGGTCGCCGCGCGACGTTTCCAGTTGATCGGCTTGGCCCGGTCGAGGTCGGAGGAGTGCAGCAGGCCCGACCGAACCTCGAGCACCTCGCCGAGCAGACCGGCACGCACCAGGTCTACGGCCTGCTGCGCGCCGGGGAAGAACGGCAGCTCGCTGGAGACGCGGACGAAGACCGATGAGGAGTCGGTGGCCGACACGATCCGCTCGGCGGCCGCAAGGTCGATCCCGAAGGGCTTCTCGCCGAGGAAGTCCTTCCCGACGGCCACCGCGTCGAGGTAGACCGTTTCGTGCAGGTGGTGCGGGACGGCGATGTACAGGACGTCGATGCTCCGGTCGTCGAGGAGCCGGCGGTAGTCGTCGGTGACGGTGGCCACGCCGGCATGCCGCCACCACTGCTGGACGGCCGGTGCGGGGTCGGCCAGCGCCACGACCTCGGGGCGCGCCGGGTGCTCGACCAGAGCGTCCCAGCGCCGGGTGAGCACGAGCAGCTCCTTGCCCATGAGGCCGCCGCCGACGACCCCGATGCGCACCCGCGCGCTCACGGGGCGCCGAGCATCGCGCTCGCCGCGTCCACCGACGCGCCGCGGTGCAGGACCGCCATCAAGGCGCGGGTGAGGGCGGCCGGGTCTGCGTGCTGGATGATGTTGCGCCCGTAGACGATTCCGGCCGCACCCTGGTCCAGGACGGCCGCGGTCCGGCGCAGGAGCTCGTCGTCCTGCACCCGGCCACCGCCGCGCACGAGCACCGGCACCCGACCGGCAGCCTGGACCACCAGGTGGTAGTCGCTCACGTCGTCGGTGGGGTCGGCCTTGATGATGTCCGCGCCCAGCTCGACCGCCTGCCGGACGAGCGGCACGACCTTGGACGTCGTGCCGTCAGAGGTGTAACCGCCGGACGTGGCGTCCTTCATCACCAGCGGCTCCACCATCAACGGCATGCCGTAGCGCTCGCAGTCGGCCCTGGCGGTGAGCACGTTCACAAGGCAGGCCTCGCGGACCTCGGGACGGCCGGGCAGGTCGAAGAGGTTGACGACCACGCACGCCGCGTCGAGACGGACGGCGGTGAGTGCGGGCTCGGGGATCAACCGGCTGAACAGCCGGTCGGGCAGCACCTGCCCGTACACGTTGGCCACATCGGTGCGCAGCACGAGGGCGGGCCGGCGCCGGTCCGGGATCTCCTGGAGCAGCCTGGCCTGACCCTGGGTCAGCTGGATCGCGTCCGGGCCGGCGTCGGCCAACACGCGCACCGCCGCGCCCAGGTCCTCGATACCGGCGAGGAACGCCCCCTCCCCGAAGAACCCGTGGTCCACGGCGACGTCGAGGCATCTGCCCGACCGGTGGTCGAACAGCCGCGACATGCGGATCAGGACGTCGGACACAGGACCTCCGGATGGGGCCGGGACGAGTCGTTGACGCAGGCTACGGCTCCACCTAGCGTTCCGCGCGACGGTCGGACGAGCTCGTGAGGGGCGCTGGCGTTGCTCGTAGTCGGCACGAACCTCAGGCAGGGCCGCATCCTGCGCCTGACCGAGCTCGTCCCTAGCGCCGTCCTTCGGGCCCGCGACGTCACCATGGCACCCGGTGGCAAGCCGGTTAACGTCGCGCGGGGCGAGCAGGCGGCCTTGGTGAGCGGCGGACGCTTCGGTGCTTCGCTTCGGACCTCGGTCGGGTCCTGGTGGTTCACGGCGCCCGTCGTCGACAGAAGCAACCCGGTCGGCGCCGGAGACGCGTTGGTCGCCGGGGTGGCGACAGCGCTCGAACGCGGGGAGCCGCTGCCGGCCGCCGTACGGTTCGGTGTGGCGTGCGCTGCGGACAACGTGCGCCGGATCGGCCCGGCCGCCGTGCATCCGGACGCAGTGAACTCGCTCCTGGACCAAGTGCGGACCACCACGAGTACGGAGACGACCCCATGACCGGCTGGCCTCCGGTACTGCTGCCGCCCAACCAGTTCCCGCACTTCTACCGCGGCGGGGACCGGATCGGCGCCCTTCGTGGTGGCCCCGGCGGGCCGATGCGCCCGGAGGAGTGGCTCGGCTCGACCGTCACACGGTTCGGCGAGGAGCTCTCCGGGCTGTCGGTGCTCCCGGACGGCCGGTACCTCCGCGACGCGGTGGCCGCCGATCCCGAGGGGTGGCTCGGTCCCGAGCACCTGGCCGCGTTCGGTGAGAGCAGCGAGCTGCTGGCGAAGCTGCTGGACCCCGACCAACGGCTGCCGGTGCACTTCCACCCGGGCAAGGCCTTCGCCCGGCGTCACCTCGGTCTCGACCATGGCAAGACCGAGGCGTGGATCGTCCTGGAAGCACCAGAGGGCGCGGGAGTCGGCCTGGGGTTCTCACAGGCCATGACGAAGGACCGCGTCCTCGACCTGGTCACCCGACGGGACAGCCCCGCACTGCTCGCCGCGCTGCACCGGCGTGCCGTCCGCGCAGGCGAGACGGTCCTGGTCCCCGCCGGTGTGCCGCACGTCGTCGACGCCGGCATCCTGGTCCTGGAGCTGCAGGAGCCCACCGACCTCTCCGCGCTGCTGGAGTGGGACGGGTTCGCCGTCGACGGGGAGAAGGACGGGCATCTCGGTCTCGGCTTCCCGACAGTTCTGGACGCCTTGCGCCTGGACCCGCTGCCCCAGGACGAGCGCGACGACCTCGTACGGGACAGCGGTCTGTCCGGCGGGGAGGTGCGCAGCCTGCTCACCAGTCGGGCCGACGGCTACTTCCGCGCGGACCTGCTGCCGGGGCGGGGCGAGGTCGAAGCCGGTTTCGCCGTGTGCCTCGTGCTGGCCGGGTCGGGACCAGTGACCACCGAGCGCGCCGGCACGGTCGAGGTGCGTCGTGGTGCGGCGTTCGTCGTGCCGTGGGCCGCTGGGCGCTGGGGCGTGCAGGGGGCAGACGTGGTGGTCTGCCGCCCACCCCGCCCGGAGGATGCGGCAGGCGCCACGTGAGCGGCGTCCTGGTCGGGGTGGACATCGGCACGACCACGGTCAAGGCGGTCGCGACCGATCTCGACCTGACGGTGCGGGGCGAGCACGCCGAGGTCACGCCATGGCGGCACGCCGGCGCCAACGCCGAGGTCGACCCGGTCGCCCTCGCCACGGCGACTGCGGCGGCAGCCGCTGGAGCCGCGCGGGCTGCCGGAGCTCAGGCTCTGGCTGTCGGGATGTCCGGCATGGCCGAGACCGGCGTGCTGCTCGACCCGCACGGCGCCCCGGCGGCTCCTGCGCTGGCCTGGCACGACCCCCGCGGCGACTGCGACCTGGTGCGGGCTGAGCTCGGGGAGGACGCGTACCGCCGCACCGCGGGGCGAAGCATCGATGCCGTGTCCAGCCTGCCGAAGCTGCTCTGGCTGCGCCGGCACGTCGACGCGGCTCGACGCGCCGTGCGCTTCCTGTCCGTGCCGGAGTGGGCGGTGCACGCGCTCGGCGGGGAGCAGGTCAGCGAGCTCTCGCTGGTCAGCCGGACCGGCCTGTTCGACGTGCCGGCGCGCCGGCCGTGGGGCGAGGCCCTCGCGCTGCTGCACGTCGGGCCGTCCTTCCTGGGAGAGCTCGTGAGTGCCGGCCAGCCGGTCGGGCAGGTGGGTGGGTCGGCGCCGGAGGAGCTGCGGGGGGCCGTGCTCACCGTGGCCGGGCACGACCACCAGGTTGCCGCGTACGCACTGGGGGCGGCAGTCGACGGCGCACTGTGCGACTCGTTGGGGACCGCCGAGGCGCTGCTCCGCACCGTGCCCGCACCCCTGGACGCAGCGTCCATCGACCGCCTGGCGCGCCGGAACGTCACCACCGGCTGGGGCGTCGTCCCGGACCACCTGTGCCTGCTGGCGGGCATTCCCACCGGCATCTCGCTGGAGCGCATCGGAGCGCTGGTCGGGGCACCCACGCCGGCGGACCGGATCGAGCTCGGCCGCCGCGCTCTGCCCACCGACCGGTCCGTGACGGCGATGCACGTATCGGCCAGCTACTCCGGCCTGACCGTGCACGACGTCGACGACGAGGCCAACCCGGCGCTGGTCTGGCGAGTCGCGGTCGAGGACGTCACCGCGATGGGCGACCAGGTCCTCGCGGCCATGTCGGCCGAGGTGGGCGAGCACCGCTCCGTCCTGGTGGCCGGCGGCTGGCTGCACAACCCCATGGTGCGGGCGGTCAAGGAGCAGCAGTACGGCGAGTTCGGCACCAGCAACCTGCACGAGCCCGGTGCGGTGGGCGCGGCCGAGATGGCCGGCGTCGCGGCCGGCCTGCTCAGCCCGCGGTGGCCTGGCGCGGCCGGGCGGTGAGGGCACCGCTCCGGCCGGGCGGCGGGATCTCGCCAGACCCTCGCGGCACCAACCGGGTCGGCACCACCTCGGTGACGTACGGCGACTGGTCGCCGTCCATCCGGCGGAAAAGGTGCTCGGCCGCCGATCTACCGATGGTGTGCGGGTCCTGCGCCACCACCGTCACCGGGGGGTCGAGCAGGTCCGCCAGCTGGAAGTCGTCGAAGCCGACCAGCGCCACCTCTCGCTGTCGGTCCAGCCGGCGCAGGGCGTGCAGGGCGCCGATGGTGACCAGGTTCTGCGCGGTGAACAGTGCCGTGGGCGGGTCGGCGGTCGACAGCAGCGCGGTGGTGGCCGCGTCGGCGGTCTCGACCGTGCTCGCGTCGTGCACCGCGTCGCGTTCCGAGGTGGGCAGCCCGGCGGCACGCATGGCGTCGAGGAAGCCGGCGTGCCGGTCCCGCGCCGTCGCGATGCGGATGAGGTCGCCGAGGAACCCGACGTGCCGGTGGCCCGCTGAAATCAGGTGCGCGACCCCCGCCCGGGCACCTTCGCGGTTGTCGGTCAGGACGACGTCGGCCTCGATCTGGTTGGGCATGCGGTCCACGAACACCAACGGCGTACCGGCCCGGCGTTCCAGCTCCAGGTAGCTGTGGTCGGTGTCGGTCGGCATGATGACGAGGCCGTCCACCCGACGCGAGCTGAAGGCCGCTACGAGCTCGCGCTCCCGCACCGGGTCCTCGTCCAGGCTGCCGGCCAGGACCGCTACCCCGCGCCGCCGGGCGACGTTCTCCACGGCGCGGTGCAGGGCGGAGGAGAACGGGTTGTCCAGGTCCTCGAGCACCACGCCGATCGTGGCGGTCCGGCGGTCCGCCCGGCGAAGGCTGCGCGCCCCGAGGTCGAGCCGGAAGCTGAGCTCGTCCGCAGCGGCCATGACCCGGCGGGAGGTGGCGGCGGAGACACCGGGCTCGCCGTTGACGACCCTGGACACCGTCTTCAGGCTCACGCCGGCGAGGGCAGCGACGTCCCGCATCGTCGGCCGGGAGCCGATACGTCCGGTCGACGGTAACGGTCCCATCACGCCGACCCCATTTCCGGAAACAGATGCTTGACGGACTTGTAACCGCAGGGCTACAACTGCGCTGACAACGTTGTCAAGCACGGTCGCCAGACTGACGCCCAGACGTGAGGACAGATCGATGATTCGCAGGACGAAAAGGACGCAGGGACTTCGGCTGCTCGGTGTGGCGCTCGCCGGCGCCCTGGCCCTCTCCGCGTGCGGCGGGGACGACAGCGGCACCGGGTCCGGGGGCGGCGGCGGTGGCGGTGGCGG
>DASTVO010000454.1:0-2342 GCA_035759075.1 Actinomycetes bacterium
CGGCCGTCGCGGGTCGCGCAGGTTGGTGCGCACGACCTGCTGGGTGGTCTCGGGCGGGACGTCGGGGTGGTCGTCGGTCAGCGAGAGCAGGACGCTGGCAAGTGCGATCCCGTCGGCCAGGCAGTGGTGCAGGCGGGCGACGACCGCCGACTTCGGGCGGCCGCCCTCCCAACGGGACGGGCGGTCGACCAAGTGGAACTGCCACGGCGAGTGGCGCATGTCCAGTGGGCGGCTGAGCAGGTCGGAGACCAGCTCGGCCACTTCCTTGTCGTCGGCGCAGGATCCGGCCTCCAGCACGTGCCGGTCGAGGTCGAACTCGGGGTCGGCGGTCCAGACCGGCTGCTCGAACGGGCTGCCGGACGGCAGAGGCCGCATCGAGAACTTCGGGAAGCGGGACAGCAGTCGGTGCTCGATCACCTGCGCCAGCCGCTCCCGGTCGACCGCCTCGTCGAGGTGCAGGACAGCGGTGACCATCATCAGGTTGTCGGGTGAGTCCATGCCGAGCCAGGCCGCGTCGACGTTCGACATCCGGACGGGGTCGCTCGCCCCGTGGTGCGCCGAGGTCACAACGGCCCCTGCTCGTGCCGGCGCCGGCGCCGGTCGGCCGCACGGGCCCGCGCCCGCCGGAACCGCCGGGCGAACGGCCGCGCCAGGTCGGCCGCCCCGACCAGACCGGCCGTGTTGCCCATCTCCGCCTGGACGACCTCGGCCACCGGCCGGAACGACCGTCCTGTCAGCGTGCGCTGGAAGGTGTCCCGTGCGGGGCCGAGCAGCAGCTCACCGGCCTCCGACAGCCCGCCGCCGACGACGAACATCCCCGGGTCGAGCGCGGCCGCGAGGTTGGCGATGCCGACACCGAGCCACTCGCCGATGTCCACGACCAGCTCGCGGGCGGCCGGGTCGCCCTCCTGTGCCATGGCGGTGACCAGCGGGCCGGTGACCGCCGCGACGTCGCCGCCGGCCCGGTCGAGGATCGGCATGGCCACCGGGGACCCGGCGGCGGCCATCTCGCGGGCTTCCCGGACCAGCGCGTTGCCCGACGCGTACTGCTCCCAGCAGCCGCGGTTCCCGCACTCGCACCGCCGCCCCTGGGGCACCACCTGCATGTGGCCGAACTCCCCCGCCACCCCGAAGCGGCCGCGCTGCAGCGTCCCGTTGACGAGGATCGCGCCCCCGATCCCGGTGCCCAGGTTCACGCAGACGGCGTGCGAGGCCCCGCGGGCGGCGCCGAACCGCCACTCCGCCCAGAGCGCCGCGTTCGCGTCGTTCTCGACCACGACCGGCAGCCGCAGCCGGCTGCTGATGGCCTCCCGCAGCGGCTCGTTGCGCCACGAGAGGTGCGGGGCGAAGAGCACGTGCGAGCGGGTCGCGTCGACGAAGCCGGCGGCGCCGATGCCGACGGCGTGGATGTCGTGCCGCTGGGAGAGGTCGATGACGGCGTCGACGATCGTGTCCTCGACGACGTCCGGAGCCTTCGTGCGGTCGGGCGTCTCCCGGCGGACCTGCTCGATCACCGTGCCGTCGTACGTCACGACACCGGCGGCCACCTTCGTGCCGCCGATGTCGACGCCGACGGTGAGCAGCGGTGCGGTGAGCGGGGAGTGCCGCGGCGGCCGCACCCGCTCGTCACGACCCGCGCGACCGAGCAGGTGCGGGAGTCGCTCGGTCACGTCCGCAGCCTATCGACGCAGATGTCCGTGACGCCCAGCATGCTGGGGTCATGGCGCTCTACCGAGACCAGGTCCTCCCCCGGCTGCAGAACCGGCTCATGGACCTCGGCGACTCCCGTGAGATCCGGGCCCGGGTGTGCAGCGGGCTCGCCGGCGACGTCGTCGAGGTCGGCTTCGGGACGGGACTGAACCTGCCGTACCTGCCGCCGGCGGTGGCCGGGCTGTGGGCCGTCGACCCGGCGGTCGTGGGGCGGAAGCTGTCACGCCGGCGCCGCGCCGAGGCCCACGTGCCGGTCGTGTTCGCGGGGCTGGACGGCGAGTCGCTGCCGTTCCCGGACGGGCGCTTCGACGCGGCGCTCTCGACGTGGACTCTGTGCACCATCCCCGACGCGGTGCAGGCGCTGCGCGAGATCCGCCGGGTACTCAAGCCCGGCGGCGAGCTGCACTTCGTCGAGCACGGGCTGTCGCCGGACGCGAAGGTCGCCGGCTGGCAGCACCGGTGCACCCCGCTGCAGCGCCGGGTGGCCGGCGGGTGCCACCTCGACCGGGACATCCCGGCGCTGCTGGAGTCCGCCGGGTTCACCGTGACGGCACTGGACACCTACTACGAGCCCGCCGCACCCCGGGTCCTCGGCCACATGTACGAGGGGCGGGCGCGGCCGGTCAGCTCGC
>DASTVO010000455.1:0-40915 GCA_035759075.1 Actinomycetes bacterium
CTCGGTGAAGCGGCAGGCCATGCGTCGGCTCCCGTCGGTCGGTGTCAGCGGGCCGAAGACCCAGGTCAGGTGGATCGGAGCGGCTCAGTGCCAGGCGCCTTGGTCGGACTGCTCCGATCATGACGTAGTGGCCGGTGCTGCGCGCGGAGTGGATGCCGACCAGCGGCGGTGGTAGCCGCACCCACGGGCACGACGGGCCCTTGGGTGCGACCGCTGGTGCCGGTACGAGCGGCTCGACGTCTCAACATTGCCCCGGTCGTCGTCACCGCCGGGCCAGCGCCAGCACGTCGTCGACCTGGGACCGCGCGATGTCGACGTCGGGGGCCGGGAACAGCCCGACGCTGTGCACGCCCTCTCGCTCGAGCGCCGTCAGGTGCGCCACCGCGTCGTCCAGCGTGCCCACCGGCCCGATCTCGGTCCACCAGGCGGCCGGCATCGAGGCCAGCGCGTCCGCGCCGCCCCGCCGGTAGAGCTCGACGAGCTCGCCGAAGAACGGCAGGGCCTCCAGGCCGGCGGTCGGTGCGTCCAGCCGCTCCGCGAGCCACGGCGCCATGATCCGGTGCGCGGTGGCCCGGTCCGGCGTCACGCACAGCGGGGCGAACACGGCGACGTGGAAGGGGTCGGGACGGCCGGCCTGGTCCAGGGCCCACCGCACGTACGCGGGGGAGGCCGGTTCGGCCAGGACGATGCCCCCGGCGACGCGTCCGGCCATCGCCAGCGACTTCGGTCCACGGACCCCGGCCAGCACCGGCGGCGGGTCGGCCGGCGGCTGGTCCAGCGCGACCCCGCGGAGGTGCACCTCGCGGCCCTCGACGGTCACCGTCTGGCCGGCCAGCAGGTCGGTCACCGCGACGATGACCTCCTCGAGGGTGGTCAGCGGCGACGGCGTCCGGGCGCCCATCTGCGCCATCCACTCCTGCACCCCGTGGCCGATGCCCGGCAGCACCCGCCCCGGAGCGAGGCCGCAGAGCGTCGCGATCTCCATGGCCGACACCGCGGGGTTGCGCGCGACGGCGGGCAGGATGCCGAGCCCGACCTGCAGCCGCTCGGTCACCGCGAGCGCGGCGCCGGCAAGGCTGATGCCGGCGGTGTAGAAGCAGTCCTCGATCAGCCACAGCTGGTCGGCGCCGCCCTCGTCGAGGCGGCGGGCCATCTCGGTCACCAGGGCAGGCGGGAAGGAGCGGTCGAAGCACATGCCGGTCGCGGCGCGATGAGTCACCCGGCGACCGTAGCGACCGCTCGCGCGGTGTCGCACCGCCGCTTCGGCAGCATCGGATGCGGAAACGGCCCGGAAAGCGACCGGTCAGGCATCCGATCCTCGGGGGATGTGGCCCGTCAGATGCGGCGGCCGCGGACGGTCAGGTCGCCGCTGCGCCGCCGGCGTACCGACTCGGCCGTCAGCCAGCCGAAGGCCGCGACCGACACCGGGTGCGTGAGCGCGTCCGGCCACACCCGGGCGCGCACCCGTCGCCCGACCAGCACCCGCCCGGCGACGCCCGCGGCGAAGCCGGCCAGGCCGACCCGGGAGCCGCGCAGGGCCGCGACCGGCGGCAGCACGTAGGCCAGCGCCAGCACTCCCACCACCCCGGCGGCCCCGGTGGGGGAGCCGAAGGCCGACCACAGCGACTTGGCGTAGCCGTCGCGCAGCGAGTCCCAGCCGTCGTACATCCGGCAGCTCGCCAGGTCGGTGCCGTCGACCACCGTGCCGCGACCGCCCGCGCGCTTCAGCGCCCGCAGCAGCCCGATGTCCTCGAGCATCTCCGCGCGCACCGCGCCGTGTCCGCCGGCCCGCCGGTAGGCCGCGGCGTCCACGAGCAGCAGCTGCCCGTTGGCCGAGGCCAGCGACGGCCGCGGCGAGCGCTCCGCGACCCCGAGCGGCAGCGTGGTCAGCCAGGACCACTGCAGCAGCGGCTGCACGAGCCGTTCCGGCACCGTGACGGCCAGCTGCCTGGGGTAGGGCGAGACGAGGTCGAGCTCGGCCCAGCGAAGCGTCGTCACCGACGCGGCGACCGCCTGCGGCGCCAGCACGACGTCCGCGTCGATGAACACCAGGACTGCGGCGTCCGGGACGGCGGCGGCCAGCTGGTGGCACGCCCACGGCTTGCCCCACCAGCCGGGCGGCAGCGCGGCGCCCGTGAGCAGCCGGACCCGTGGGTCGTCACCGGCTACCCGGCGCACGACGTCGGCGGTGCCGTCGGTGGAGCCGTCGTCGAGCACGACCACCTCGGCGTCGCGCAGACCCTCCTGTGCGAGCAGCGACTGCAGGCACGGCTCCACCCGGTGGGCCTCGTCGCGGACCGGCAGCAGCAGCGCGACCCGCTCGGCCACCGGCGGCGGGTCGTGCGGCGGGACCCGCAGCCGCCGCAGGTTCCACGCCGCGTGCAGGGTGCCTGCAGCCGCCAGCGCGCTGCCGGCGGCGACGAGGGCGGCGCCTACGCCCGGGACTGCCACAGCGACCAGAGGTAGGGCACGACCAGCAGGCCGAGCGCGACGCCGCCGGCGACGGCGACCGAGGTCGTGCCGAACCAGAAGACGTTCCCGACCACGTAGCCGACCCAGGTCCAGGTGAGCAGCGCGGCGGGCACCGACTCGTCGGCATAGTCGCGGGGGAGGACCGCGGTGAGCACGAGCATCATCAGCAGCCCCACGACGGCCCAGCCGGCGTAGTTGGTCAGCGGGATGCCGTCGACCCCGGGCAGCGACGGCTCCGGGTCGGCCCACGTCCAGTGGCCGTCACCGACCATCTGCGGGTCCAGGAAGACGTCCCAGCCGACCAGCCCCAGCGCACCGACGACCGGCACCAGGCGCCGGGTCAGCCGCCGGGCCGCGAGCAGCACCGGGTAGGCCATCATCGTCCAGGCGAGCGGCACGACCAGCGGCACGTCGAAGAGCTCGGGTCCGAGAGTGCCCTCGTACGCGTACTCGCCGAACGGCAGCCCGGTGCGCACGCCGACCGCCTCCGCCGCCAGCCCGCCGCCGGCGGTCACGACGACCAGCCCGAACGCCCACGCCACCCCGCGGTGCACGGCCGCGTGCACGACGCAGGTGGCCGCGAACAGGAGGACGACCAGCACCGTCACGTCGCGCAGGGTGTCGCCCTCGACGAGCGGGTAGGCGATCTGCGCGGTCACCGTCAGGGCGGCGAGCAGCCAGGGGAGCGCACGCAGCGCGGGCCGCGGCCGGGCACGCCGGACGGGGCCGCCGTACGCGCGGGTGCTCATCGCCACTGCCGCCGGTGCGCCACGACGACGCGGGCCGCGGTGCGTCCGGACGCGCCGAAGACCCCGCCGCCCGGGTGGGTCGAGGCGCCGGTGAGGAACAGGCCGCGCACCGGCGTACGGTAGCCCGCCAGCTCGGGCAGCGGCCGGTAGGAGAACATCGAGTCCAGACCCATCTCGACGTGCATCACGTTGCCGCGGCGCAGGCCGAGCTCGCGCTCGAGGTCGAGCGGGGTCTGGACGTGGACGTGCTCGATCGAGGCGGCGAAGCCGGGGGCGAGCTTCTCGACCTGCGCGACGATGCGGTCGCCCTCGCGCTGGCGGATGTCGTCCCAGTGCTCACCGGTGCTCAGCTCGTAGGGGTGCCACTGCGCCCACGCCGTGACGTTGTGCCGGCCGGGTGGGGCGATGGTCGGGTCGAGCGCGCTGAACGTCATCAGCAGGACCGCCGGCTCGCGCGGGGTGCGGCCGGCGCCGAAGTCGCCGTACGCGGCACGCAGCTGCGCCCGGCTGGATGCCAGCAGCTGCATCGCGGAGTACGGACCCTGCTGTGCTGCTGACGGATACGTGGGCAGCGCACGAGTGCCGAGCCGGACCACCATGCCCAGCCCGTTGCCGACCCGCACCGCCGTGCGCGCCCGCGCGAGCAGCGCCTCGTCGCCGAGCAGCTCGAGGGTGGTCAGGACGTGACAGCCGGCCACGACAGCGCGGGCCGCGATGTGCTCGCCGCTCTCGGTCCGCACGCCGGACACCCGGGCACCGTCCCGGGTGATCGCGGCGGCACCGTCGCCGAGTCGCACGGTGCCGCCCAGGCGCCGCAGCCGCTCGGCCAGCGCCCGGGTCAGCGCACCGGACCCACCGACCGCCCGGCCCGGCGGGACGGAGTGCATCAGCGCGTTCCAGCCGACCAGGTCGGCGGTCGCGACCTCGTGGGTCGGGGGGCCGGACTGCGCGCCCAGCCAGGACAAGGCCGTCTTGAGCCGCTCGTCGGTGAAGTGCTCGTCGAGCAGCTGGTCGCCCGGCTGCAGGAACTGCCGGGACATCTCCAGCCCGCCGACCGAGGTGGCCTTGCCGGCGCCCCACAGGTGCCGGCCGAGACGTCCGGCGGTCGGCCGGTCCTGGAACGCGGCGAACACGGCCTCGTTGCGGGCGCCCCAGTCGGCCACGAACGCCCGATAGGCCTCCGCGTCGCGGTCGCCGCAGACCGCGGCGATGGACTGGCAGGTGGTGTCGAGGTCGACCGAGAAGGTGATCGCTCGCTGGTCGTCCGGCGGGCCGAACGGCGCGAAGCCCCACGGGTCCATGTCGAGGTAGCGCAGCCCGCACTCGTCCAGGCGCAGGTCCTCCACGATGCCGGTGTGCCGGATCATGATGTGCGCGCTCGACCCGCGGTCGACCGCGTAGCCGGGCCAGCGCTCGACGGTGCTCACCGCGCCGCCGAGGACGGTGTCGGTCTCGACCACCTCGACGTCGAGGCCCTCGCGGGCGAGGTAGCACGCCGCGACGAGACCGTTGTGGCCGCTGCCGACCACGACGACGTCTCGGGAACGGCTCACCGGCCGGAGTGTAGGACTGGGCAGGTCACGGTGTGACGCTGGTGATCACGGCGCCGTCCGGGTCGACCGCCTCGGCCCGGACCAGCTGCGACGCCGGTCGCGACACCGGCCCGAGGAACGCGTTCACGTCGCCGCCTGCAGTGCGGACGGTCGAGACCGAGCCGTCCTCCCAGCGCAGCCGGACCGACGCCGCGTCGGGCGGAGCAACTCCCGCCACGCCGGTCGCGTCTGGGTCGTCCGTCAGCAGCAGCCGGAGAGCGCCCTCCACCGGCGCGCATGCGCTGTCGGTCGGGTTCCAGTAGGCGCGCGGCGGGCCGGCCCACCAGCGGCCGGCGGTCAGCCGGCACGCCGCGCCCCCGTCTGTGCGGACCTGCACGGCCCGGCCCTCACCCGCGTCGGCCGACGCCACGACCCGGTCCAGCGTGCGCGGCACGTCCGGGCCGAGGAGCGAGCCGGCCGGGATCAGGTCGACCACCGGGCGCCCGGCCCGCAGGACCCGCACCCGGGTCACGGCCTCCGGCGCGCGCACCGGCACGAAGGCCAGCCGGTTCTCCGTGAAGCTGCTGGACCGGGTGACCGCCTCGCCCGGCACGCTGCTCGTGACCTGGACGGTGTCGCCCACGTCCGGCGGCAGCAGCACCAGCAGCAGGGTCCGCTCGCCGTCACGCACCGGCTGCGCGACCAGCGACGAGAGCGACCGGTAGACGCCGGACGTGCCGCTGCGCACCGATGCGTCCCGCCGCGTCGAGCGGAAGGTCGCCGACATGACGACCACCCCGCCGTCGGACGACTCGCCCCGCAGCAGCACCACCACGCGGTCGGAGCCGGGCGGCCGGCTGACCACCAGCGGGCGCAGCGCCGAGCCGCCGCCGACCGCGGCGACCGCGCGCCGGAACATGTCGTCGGTCAGCCGCACCGACCGCCACGAGGCCTCCGGCTGCGCCTCACGGAGGACGGGCAGCGTCGTCGGCCGGTCCACCGGTGGCCGGTCCGGTCGGGTCACCGGTCCGTCCAGCACGGCGGCGGTCAGCGCGACGCCCGTCACCACGGCAGCCGCCGACCAGAGTGCCCGGCGGCGGCGCCTGCGGCGCTCACGGGCCGCCCGGCGCAGCTCGGGTCCGGTGACCCGCCACGGCTGCACGGTCCCGGCCAGCGCCGCCAGCTCCCGGCCTACGGCGGCGTCGACGTCGGTACCGCCGTCCACGCGGTCGCGCAGCAGGCCCAGGGCAGCGGTGCGCCGCCGGGCGACCGTGCCCGGGGTCGTGCGCAGCAGCTCGCCGACCTGGGCGGTGGTCAGCTGCTCGTGGCTGGACAGCACCAGCACAGCCCGCTGCCGGGCCGACAGGGTCGCCAGCACGTCGCCGGGGTCGGGGCCGGGGTCGGGCCGCGCGCGGGACCGGGCCAGGAACGTCCGCAGCAGCATCCCGCGGACGCGGTGCAGCGGGTCGTCGGAGGCGACGACGCGCCGCCACCTGCCCGCAGCCTGCACGAGCGTCTCGCGCAGCAACTCGGTGGCCGCGGGCCGGTCGCCGGTGAGCAGGCAGGCGGTGCGCAGCAACGGGAGCGCGTGCGAGGACACGAAGGCGTCGAAGCCGGCCGCGTCGGCGCGCAGCAGGTCCTCGCCGTTCGTCCGCGTCCCGACGTCGACCACGCCTGGCCTCCCGTCCCTCGGGTCCATGGTGCGCCCGGTGGTCAGGCTGGTCTCAGGTCAGGGCGATAGACCCTGGAAGGTGCCCTCCACCCCGAGCACCTCGAACCGCGCGAACAGCTCCTCCACGTACCAACCGAGCTCCGCGGTGCGCCGCACCGCCTCGACGTGCGGGGACCGCCGGTGGGCGAACTCGGTCAGCGCGGCGGGGGAGTCCCACAGGCTGAACGTGCCCTGCAGCCCGATCGGCGCCTCGCCGATGCCGACGGCCATCCGCAGGTCCTGGCTTCTGTGCAGATCGGCGGACACGGGAGGAACCGACCGCCAGAATGTCGCTATGCGTCGGGGGGCGATGCGGGCGCGGGTGACGGCTGCCACCGGGCCGTCGTACGGGCTGGGGACCGGGTCACCGAACGGCTGCTGCCCTGACCACCGCCCACGGCTGGTCAGCGGACGGAGATCGACCCGCAGCCGCTCGGAGGCGATTCGAGCCCACGAACGCGCCACCGGGCCGCGCTCGAAGTCTCCGGCGTCCTGCGTGCTGTCCCACGTGGCGAGCAGCCCCCAGTGGTGCGGGTCGGCGTCACGTACCGTGAAGGTCCGTCCGTCGCCAGTGCCCAGCAGCTTGGCGAAGGCGGGCCCGCCCGGCGCGCAGAGTGGCCGCCGGTGCAGGCCCATCCGGAGAAGGGCTCCGGGGACGCGGCTCGTGGGAACCCCCCACAGGTGCAGCGTGACGAGATCCGGGGTTCTGCCCACTTCCGAGACATTACGGATACCCCTCGAGACATTACGGATACCCCTCAGGATGCTTGAACCGCCGGTCGATGTGGGTATGGACCCCACCGGTTGCCATCTCACCGACGAAGGACCAGCTCGCCTTGTCTGACCTCGCCGTTGCCGACACGACCGACACGACCGACACGTCCGACACGGTCGATACGGACCACACCGCGCGCCCGCACCGGCGCGCCGGTCGCCGGCTGCTCGCCCTCGGCCTCGTCGTGGCCCTGGCGGTCTCCGTATGGAGCCTCGACCGCGTCCCCGGT
Organism: Actinomycetes bacterium; assembly: GCA_035759075.1. Classification (GTDB taxonomy): domain Bacteria; phylum Actinomycetota; class Actinomycetes; order JACCUZ01; family JACCUZ01; genus DASTVO01. The sequence continues at coordinate 7,469 of DASTVO010000455.1, forward strand.
GTCTCCTGGGCGCCCGCCCTGCTCGGCCTGGTGCCGTGGATCCTCGGCAAGTACGTCCTGTGCCCGCTGCGCTGGCACGCTCTGTCCAGCGCCGGGAAGCCGCGGCGCTGGCACCTGCGGGCGTACGCGGAGAGCGAGCTGATCGGGCTCGCGTCACCGGCGCACGTCGGCGCGGACCTGTGGCGCATGCACCGGCTGAAGGAGGCCGGCCAGTCCCGGCCCTGCGCCATCGCCGAGGTCGGCCTGGACCGGCTGGTCGGGGCGATCGGGCTCACCGTGTTCGTCGTGATCGCCGGCGCCGCGCTGCCACCGCAGCTGCTGCTCGCGGCCGGCGGCATCGCCGTGGCGCTGCTCGTCGGCGCCCTGGTGATGCGCAAGGTGCGGCCCGGCATGCTGGCGGAGCGGCCACTGCCCCCGCCGCGGGTGCTGGTCAAGGGCGTCCTCATCTCGATGGCCTACCAGCTCTCGATCATGGGGCTGCTGATCGGCAACCTGGCCGCGATGGGCGAGCAGGTGCAGCCGCTGGCGCTGCTCGGCGTGTTCGGGGCCAGCCAGGTGGCCGGGATCATCCCCGGCGTCCACGGCGCGAGCCCCCGCGAGGGTGCCCTCGTGGTCGGCCTCGCCTCGCTCGGCGTCACCTGGACCGCGGCTCTCGGCGCCGTCGCCCTGGCGGCTGTGGTCGCCTGGCTCCCGGCGCTGCTGCTGGGCGGGCTGAGCCTCGGCGCCCGGCGGCTGCGTCTCGCGTCCTGACCGGCTCTCCCCGCGTACCTCCACGTCGGGAGGACTAAAGCCCTTGTCTCCTGTCGTTGCATTGGCGACGGTGGAGACCGGACGCCGGCGCTGGGAGGCGCGATGGGGCACCTCGAGGGGCTGACGGGAAGAGCCCGACCTGCCCTGATGCACGTCCGCAGGTTCTCGATCGAGCTGTTCGTCGTGCTCGCGGCGGTCCTGGTCTACTTCGGCGTCCGGGGCCTCACCGGGGTGAACGTGGCGGTGGCCTACCAGCACGCCGCCGACCTGGCGGCTCTGGAGAAGTCCCTGGGCCTGTTGGTCGAGGACTCGATCCAGGACGTTATGGCCCCTTCCGGCGTCGCTGTCATGGCCATGAACTGGGTCTACATCTGGGGTCACTGGCCGGTCATCGCCGCCGTCCTGGTCTGGCTCTTCCTGACTCGTCACGACGGCTATAAGGAGATCCGCGCCGCGATGATCCTCTCGGGGGCGGTCGGACTGGTGATCTTCGCGGCGTACCCTGTGGCGCCGCCACGACTGGCCGACCCCGAGATCATGGACACCGTGAGCCAGCACTCCCAGGCGTACCGCGTGCTGCAGCCGCCGGCCCTGGTGAACCAGTACGCCGCGATGCCGAGCCTGCACGTCGGCTGGGACCTGCTGATGGGCTACGCGCTGATCGTGCACGGCCGGGCGCTGTGGCAGCGCGTCGCGGGCGCTCTGCTGCCGATCTTCATGCTGGTCGCGGTGGTCGCGACCGGCAACCACTACGTCCTGGACGCCGTCGCCGGGATCGCCCTGGTGGTCGCCAGCCTGCTGCTCGTGCGCTACGTGCAGGCCCGGCGAGCGCAACGGTCGCGCAGGCCGCGCGGGTCGTCGGCTTCCTTGCCGAGCCAGCGCCTGTCACCGGGCCGGGAGCCGCTGCCCTCCCAGGTGGACCGCCGTTGACGGCGGACGGCCTGCTGACCATCGCGCACCGGCGGGGCAACACCGTCGCCGGGCTGCGTGAGTCGCTCGCGAGCGGGGTCGACCTGGTCGAGTGCGACGTGCACGCCTACCGGGGGCGGCTCGAGGTGCGCCACCTGAAGTCGATGGCCGGCCTGCCGTGGCTATGGGACAAGTGGGAGCTGGTGCACCGCCGCCGGCACGCGCACCTCGAGCTGGCCGACCTGGTGGAGGCGCTCGGCGACGACCACCGGCTGATGATCGACCTCAAAGGTGTCCACCCGCGGCTCGCCCCGTCGGTGTCTCGGTTGCTGCGGGAGGCGGCGCCGGACCGCGGGCTGACGGTCTGCACCAAGGCCTGGTGGATGCTCGACCGTTTCGACGTGCCGGTGCGCCGGGTGCTCTCGGCCGGCTCCCGACGCGGGCTGGCCCGGCTGGTGGCCCGGGTCGCGGCGGCGCCGGTGGACGGGGTGTCGGTGCGCCGGTCGCTGCTGACCCGCGAGCTGGTGCAACAGCTGCACCGGGGGACCGACCTGGTGATGACGTGGCCGGTCGACACCCCCGAGGCGCTGGCCGACGCCCGGCGGCTCGGGGTGGACGCGGTGATCAGCAAGGACCTCGACCTGCTCAAGTCGCTGATCGCGGAACGGTCGTGACGGCCGAGCTGCGGGCGGGAGTGTCGAACGGGCGCATCAGCGCCCGCAGCTCTCAGGCGACGTCGGCCGGCTCGCCGCCGGTGAGGACGAGCAGCTCCGCGTAGGTGGTCGGGAACACCGCGTGCGGGTGGCCGGCCGCCGCCCACACCTCGTCGTACGCGGCGAGGTGGGTGTCCACCAAGGTCCGCAGCGGCTCCGGGTGCCCGACCGGCGCGACCCCGCCGATCGCGAAACCGGTGTGCGCGCGCACGAACTCGGGGTCGGCCCGGTCGACCTTCTGGGCGCCGACCAGGGCAGCGATCTTCCCGGTGTCGACCCGGTGGCCGCCGGAGGCCATCACCAGCAGCGGTGACCCGTCGGCGGAGAAGACCAGCGAGTTCGCGATCTGGGCCGGCTCGACGCCGAGCTGGGCCGCGGCCTGCGCCGCTGTCCGGGCCGAGTCGTCGAGCTGGCGGACCTGGCCGGACGCACCGAGCTCGGCCAGCCGTGCGGTCACGCGGGCGACGCTGGGATGCACCGCGGCAGCCTAGCCCGGGTCACCCGCTCGACGGGGCCTCCCGAGCTGGCCGATGGTCAAGGACGCCGCGGCGCGGTCGAGCTCAGCTCGTCGCTGACCACCCAGTCGCCGTCGGGCACGTGGTCGACCTCCGCACCGGACCGGCGCCGAGCGGCCACGGCCCGGGGCGCGACCAGCGCCAGCACCGCACCGAGCAGTGCGCCGAGCAGCACCCAGGCCGCTGCGGACGCAGCCGTGCCGTCCCCGGCAGCCGCCGGGCGCTGCGCCGGCTCCGCCGGTCCGGCGTCGAGTCCCTGGCCGGCGGGCTGGGACCCGGCAACCTGGCCGTCGCCGCCGCTCGCCGTGCCACCGCCGTCGAGGACGAGTCGGTCCAGCAGCTGCGCCAGCTCTGTCCCCGCGGCAGGTCGGTGCCAGGCCACCGGTGCCTCCCATGTCGAGCCCGCGTCGAGCGCCTGCTGGGTGGCGACGAGCGGCCCGCTCTCGGCGTCGGTGTAGACCCGGTCGACCCGCCAGACCTGCACGTCGTGGATCAGCCAGGTGATCGTGACGGCCCGGCCGGACGGAGAGCGCGACGCGCCCTCGACCGCCTCACCGGGCGAGGCGTCGAACGCGCCGACCAGCCTGGCCAGCGCCTGGTAGTCGTCGTCCGACGCGTACAGCGAGGCGGTCTGTCCGGTCGCGGGTGCCACCAGCAGCACGCTCGTCGGGCCGCCGGCCACCGCCGGAGCCACCGTCGCCACCGTCGCCACCGTCGCGACAACGACTGCGAACACGCTCAGGGCTGCTGCGCGCCACACGTGCATCTCGGCCTCCTCGGGGTCCGTGATGCTGCTACACCGCCGAGGGGCCGGAGGTTCCGCAGATCACGGGACCGGACGCACCGACTCGGCGATCTCGACGGCCCTGCGCATGCTGAGGTCGCCCTCGAGCCGAAGGCCTCTGGTCCCGCGTTCCCAGACCAGCGTGCTCCCGGCCAGCCGCGCGCCCACGGTCGGTCGCGTCCCGTCCTCCCGGAGCAGCACGACCTCGTGCGGGCCGTCGATCCAGACCGCGAAAGCGCCGCCCACGACCGTGAACTCGGCTCCGGGCGCGGTCTTGGCGAAGGTGAAGTCGACCCGGGCGTCGAAGGTGTCGAGCCGCACCGAGCCGTCCGCTCCGCCGGACCAGCTCATCGACAGGACCCTGCGGTCGTGCGACACGGCCACCGCGTCCGGGCGGCCCAGGGCTGCCGGCACGACGGGCGTGAAGCCGACCAGTCGCTGCGCCTCCTCGAGGGACAGCGAACCCGTCACCTCGCGAGGACCGGCCGTGGCTGACGGCGCCACACCCTGGCGCACCCGGACCCCGGCGAAGCCGAACCAGTCCGAGACGGCGGCTCGGACGGGCGGCGTGAGCAGCAGCACGACGAGGGCGACAGCCGCCGACGCGACGAGGCGGCGGCGACGGCCGCTCGCCGCGGCGAGCCGGTCACCCGCGAGCCGGAGGGCACCGCGATGGGCGGGGGCCGGTAGCTCCGCGACCCGCGCCATGACGCGCTCGACCAGCGCTGGGTCGACGCCGGCGGGCGGCGCCGACCGGCCCACCGCGGTGAGCTCGCGGACCAGATCGTCTGTGTCAGGAGCCACGGTGCGCCTCCGATCTCGGGACAGAGTCCGGGGCGTCGCCGCCGTCACCGTCGAGGGCCTCGGCAAGTCGGCGCACGGCGCGGTGCAGCCGCGACTTCACGGTCCCCCGGGACCAGCCGAGCAGCGCCGCGGTCTCGGCCTCGTCGAGGTCGAGCAGATACCGGCACGTGATGACCTGCTGGTGCGGTTCCGACAGGGTGGCGATCCCGCGAAGCAGCTCGTGCCGGCGTTCCTCCGTGACGGACGCCGCCTCCGGGTCGGTGCGGTCGGGCGCGGTGACCAGCCGCTCCGTCCGCTCCCAGGCGAGCCACTCCCGTGCGGCCCGTCGGCCGGCTGCCCGGTGGAGGTTCCTGGTCTCGTTGCCGACGATCCGCAGCAGCCAGGGCCGGAACGCGGCGCCCTGCCGGAAGCTGCCCAACGACTCGTAGGCCTTGACGAACGCGTCCTGCACGACGTCGTCGGCGTCGGCTCCGGCTCCCATCATCCGCGCGGTGCGCAGTGCCACCGGCGCATGCCGACGCACCAGCTCCGCGTACGCCTCGCGATCTCCCGCGCGCACGCGTGCCAGAGCGTCGGCGTCGTCGCCTGCGCTGATCCGGCCTCCCTGTCCGTCTCCAGCCGTGTGTACCCCGTTCGCCGGCAGCCGTCCGGGATCTCTACACCGCCGCGACCTGCGAGGTTCCGCGCCGAGCGTCCGTGCCGGTCGCCGAGCCGCGCGGCCAGCGTCTCGTCACGTGGCGGCGGGCGTGTACCGCAGGTGCAGGACGCCGGTCTTCAGCGTCGAGCTGTGGGTGAGCTCCAGCGGGACGGTCGCCGTGTTCTCGAACAGCCGCTGGCCCGAGCCGACCGCGATCGGGTGGACCAGCAGGGCGAGCTCATCGAGGAGCCCGTTGGCCAGCAGCCAGCGGACCGTCGTGGCCGAGCCGGACATGGCGATGTCGCCGTCCTCCGCGTCCTTGACGGCCTGCACCGCCGCGACGTCGCCGGCGACCGCGCGGGTGTTCTGCCAGGTGGGGTCCTGCAGCGACGAGGAGACGACGTACTTGGGGATGCCGTTGATGAACTCCGAGAACGGGACCTCCGGGCCCTGCTGCGGCCAGTACGCGGACCAGTCGTCATAGAGCCGGCGGCCCATGAGGAAGGCGGTGCTGGTCTCCATGCCGCGTTCGATGACTGCTCCCATGTCGTCATCGAAGTAGGGGAAGTGCCACTTGTCGGGGGACTCGACGACTCCGTCGAGGGAGATGAAGAAGTTGGACACGATCCTGCCCATGGCGCGGCTCCTCGTGATGGGGGTACGGCGGCTCAGCAAGTAGACCGTGCCCGGGAGCCGTGCTCATCGCCCGCCTCTCCACAACCGCGCCGCCGGTGCTTGACGAACTGTCGGTGGGGAGGTCTACTGTGGGACGTGTTCGAACAGGTGTTCGAACACCGGAGAGGCTTCCCGCCCGGTGCGCCGGACTCGACCCCTGGCGCACCGGGCGGGACCACCCGGGAGGCGACGGCTGGGGAGGAGGGCCCGTGACCCGACGGTACGACGAGCCGGTCGAGGTCCGGCGCCGGGACGAGGACCCGTCCGAGTTCCTGTGGCGGGGCCGGTTCTACGCGGTGCGCGCGGTGCTGGCGCACTGGGTGGAGACGGGCGCCTGGTGGCAGAGCCCGGTCTCCGCCGTGGAGGGCTCCGCCGCGCTCTCGCTCGACTCGTCCGTGCTCGCCGCCGAGCGCGAGGTGTGGCGGGTCGAGGCCAGCCCCGGCCGGGTGCACGGCGCCGGGGTCTACGACCTGTGCTTCGACTGGGCGGCGGGCGGCTGGACGCTGCTGCGCGCGCTGGACTGAAGGGGAGAGCGTCATGGTCAGGAGGGTCACCGCAGCCGACGGCCCCGTGCTGGTCGACCCGGTCGTCCGGCGCCCGCCGGTGGTCCCGGCCGCCCACGAGCTGCTCGCGACCGCCCGCCACGACATCGCCGAGGCGATGGCCACCACCGTGGCCACCGAGCGCTACGCCGCGGCCCACCTGGCGGCGCTGCGCACGGCCGCGGCGGTGCTCGCGGTCCGGACCCGGCCGGCCGCCACCAAGCGGCCGCGCAACGTCTGGTCGATGCTGCCGCAGGTGGCGCCCGAGCTCACCGAGTGGTCGGCGTTCTTCGCCGCCGGCGCCGGCAAGCGGGCCGCCGCCGAGGCAGGGCTCAGCCGGGCCGTCACCCCGCGCGAGGCCGACGACCTGCTGCGCGACGTGCAGACCTTCCTCGCCCTGGTCGAGACCACCCTCGGTCTCGACCACCAGCCGGTCATCCCGCACCTCGCCCCGCTCGCCCACCGGGCCAGCTGAGCACCCGCCGCCGACGACCACCGACCTGACCCGCCGACCAGAGCCCGAGACACCGTGCCCAGCGATCCCTTCGTCCACCTCCACGTCGCGTCGGGCTACTCGCTGCGCTACGGCGCCTCCCACCCGCACGTGCTGGTCGAGCGCGCGGCCGAGCACGGCATGGACACCCTGGCGCTCACCGACCGCGACGGCGTGTACGGCGCGGTGAAGTTCGCCCGGGCCTGCCAGCTGGCGGGCATCCGCCCGGTTCTCGGTGTCGACCTCGCGGTCGAGCCCAGCGGCCTGCTCACCGGCGCGCACCCCTCGCTGCGCCCCACCACCCGGTCTGCGGGCATCCGGGCGCAGCCGGCCCGGGGAGGCGCCTCCGTCGACCCCCGGCACCCGCGGGTCACCCTGCTCGCGCAGGACAAGCGTGGCTGGGCGGCGCTGTGCCGGCTGGTCTCCGCGACTCACCTGCGCGGCGAGCGGGGCACGCCGGTCACGACCCTCGACCTGGTCGCCGAGCACGTGCAGGCGGCGGCGGCCGGGGGAGCGGGCGGGCTGCTGGTGCTGCTCGGTCCCGGCTCCGAGGTCGGCCGGGCGCTGACCGCCCGCCGGCCCGACCTCGCCGGGGCGGTGCTCGACCGCTGGCGGGGCGCCGTCGACCGAGACGACCTGCTGCTCGAGGTCGTCTCGCACCGCGGACCCGACGACCTGCCCCGCGCCGCCCGCATGCTGCGGCTGGCCACCGAGGAACGGCTCACCGCCGTGCTCACCAACGCCGTCCGCTACGCCGACCGCTCCGACGCGCCCACCATCGACGTCCTCGACGCCGCCCGCCGGCTGGTTCCCCTCGACCCGCGCCACGTCGACCGCGTCAACGCCGAGGGCTACCTCAAGTCCGGCAAGGAGATGGCGGAGGTCGCCGAGGAGGTCGCCACCGCGGCCGGTCTCGACCCGCGGGTGGCCCGCCGGCTGCTGGCCGCCACCCGGAGGGTGGCCGACCGCTGCGCCGTCGACCCGCGGGCCGACCTCGGGATGGGGGAGGTGCACTTCCCCGACCTCGACGTGCTCGGAGTGGCGACGTCCGGAGCGAGGAACGAGCGGAGGCGGAGTGCGACCGACGCGCTCGGTGTGGACGGTCGGGCGAGCAACGACCCGGTCGCGGCCGCCCAGGCGGCGCTGCGGGCGCGCTGCGAGGCCGGGCTGGGGCGCCGGGCGATGCCGGCGACCCGAGCGGTCCGGGAGCGGCTCGACGCCGAGCTCGACGTCATCGCCCGGCTCGGCTACCCGTCGTACTTCCTCACCGTCGCCGACGTCGTCGACCTCATCCGCGGCATGGGGGTGCGGGTCGCTGCCCGCGGGTCCGGCGCCGGCAGCCTGGTCAACTACCTGCTCGGGGTCTCCGGGGTCGACCCGATGCGCCACGGGCTGCTGATGGAGCGGTTCCTGTCCCCGCTGCGCGAGGCGCTGCCTGACATCGACGTCGACGTCGAGTCCGCCCGCCGCACCGAGGTCTACGAGCGCATCCTCGACCGCTTCGGCGGCGAGCGGGTGGCCTGTGTCTCGATGATGGACACCTACCGCGTGCGTCACGCGGTCCGCGACGTCGGGGCGGCGCTCGGCATGCCGCCGGGCGAGATCGACCAGATCGCCAAGGCGTTCCCGCACATCCGTGCCCGCGACGTGCACCTGGCGCTGGAGGAGCTGCCCGAGCTGCGCGCCTCCCGGATGGGTGAGGGCAGCCTCGACCTGCTGTTCCGGCTGGTGGCCCGCCTCGACGGGCTGCCGCGCCACGTCGCGCTGCACCCGTGCGGGGTGCTGCTCTCCGACACCACCCTGCTCGACCGCACCCCGGTGGAGGCGAGCTGGCTGGGGTTCCCGATGAGCCAGTTCGACAAGGACGACGTCGAGGAGCTCGGGCTGCTCAAGCTCGACGTGCTCGGCATCCGCATGCAGTCCGCGATGTCGTACGCGGTGGACGAGGTGGTCCGGGTCGACGGTGGCGCCCCGATCGATCTCGACGACCAGACCCAGGTGCCGCTCGACGACCCGGACACGTTCGCGCTGATCCAGTCCACCCGCACCCTGGGCATGTTCCAGATCGAGTCGCCCGGGCAGCGCGAGCTGGTCGGCAAGTTCGGGCCCGAGACGTTCGGCGACCTCATCACCGACATCTCGCTGTTCCGGCCCGGCCCGGTCAAGAGCGACATGGTCACGCCGTTCCTCAAGGCCCGGCAGGGCTGGGCCGAGCCCGAGTACCTGCACGAGTCGCTGCGGTTCGCGCTGGAGGAGACCTGCGGCGTCGTGGTCTTCCACGAGCAGGTGCTGCAGATCATCTCGACGGTCGCCGGCTGCACGCTGGCCGAGGCCGACGAGATGCGCCGGGCGCTGGGCAGCCCCGAGGGGCAGCCCGAGGTGGAGGTGTGGCTGCGCCCGCGGGCGCTGGCCCGCGGCTACGACGTGCCGACCGTGGACAGGGTCTGGGAGGTGCTCAAGGCCTTCGCCTCGTTCGGGTTCTGCAAGGCGCACGCGGCCGCGTTCGCGCTGCCCACCTACCAGTCGGCGTGGCTCAAGACCCACCACCCGGCGGCCTTCCTCGCCGGGGTGCTCACCCACGACCCCGGCATGTACCCCAAGCGGCTCATCCTCGACGACGCCCGCCAGTTCGGCATCGCCGTGCTGCCCCTCGACGTCAACCGCTCCGACGCCACCTACCGGGTGGAGCGGGTCGCCGACCCCCCGGCGGAGGTGGCGCGGCCGTGGGAGCGGGCACCCGCCTACGGCATCCGGCTCGCCCTGTCGGAGGTGAAGGGCATCGCCGAGGCCGAGGTCGCGCGGATCGTGGCCGGCCGGCCCTACGGCTCGCTGTCGGACTTCTGGCACCGGGCCTCGGTGTCCCGCCCGGTCGTGGAGCGGCTGGTCCTGACCGGCGCGTTCGACGACCTCTACTCCCTGCGCGCCCCGGAGCGGTCCGCGGGCAGCACCCGCACCCGGCTGACCCGCCGCGACCTGCTGCTGCAGGTCGGCGAGCTCGACCGGTGGTCGCGGGCGGTGGCCCGCGGCGCCCGGCGGTCCCGGCGTACGACGGGGAGAGGCGGTGCCCTGCGCAGCACCGCCGCCGACGACCGCGCCGCCCAGCTGCTGCTCGCCTCCGCCGCGGGAGAGGCGCTCACGACCGTCGAGCGGCCCGACGTCTCCCGGACAGGGGTGCGCGAGCTGGCCGCCCGGCAGTCCCAGGCGTCGCAGCCGGTGGTGGACTCGCCGGTGCAGCTGGCCCTCGACCTCGAGGACGCACCGCACTCGGTGGCCCCGAGCGGGCTGCCGGAGATGACCGGCGCCGAGCGGGTCCGGGCCGAGCTGGAGGTGCTCGGCCTCGACGCCAGCCGGCACGTCGTCGACTTCTACGAGCCGTTCCTCGCCGAGCTGGGGGTGACCCGGGCGCCCGATCTCGTGCACTGCCGCAGCCAGGCGGAGGTGCTGGTCGCGGGGGTGAAGGTCGCGACCCAGACGCCGCCGATCCGGTCCGGCAAGCGGGTCGTCTTCGTCACCCTCGACGACGCCCGCGGGCCGATCGACGCGACCTTCTTCGAGGACGCGCAGGGGCCCTACGCCGCAACGCTGTTCCACTCCTGGCTGCTGGTCATCCGTGGCCACGTCCGGCGCACCGGGCCGCGCGGGGTGTCGATGCGGGCCACCGGCTGCTGGGAGCTCACCGAGCTGCACCAGGCCTGGCAGCACGGCGGCCTGGACGCGGTGGCCGACCTGATGGCCGCGACCGGTCCGGTCACCGACCTCTCGGTCGCCGGCGCCGCCGAGAGCCGCTCCTCCCGGCCGGTGATGGCCCGGCCGCCGACCGGCAGCGCCGCCGAGGTCTACGAGCCGCGCGAGGTGGGCAAGGCCGGGTCGGCCGGCGGGATGGGCCGGCCACGCCGCGTGCTGGTGCACCCCAGCGGCTTCCGCCAGTCGCCCTACGCCGACGTCCGGCCACCGGGGGACGACGCGGCCTCGACCCGGCGGGCGGTCGCCCGCCAGGAGACAGCCCGCCAGGAGACAGCCCGCCAAGAGACAGCCTCCGCCAAGGCGCCGCGCAAGCTGTGGCACTCCAGCCCCGGCAGCCCGGGCCGATGAGCACCCTGCCCGCAGCCGACCTCAGTAGCCTTCCGGTGTGCCCGCCTCCGCGCCCGACCGGTCCGTCCGCACCGCCGCGGTGTGGGAGGCGCTGCAGCAGCTCGTCGCCGCCCGCGGCGCCGCCGGCGGCGGCGAACGTCCCGAGGTCCTCGACGTGCTCGACGTCGGCGGCGGCACCGGCGGCTTCGCCGTCCCGCTGGCCGCGCAGCACCGGGTCACCGTCGTCGACCCCAGCCCGGACGCGCTGGCCTCGCTGCAGCGGAGGGCCGGCGAGGCCGGGGTGTCGGTCCGCGCGGTGCAGGGCGACGCGGCCGGGCTGCTCGACGTGGTCGAGCCCGCCTCGGCCGACCTGGTCCTCTGCCACGGGGTGCTGGAGCACGTCGACGACGTCAAGCCCTCGGTCGAGGCGCTGGCCGCGGTCCTGCGCCCCGGCGGGTCGCTCAGCGTCCTGGCCGCTCACCGCAACGCCGTCGTCGTCGCCCGCGCCGTGGCCGGCCGGTTCGACGAGGCCCGGCACGCCCTGGAGGACCCGGACGGCCGCTGGGGCCCGGGCGACCCGCTGCCGAGGCGCTTCACCGAGGCGGGGTTGCTCGAGCTGCTCAGCGGCGCGGGGCTCGTTGTCCGCGAGGTCCACGGCGTGCGGACGGTTGCCGACCTCGTCCCCGGCGGCCTGGTCGACTCCGAGCCCGGTGCGGCCGAGGCGCTGGTCGAGCTCGAGCTGGCGACCGCACACCGTCCGGAGTTCCGCGCGGTCGCGACCCAGCTGCACGTCCTCGCCACCCGGGCCTGACGCGTGAGCCGCAGCCAGCAGCTGCACCGGCCCGGGCCGCCCTCGGGGCCGCCGGGCGACGACACCGGCTGCACCGTCCTGCACGTCGACATGGACGCCTTCTACGCCTCGGTCGAGCTGCTCACCCGGCCTGAGCTGCGCGGCACCCCGGTGATCGTGGGGGGTGGGAGCCGCGGCGTCGTGCTCTCCGCCACGTACGAGGCGCGCCGCTACGGTGTGCACTCCGCGATGCCGATGACCCGGGCCCGCCGGCTGTGCCCGCAGGCGACGGTGGTGCCGGCGAGCCACGGGCGGTACTCCGAGGTCTCCGCCGGGGTGATGGAGATCTTCCGGTCGATCACGCCGATGGTGGAGCCGTTGTCGCTGGACGAGGCGTTCCTCGACGTGTCCGGGGCGGTGCGCCGGCTCGGACGTCCGGCCGAGATCGGCCAGCTGATCCGGGACCGCGTCGCCGACGAGCAGGGCATCACCTGCTCCGTGGGGGTGGCCAGCACCAAGTTCGTGGCCAAGCTGGCCTCCACCCGGTCCAAGCCCGACGGGCTGCTGGTCGTGCCCGCCGCGGAGGTCGTCGCCTTCCTGCACCCGCTGCCGGTCGGCGCGCTGTGGGGCGTGGGGGAGAAGACCGAGACCGAGCTGACCCGGCTGGGTCTGCGCACCGTCGGCGACATCGCGCACACACCGCGCTCGACGCTGGTCCGGGCCCTCGGCGGGGCCACCGGCAGCCACCTGCACGCGCTGTCGTGGGGGCGGGACGAGCGCTCGGTCGTCCCGCACGAGCCGGACAAGAGCATCGGCGCCGAGGAGACGTTCGCCCGCGACGTCGACGACCCGCAGGTGGTGCTGCGCGAGCTGCTCCGGCTGTGCGAGCGCACGGCGGCCCGGTTGCGCTCGGCCGGGCTGGCCGGGCGGACCGTCAGCCTCAAGGTCCGCTTCGCCGACTTCACCACGATCACCCGGTCCCGGACGCTGCGGGAGGCGACCGACGTCGCCGCCGTCCTGTACTCCACCGCCCGGGGCCTGTTCGAGGCGCTGGGTCTCGACCGGGCCCGGCTTCGGCTGGTCGGGGTCCGGGTCGAGCAGCTGGTCGAGTCCGACACCGCGCCGCGGCAGCTGGAGCTGGGGGAGCGCACGCACGGCCGTCGCGAGGCGGAGCAGGCCGCCGACCGCGCGGCCCTGCGGTTCGGCAGCGGAGTGGTCCGCCCGGGCAGCCTGGTCGGTGAGGACCGTGACCCGAAAGGACCGCCCCGCCCGCCGGACGGCCGCCCCGGGAAACCTTCCGGAGGCCCCGGGCGTCTTCCTTGACGACGGGCAGTCATCCGGACATCGGAGGACCTGTGAACCCCGTCCACCAGTCCGTCCGAGGGAAGACCACGAACAGGCTTTTGGGAGTCGGGTTTCGCCGCGACGATCCGGCGCATATCCTGAAGAGACGCAGCGGGGTCACCGTGACCAGTCACGCGGTGAACCCGGGCAGGAGGAGGATCCGTGCCGCTCTCTGAGCACGAGCAGCGTCTGCTCGAGCAGATGGAGCGGGCCCTCTATGCCGAGGACCCGAAGTTCGCCTCGTCGCTGCGCGGCAAGGACCCCCGCAGCAACTTCCGCCGCCGGGTGCTGCTCGCCTCCGTCGGCTTCGTCGTCGGGGTCGTGCTGCTCATGACCGGCCTGGTCGCCCAGGTCGTCCCGGTCAGCATCCTCGGCTTCGTCGCGATGCTGCTGAGCACCCTGCTCGCCGTGACCAGCTACCGCTCGATGACCACCGCCGCCCAGCTCGGCGTCGTCGAGGGCAGCGCGGTCCGCAGGCCGCGCACCGCAGCTCCCCGCAAGGACAGCCGGGCAGCCAGCCAGGGGCTCATGCATCGTCTCGAGGAGCGCTGGAACCGCCGCCGCGACGAGAACGGCCGCTGACGCGCCAGGCGGCTCCTGCCTCGTGGTGGGCTCGATCCGCCGCCTACGCCATCTGTCCTAGCTCGCACTAGTCATAGCGCGCTACTTCGCGCGGGCGTACGTTCCCGACGACTGGCATTCGCCAGAGACCGGACGTCCTCCCACGGGGGTGTGCCATGTCCGTCCCTGCCCGGAAGTTCCACCGCCTGGCCGCCGCCGCGGTGGCGCTGGCCGTCTCCGCAGCGCTGATCAGCGGCTCGCCGCGGGTGGCCGTCGCCGACGACGACCCTGACGACGAGCGCCCCGGCAGCGGCAAGCTTCGATGGACACCGTGTGGTGCGCCGTTCGAGTGCGCAGTCCTGCATGCGCCGTTGGAGCCGGACGACCGAGACCGGGGCAGGAAGGTCGCGATCGCGCTCATCCGGCTGCCGTCGACGAACCCCGGCGCCAAGATCGGCTCACTGGTGGTGAACCCGGGCGGGCCGGGAGCGCCCGGGGTGGACTTCGTTCGGGAGATCGGGTTGTTCCTGCCTCCAGCGCTGCGCGGATCGTTCGACCTGGTGGGCTTCGACCCGCGCGGCGTGGTGCGTTCCACGCCTCTGCGCTGCTTCGGCTCACCAGCCGAGTGGGAGCCGTTCTTCCTGCCCTTCCCCTTCCCGATCACCGAGGAGCAGGAGGAGGCGTGGTTCGAGGCGGACGAGTTCCTCCAGGAGGCCTGTGACGAGCGTGGCGGGCGGATCGGCGACCACATGTCCACGGCCCAGGCTGCGCGCGACATGGACCGCATCCGTGCGGCGGTCGGGGACCCGAAGCTGACCTACCTGGGATTCTCGTACGGCAGCTTCCTGGGCAACGTCTACGCGAACCTGTTCCCCGGGCGGGTGCGCGCCGTCGTGCTCGACGGGGTCCTCGACCCGGTGGCATGGACGACGGGCGACCCCGGCGAGGAGCACCTGCCGTTCAGCACCCGCCTCGGCAGCGCCGGGGGAGCGACGGTCGGGTTGCAGCAGTTCTTCGCGGCGTGCGACGCCGCAGGCACCGACTGCGCGCTGTCAGGCAGGGCTGAGGCACGCTTCGACGACCTGGCCGAGGCGCTGGCCGAGAAGCCGGCGGAGATCCGCGACCCGGAGACCGGCGAGACGCTCCCGTTCAGCTACGCGGATCTCGTGGCCGTGGCTCTCGGGGCGCTGTACACCGAGTTCGCCTGGAAGTCGCTTGCGGAGTTCCTGGCCTTCGTCGAGGAGTCCCGGTCCCCGGCCGCCCTCGGCAGGAGCCTTCTGCGCCTTCGCGCGGACCTCGGCCTGGACACCGGCGGGATCGAGACCGACTACCAGAACTTCCTCGAGGGCTTCCCGGGCGTCGCCTGCACCGACAGCGACAACCCCGACCAGCCCGAGGCCTGGTCGAAGGCGGCCGCTGCCGCGCCGGGGTACTTCGGTGCGATCTGGACGTGGGCGTCGAGCATCTGCTCGGACTGGCCGTTCGAGGACGACGACCGCTACACCGGGCCCTGGGACGCGCGGACCGCCGCGCCGGTGCTCCTGGTCGGCAACCTCGGCGACCCGGCCACTGCCTACACGGATGCCCAGCGGGTGGCCGGCCTGCTGCCGTCCTCCCGGTTGCTCACGTACGAGGGGGGCGGCCACACGGCCGTCGGGGGCTTGTCGTCCTGCATCGACTCGGCCGTCATCGACTACCTGCTCAGCGTCCGCCTGCCGGCGGCCGGCACGTCGTGCCCGCGCGAGCTCGACCCGTTCGCCCCCGAGCTCGGTGCCCCCGTCGCGGGGAGCGCCGTCGCCAGGGCGCAGGTGGCGGCGCAGCTCCCCTCCGTCGTGCGCGAGGCGCTGAACCGCTGACCCGGTCTCGGGCGCGGGTCAGCCGCGGCGGGGTCGCAACCGCAACCGGTCGCCGATCGCCGCCATCCCGGCGTCGATGGCGTCCAGGCCGTCGGCCGCCTTCTCCGAGATGGCCGTCGACACCGCCCGGGTGGACCGGGGCAGCAGCCGGGCCCGCCAGCGGCCCCAGCGGCCGGCCGACTCCGACAGGCTGGACCGGACCGCGTCGACGTCGCCCCGCAGGCCGTCGACGTCGCCGGCCATCACCGGCGCGTACCGGGCCCGCTCGATCGCCCCGGCCAGCCGGTGGGCGGACTCGGCCGTCTCCGCCGGCAGCTTGCGGTCCGCCACCAGCCGGACCACCCCGCCGCGCGGCGGGTCGCTGACCGGCCAGTCGTAGCCGTAGTCGACGAGGGTGTCCTGCAGGTCGGCCCACGCCGCCTGCGCCTGCTCGGCCGGCGTGCCCGCCCTCGACCACCGGCGGCGCCGGACCACGGCCCGGGTCAGCGCCGGCACCGCCGCCAGTGCCAGCAGCCCGAGCCCGATCAGCAGCGGGACGACCGGGACCCGCACCGGACCGGCACCGACCCCGGAGGCGCCGCCCGGGTCGACGGAGCCGTCCAGCGGGATGTCGAACCGCTCCCGGTTCGGGCTGCCGCCGAGGCCCCGGTTCTCCGACGTCGGGCCCGGGCTCGCGGTCGGGTCCGGACGGTCCGGCCCGCCGGCGGCCTCGGCCCGCGCGTACTCCGGGGGGTCGCCGGTCCGCTCGCTCGGCGTCGGCTCGAAGGCCACCCAGCCGACGCCCTCGAAGTACAGCTCCGGCCAGGAGTGGGCGTCGTGCAGCCCCACGGTCCGACCGCCCACCCCGTCCGGGGTGCCGGCGATGAAGCCGACCGCGACCCGGGCCGGGATGTCCAGGGTGCGGGCCATCACGGCCATCGTCGAGGCGAAGTGGACGCAGTACCCGGCACCGGAGCGCAGGAACGCCAGGATCGCCTCCGAGCCGTTGGCGTCCCCGACGGTGTCGGAGACCTCCTCGGAGTAGGTGAAGTCGTCGCCGCGCAGCCAGTCCTGCAGGGCCAGCGCCCGGTCGTAGTCGTTGATCTTGCTGCCGATCACCTCGCGGGCCGCGACCTCGACCGCGCCGGGCAGGTCGGCGGGCAGCTCGAGATAGCGGTCCATCGACCCGCTCGGATCGCCCGCCTGGCGCAGCTGCTCGACCGTGGGGCGGACGTCGAGCGCGCGGACGTCGTAGGTCAGCTGCCGGGTGGAGGTGTTCTCCCCGAACACGTTGAAGGTGGACTGGTCGTAGAGCCAGGTGCCGTCGATGGACACCAGCTGCGTGGGGTAGGGCAGCGGCAGCCAGGTCTGCTCGAGGTCGAGGACCTCGATCCGGTAGTTGCGCCGCTTGGTCTCGACGTCGGGTCCCAGACCGGGAGGCCGCGCCAGCCCGTCCTCGACGTCGTTGTCCGAGCGTGACACCTCGAGCTCGCTCGGCCGCCACTGCGCGCCGGTGAACTCGTCGAGCCCGACCAGACGCAGGTACGTGGCGGGGCCGGTGTACTGGATGACCGGTCGGTCCTCGGGCCGGCGCAGGTTCTTGCCCAGGTCGAGGATCGGGTTGATCACGGAGACCTTGTTGCCGCCGCTGCCGCCGCTGCCGAAGCCGCCGCTGCCGAAGCCGAACCCGGCGGAGCTCAGGTCCGGCAGCACCGCGGGCACGACCAAGGCCAGGCCGAGGGCGGTGGCGCCGACCCGCCGGCCGACCTGCCCGAGCGGCGCGGTCTCGACCTCGGGCTTCCAGTTCGGCCGCGGCACCATGTAGCGCATCGGCCGGCCCCACCGGCTGACCCGCTCGCGCGACTCGGCGAGCAGCAGGGCGAGGAAGCCGGTCGCGGCGATCGCGAAGGCCAGCCAGGACACGCCGTCCGGTGCCAGCGCGGTCGGCACGGTGTAGAGCGCGAGCAGCGGCAGCCCGGCGAGCGCCGCCCGCCGGTAGGTGACCGCGAGCGTGTCGACGAGCAGCGCGACCGCGCCGATGCCGGCGACGGTGATCAGCTCGATGCCGGGGGAGACGCCGATGGGCGCGGCGTACCGCTGGATGTCGGCGCGCCCCGAGGCCACCAGGTCCCCGAGCAGGTCCAGCGACCCGAGGGTCGGGACGACCGAGAACCAGGCGGCGTCGTGGCCGTAGCGAACGACCAGGTACAGCAGCAGCGCGACCGCGCCGCCGAGCGGCACCATCGCGCGCGACACCGACAGCCGCCGCGCCCCCTCGCTGCCGGCGGCGACCATCGCCACCGCGAACACCGACGGGAAGAACCAGGCGCCGGTGAGGAACGTCTGGCCGAGGCAGATGGCCGCGGCCACCGTCGCCAGTGCGGCGAAGACGGGCAGGCGCAGCGATCCGGGCATCGTCCTCACGACACCTCTCCGACCAGGGCGCCGGTCGGCGGCCGCTGCCCCCGCACGTCGTGGCGGGAGGCGTGCTCCCACAGCTCGGGCAGCGCGTCGCCGGCGCGGACGGTGATCACCCGCCAGCCGGAGGCCCGCATCAGGGCCACCGAGCCGTCGAAGCCGTTGCCCGCGCGCGAGCGGCCGGAGGACGCGTAGGTCCACGTCGGGGTGTCCAGCATCACCGCGATCGCCGCGGTCGACCCGTGGCGCAGCCGGGCCAGCAGCCGCGCCTCCTCGGGGTCCACCGACCCGAGGACCGCGACGAGCAGGCCGTCGCCGCCGCCGCGGCGCAGCGGCGCACCCGCGTCGCGCAGCGTCTCGTTGGTCGAGGAGCCCACCACGGCCAGCGCGTCCAGCAGGGCGCCCTCGAGGTCGCTGCCGACGCCGCTGGCCTCGTGGGCGGCGCTGGCGACGCTGGCGCCGGTGTCGGTGAGCAGCCGGACGAAGTAGCCGTGCCGCACCAGGTGCACACCGATCGACGCGGCCGCGGAGACCGCCCACTCGAACGACGACCCCGGGCCCTCGCCGCCGTGGGCCATCGTGCGGGTGTCCAGCAGCAGCGTGCAGCGGGCCTGCCACGGCTGCTCCTCCCGGCGCACCATCAGCTGGCCGAGCCGGGCCGTCGAGCGCCAGTGCACCCGCCGCAGGTCGTCGCCCTGGCGGTACTCCCGCGTCCCCGCGTCGTCCTCTCCCGCACTCGCGATCGAGCGGGAGCGGCTCTCCCCGCTGCCGGTCCACTCGCCGGAGAGCTGCACCACCGGCAGGTTGTGCACCTGCGGGGTGACCACCATGGTGTCGCGGGAGCTGAACGCCCGCACCAGCTCGACCATCCCGAACGGGTCGGTCAGGCGGATGGACAACGGGCCGAGCTCATAGCGGCCGCGGACCTCGGAGCGCACGGTGTAGGTCACCTCGCGCCGCCCGCGCGGCTCGACCCGGTCGAGCACGAAGCGCGGCCGGGACCCCAGCACGTACGGCACCTTGTCCTCGACCAGCATCAGCCCGGTGGGCAGCCGGGAGATGTTGTCCAGGCGCAGGGTCACCGCGCTGTCCTGGCCGGCGGCGGTACGCGGGGAGCCGAGGCGCCGGCTCGAGGAGAGCCGGTAACGGGTGCGCGAGACGACCAGCGCGCTGACCAGCGGCAGCGCGAGCAGCAGCACCGCCACGTGCAGCAGGTCCTTCTGCGACGTGGCCGCCGACGCGATGGTCACGGCCACCCCCGCGGCGACGAAGCTGCGTCCTCGCGTCGTGAGCCCGCGGAGAGCGTCGCGCACTAGACGCTGCTCCGGCGGCCGCGGGAGTCGTCCGGGACGGGGACGGAGGCGACGATGTCGGACACGATGTCGTTGGTGGTGCGGCGTCCGATCTGCGCCTCCGCCGTCGGCAGCAGCCGGTGCGCCAGCACGGCCGCCGCCAGCGACTGGATGTCGTCGGGGAGCACGTAGTCGCGGTCGTCCAGCGCGGCCGACGCGCGGGCGGCCCGGATCAGGTGCAGCGTCGCGCGCGGCGAGGCGCCCAGGCGCAGCTCGGGGGAGCTGCGGGTCGCCACGACGAGGTCGACGGCGTAGCGGCGCACCTGGTCCGACACGTGCACCGACCGCACGATGTCGATCAGCCGCGCGATCTCGGTCGCGTCGGAGACCGCCTGCAGCACGTCCAGCGGTGAGGTGCGCCCGTGGGTGTCGAGCATCGTCAGCTCGGCCGCCTCGTTCGGGTAGCCCATCGAGAGCTGGGCCATGAAGCGGTCGCGCTGCGCCTCGGGCAGCGGGTAGGTGCCCTCCATCTCGATGGGGTTCTGGGTCGCGACGACCATGAACGGCACCGCCAGCTCGTAGGTCACGCCGTCGACGGTGACCTGGCGCTCCTCCATGCACTCCAGCAGCGCCGACTGCGTCTTCGGCGAGGCCCGGTTGATCTCGTCGCCGACCACGATGTTGGCGAAGATCGAGCCGGGCTTGAACTCGAACTCGCGGCGCTCCTGGTTGTAGATCGAGACACCGGTGAGGTCGCTGGGCAGCAGGTCCGGGGTGAACTGCACCCGGCGCACCGAGCAGTCGACCGACCGGGCGAGCGCCTTGGCGAGCATGGTCTTGCCGACGCCGGGGACGTCCTCGATCAGCAGGTGCCCCTCGGCCAGCATCACGGTGATGGCCAGGCGGACGGTGTCCCGCTTGCCCTCGATGACGCTCTCGACGGCGCGGCGGATCCTCGTCGTCGTGTCGGACAGTGCCGCGAGGTCCGCCTTGTCGAGACCGGCCGGCGCCGGGGCGGGCTGGTCGTCGCTCGCCCGCTGACCTGTCGTCTCTCCTACGGTCAAGAGTCCTCCTCGGCTGCTGGCCGGTGCGTCTGCACGGGCTCCCCTGTGGAGCGGGAGTCTGTCACCGCAGGCGGTCGGTCGGGACGCTGACCGGTAACGATCTGCCCACGGCTGGTCCTGTCGACCTCAGCGTCGGTGGGCCCCGGTGGCGAGCACCAGGGCGGCCACCGCGGCGCCGAGCCCGACGAGGACCAGTCCCACCGAGGGTACGACGCTGCGGGCGGCTGTGTACGAGACCAGCGCAGCCGACCCGACGGCCAGCGCCGCCGGTCCCCAGCGGGACCCGACCGGAGCCCTCAGCACCGGGACCGCCGCCGGCCCGCGGGGGGCCTCGGCCCGGTCGAGCGCCGCGACCGTCGCCAGCAGCAGCACTGCCGCGGCCAGAACCTGCGCGGGGCGCCACGACGAGGCGTCCAGGACAGCGGCCAGCAGCACCGTCAGGGTCACCAGGGCGACGGCCACGGTCCCCGCCACCGGCCACTCGCCGGTCGCGGCCAGCAGGCAGGCCGCCGCGGCGAGGCCGGCCGCTGTGAGCACCGGGCGCCCCGGGTCCGGCGGTGCCGAGACCAGCAGCGCACCCCAGCCGGCCAGCACGACCACCCCCTGGTGCAGGGCGCGGGGCACGGACCGCGGCCTCACGCGCGCACCTCCGGCCGGACGGCCCGCATGGCGTGCAGCAGCGCGCCGGTCAGGTCGCCCTCGCCGTCCCACGGCAGCACCGGCACGCCCAGCGATCCGAGCTCGTGCACGAGGGCCTCGCGGTGCATGCGCCAGGCCCGCACCGCGAGCGCCGCCGCCGAGCCGGGGGCGACCACCGGCTCGCTGGTCAGCACGTCCACGACGAGCGGGGAGAACCCGCGTTCGCGCAGCAGCCGCACCGCGTCCAGCGGCCGGTCGTCGAGCAGCGGCGTGACCACGCAGACGAACGCCCGGTGCGGCAGCATCTGTCGGGGCAGGTTCTCCAGCCCGTGCTGCACCGCTCCGGCGGCCCGCTCGAACTCGTCCGGGCGCACCGCCATCACCGCCTCGCACAGCCGGTACAGCTGGCGCGGGCCGGCGGCGGGGGAGAGCCAGCGCAGCGGCCCTCCGAAGGTGACGAGACCGACCCGGTCGTGGCTGCGCAGGTAGGTCTGCGCCAGGCCGGTGGCGGCCCGCACGGTGAGGTCCAGCGACGAGTGGCCGGGCTCGCCGGAGTCGGTGCTGGTGTCCAGCACCAGGACGAGGTCGAACGCGCGCTCCGCCGCGTACTGCCGGACGAACAGGTCGCGGTGGCGCGCCGAGGTGCGCCAGTCGATGTCCCGGCGCCGGTCGCCGGGCAGGTACGGCCGCACGCCGGCGAACTCCACCCCGGACCCGGTGGCCCGGCTGGCGTGCTCCCCGAGCGGGGCGGCGAGCTCGCGGGGTGAGACGGCGCGGGCCAGCGCCGCCGCGGCCGGGAACACCGTGACCTCGCCGACGTCGACCGCGAGCCGCGCCGCGTACAGCCCACCACCGGCCACGACCGTGAGGTGAGCCGGCCCGACCAGGTGGCGTCCCCAGCGTCGCGGCACGACACGCCAGCGCACGGTGGTGCCGGCACGGCTGTGGTGTGAGGCGTCGACCGTGCCGTCGTACGTCGCCCCGGTGTGCTCGGGGAGGAGCAGTGCCGCCTCGACCCGGTCGACCCCTGCGGCGAGCACGTCGAGCTCGAGCACGAGCTCGTCGCCCTCCACGCAGCGTCGCGGGTCCAACCTGGTCCGGACCGCGGCCGAGCCGGGCAGCCGGGACCGGGGCGAGAGCACCAGCAGCACGAGCGGGGCGACGGCCAGCGCGAGGAGCTCGCCATGGGCGGTGGCAAAGGCGGCGACGACGGCGAGCACGGCGACCAGGGCGAGGCGGCGCAGCCGGGCGGTCGGCTCGAACCGCAGCTCGACCGTCGCCGGCTCGGTGCGGGTGGTCCCGGCGGTCCCTGTCATCGCGGGGTGGGCACCGTGGCGAGGATCTCGGAGACCACGTCGCCGCCGGTCACCCGGCGGACCCACAGCTCGGGGCGCAGGCTGAGCCGGTGCGCCAGCGCGGGGACGGCGACCGCCTTGACGTCCTCGGGCGTGACGTAGTCGCGGCGGTCCAGAACTGCCTGGCCGCGGGCGAGCGCCACCAGCGCCAGCCCGCCACGAGGGCTGGCGCCGAGGGTGACCTGCGGATGGTTGCGGGTCGCGTCGACGAGCTCGACGACGTAGCGCAGGATCGGCGCCTCGACCTGCACCGTCTCCAGGCTGTCCCGCATCGCGAGGAGGGTCGCGGCGTCCACGACCGGCGAGAGCGGCGGCGGCGTCCAGCCGTTGTCCAGCCGGCGGCGCAGCAGCTCCTGCTCGTCGTCCAGGCCGAGGTAGCCGAGCGAGACGCGCAGCAGGAAGCGGTCCAGCTGCGCCTCGGGCAGGGAGTACGTGCCCTCGTACTCGATCGGGTTGTCGGTCGCGAGCACCACGAACGGCTGCGGCAGCGGCCGGGTCTCCCCGTCGCTGGACACCTGCTCCTCCGCCATCGCCTCGAGCAGCGCCGCCTGGGTCTTCGGCGGGGTCCGGTTGATCTCGTCGGCGAGCAGCAGCTGGGTGAACACCGGACCGGGCCGGAAGAGGAAACCGTTGGTGGCCGGGTCGAAGACCGACACCCCGGTCAGGTCGGCGGGCAGCAGGTCCGGGGTGAACTGGACCCGGTGGAACGTGAGGCCGAGGGCCTCGGAGAACGACCGGGCCATCATCGTCTTGCCCAGCCCGGGGACGTCCTCCAGCAGCACGTGGCCACGGCCGAGGACGCCGAGCAGCACCAGCTCGAGCGCCCGGCGGCGCCCGACGACCACGGTCTCGATCTCGTCGAGCACCTGGCCCGCCAGCGTCGCGGTCTCGCGCGTGGTGAGCGTCGGCATGGTCGTCACAGGTGCTCCAGTCGGTCGATGATGCGGGTCAGGGTCTCCCGCGGGACGCCGGGCGGCTGGCTGTCGCGGGAGGGCTCGCGGGCCGGGTCGACCCACGGCCACACGTCCTCGCCGACCAGCGCCCGAGCCGCATCGGGGTCCGCGTACAGGTCGACCCGGTGCCGGTCGGCGAGCCGGGACGCGGCCAGCCGGGTCAGCAGCGGGCGGGTCGCCAGGTCGTAGTGGCGGCGAGACACGGCTGCCCAGGACAGCTGCTCGGCCACCTCCCGGTAGGCACGGAACGGGGCGTTGTCCACCGCGAGCCCGGGCCGGGCGGTCCGGCGGGACCGCGGCGGCGCCGGCACGCGCAGCGCCAGCACGAGTGCGGCGACACCGGCCAGGACCGAGACCGCGACCAGCAGCCCGGCCGGACCGGCGGCCAGGGTGGCGGCGAGCAGGACGAGCACCGAGACCGCCGCGACCAGCCGGAGCGCGGTGCTGCGCCCGCCGGTCTCCTCGTCGGGGTCCGCGTCGGGGCGGTAGAGCCCGAACGGGTCGTGGTCGAGCCGGTCCCGGTCAGCCACGGCGGGCCGCCAGCCCGTCCCGGACGTGCAGGAGTGCCTGCTCCGCCGCGCGCCGGTGCTCCGCGCCCATCGGGTGCCGGCTGAACCGTGCCTCCCGGAACAGCCCGGTCAGCGCGGCCGCCGGCCCCTCGGCGACCAGACCCGCCGAGACGGCCCGGTCCAGCAGCTCGGTGGGGGTGTCGGAGGCCGGCGCCGGCCCGCCGCTGCGGGCGAGGCCGTCGGTGATCCGGGCCGCCATCGCCGCGTACGCGGCGACGATCGCTGCCCGGGCGTCCCCGCTGGTGGCGAGCCCGACCTCGGCGGCCGCCACGGCCGCGGCCAGCTCGCCCACGTCCGGGGGCACGCCCGGCTCCTCGTCGTCGGGGACCGCCCGGTCGCGCCGCAGGCTCACCAGCCGGGCCACGACGGCTGCCACCAGCAGCACCGCGGCCACCTCCACCACGGTCCACCACGAGGCGAGCGACCCCCGGGCCGGCCCGTCCTGCTCGGGCGGTTCCTGCGGGGGTGGGGGCTCCGCGTCCGGCGACGCGCCCGACACCGCATCCACCACCAGCACCCCCGCGGCCACCGCGGCCAGGACCACCAGCACCAGCAGCACCCGCAGCAGGACGGGGAACCGCTCGCCCGGCGGCTCGTGCCGGGACGGCGCCGGCACCCGGCGGCGCCTGCCGCGGCGCAGCCGGCGCAGCAGCGTCCGCGCCGCTGCGGCGAGGACGAGCAGCAGCACCGAGCCGGCCAGGACGCGGGCCCACCGCACCTGCACCGGGTCGGCGAGCGCCTCCCAGTCCAAGCCGTGCCGGGCCTGCAGACCCAGGGCCGCAGCGGCGACGAGCCCGACGACGACCACCGCGCGCAGCACGGGGTCGGGACCGCGCCCCGAGTCGTCCACGGGCCTCATCCAACCCTGCGCGGGGCCGCGCCGGGCCGCCGGCCGGCGCGCTGTGGCCGACCCGTGACCGACGCGCGGCCGGCGGCCTCGGCCAGGCGGCGAGGGGCGGCGGTGGAGAACACGTGCACCCGATCGAGTGGAATCGGTTGACGGTGGGGCTTGGTGGAGTAGAGTGGCGCGCAGTGGGGGAGCAGGTCGTCGCAGTGCCGTGGGGAGGTGGGTCGATGTGGGGCAGGACGTCGCCGACGGCGGTCCGCCGGTCGCTGCCGGTGGGGCTGACCACGTCGTCCCGGCGTTCCTGGGCACCCACCACCCGCGCATGGACGACAAGGGCCGGCTCTTCCTGCCGGCCAAGTTCCGCGAGCCGCTCGCGGGCGGGCTCGTGATCACCCGCGGGCAGGAGCGCTGCCTCTACGTCTTCCCGGACGCGGAGTTCGCCCGGCTGTACGCCCAGATGCGCCAGGCACCGGTCACCAGCAAGGCGGCCCGTGACTACCAGCGCGTCTTCCTCTCCGGCGCGTCGAACGAGACCCCCGACAAGCAGGGCCGGGTGACGATCCCGCCGCCGCTGCGGGAGTACGCCGGGCTCACCAAGGACTGCGTCGTCATCGGCGCCGGTGCCCGCGTCGAGGTCTGGGACTCCACCGCCTGGGCGACCTACCTCACCGAGCAGGAGGGCGCGTTCGCCGACCTGTCCGAGGAGGTGCTGCCCGGACTGATCTAGCGACCGGTCGAGCCTCCCGGCGTACGGCGAGGTCTCCACCCGCTCCGCGACGCTGGCGCCCCTTCCCCGGCGCCAGACCCGCACTTCCCGAGCGGTTGGAGACCTGGCAGCACGGCGGACCTCCTCCACCGCCCCCCACCCGCGCACCACCGCCACGAACCACCCGCACCGCACGTTCCATGAAGGGTCGAGATGGACACGCCTGCGCACCCGGTCGAGCCGCTGTCGCTCGCCGACGAGATGCGCCACTCCGCACTGCTGCTGGGTGGCGCACTCGGTCTGATGGGACTGTTCGCGGCGGTCCTGCTGCTGCTGACCACCCAGCTCGGGGGCTGACCGCCGTGACCCGTCAGGAGGACGCACGGCACGTGCCGGTCCTGCTGGCACGCACGGTCGAGCTGCTCGCCCCGGCCGTCGCCGCACCCGGCGCGGTCGTCGTGGACGCCACGCTCGGCATGGGCGGGCACAGCGCGGCGCTGCTCGAGCGGTTCGGCTCGCTGCGGCTGGTCGGCCTGGACCGCGACCCGCAGGCGCTGCGGCTCGCCGGCGAGCGGCTGGCGCCGTTCGCGGCCCGCACCACCCTGGTCCACGCGGTCTACGACGAGCTGGCGGACGTGCTGGCCCGGTGCGGCGTCGAGCGCGTCCAGGGGGTGCTGTTCGACCTCGGGGTGTCCTCCCTGCAGCTCGACGAGCCCGAGCGCGGCTTCGCCTACGCCCAGGACGCACCGCTGGACATGCGGATGGACCAGACCCGCGGGCTCACCGCCGCGGAGGTGGTCAACACCTACGAGCCTTCCCGGCTGGCCCGGGTGCTGCGGGAGTACGGCGAGGAGCGCTTCGCCCGCCGGATCGCCGACGCCGTCGCGCGGGAACGGGCCCGGGAGCCGTTCACCGGCACGGCCCGGCTGGCCGAGCTGGTGCGGTCCTCGATCCCCGCGGCGACCAGGCGGACCGGTGGGCACCCGGCCAAGCGGACGTTCCAGGCGCTGCGGATCGAGGTCAACGGCGAGCTGCACGCGCTGGAGCGGGCGCTGCCCGCGGCGGTGGACGCGCTGGCCGTGGGCGGTCGCATCGTCGTGCTCTCGTACCACTCGCTCGAGGACCGGATGGTGAAGCGGACCCTGGTCGCCGGCGCGACCAGCACGGCACCACCCGGGCTGCCGGTGGTGCTGCCGGAGCACGAGCCGGTGCTGCGGCTGCTCACCCGCGGTGCGGAGGAGCCCGCGCCGGCCGAGGTCGAGGCCAACCCGCGGGCGGCGTCGGCCCGGCTGCGCGCGGCCGAGCGGGTCCGGGACGCCGCATGAGCGCTACCGCCCGCAGCGCCGCACTGCCCCGCCCGTCCGTCGCGCCCACCCCCGGCCGGACTCCTGCCGGCCACCGCCCGGGCCGCCGGCTCTCGCTGGTTCCGCCGATGCGTCCCGGCGCGCCGCGCGCGCCGTTCGTCGTGCTGCTCGGCACACTGCTCACCGGGGGGCTGGCGGGCCTGCTGTTCCTGCACACCGCCCTGGCGGAGGACTCCTTCCGGCTGCAGGACCTGAAGAACCGCTCGGCCGTGCTCACGGACCGGGAGCAGACGCTGGAGCAGCAGGTCGCGCTGGAGGCCTCGCCGAGACGGCTGTCGGCGAGGGCGGAGGCGTTGGGCATGGTGCGCAGCGAGAACCCCGCGTTCATCCGGCTCTCCGACGGCAAGGTCCTTGGCAAGCCGAGGGCCGGCAAGGCGCCGGCGCCGACGCCAGTGCCGAGCCCGACCGCCGCGGCCGAGCCCGCTCCCACCTCCTCGCCCGCTCTGGACCGCGCTCGGTGAGCACGACGGGGACCACCCGGGGACGCCCGCCGCACCCCGGGACGACGGGGCGGCACCTCCGAGCGCGCGCGGGAGGGCCGCCGGCACGTGGCCAGGGGCGCCCGGTCGCCGGTGCCCGAACCGGCGGACCCCGCCCGCCGCAGGCTCGCCGGCCGCCGGCGCGGACCCCACCCCGACGCCGGCCCCCTGTCCGCCGGACGCCGGCGACGCTCCGTCTCGGCGACCCCTCGCGCCGCCTGCGCCTCGCCGTCGTGCTGCTCGCCGTCGTCCTCTCGCTGTTCGCCGGCCGGTTGGTGCAGCTGCAGGGCCTGGACGCCCGCACCTACGCCACCGAGGCCGAGCAGGCCCGCCTGCGCACGGCGGTCCTGCCCGCGGTCCGCGGCACCATCACCGACCGCAACGGCGTCGCGCTGGCCACGACCGTCGACGCCGTGAACATCACCGCCGACCAGACGCTGATCGCCGAGCACTCCGACCCCGCGGCCACCGCCCAGGTGCTGGCCCCCGTGCTGGGCATCCCCGCGGACACCCTGGCGGCCCGGCTCACCGGCGACCAGCGCTTCGTCTACGTGGCCAAGAAGGTGCCGCCCCGCACCTGGCGCGCGGTCCGCGAGCTCGACCTGCCGGACGAGACGGTCGAGGGGCTGCCCGGCATCTTCGGGGAGAAGACCAGCAAGCGCGTCTACCCGGGCGGCTCCACCGGGGCCAACCTCGTCGGCTTCGTCGGCGCCGACGGCAAGGGGCTCGGCGGCCTCGAGTACGCGCTGGACGACGTCCTCGCCGGCCGGGACGGCACCGCCACCTACGAGCTCAGCGCCGGCGGCCGGCGGCTGCCCAGCGGCGTGGACTCCGAGCGGGAGGCGGTCCCCGGCCGCGACGTGCAGCTCACGATCGACCGCGACATCCAGTACGTGGCGCAGCGGGCGGTCGCCCAGGCCGTCCGCACGACCGGCTCCGAGAGCGGCACGGTGATCGTCCTTGACCCTCGTACCGGCGAGCTGCTGGCGGTGGCCACCGCGCCGACCTTCGACGCGAACAAGCCGGGGGCGTCCCGGCCGGCCGACCGGGGGAACCGCCCGCTGACCGAGCCGTACGAGCCGGGCAGCACCGGCAAGGTCCTCACCGCCGCCGCCCTGATCGAGGAGGGCGTCATCTCTCCCAGCACCCCGATCACGGTGCCCAACCGGCTCACCCGCGCCGGCAAATCCTTCAAGGACTGGGAGGACCACCCCACGCAGAACCTCACCTACACCGGCACCATCGCGAAGTCGAGCAACATCGGCACGATCCGCGCCGCCGAGCGGCTGGGCAGCCTGAAGAAGCTCTACCCCTACCTGAAGAAGTTCGGCATCGGCCAGCCGACCGGGCTGGGTCTGCCGGGAGAGTCGGCCGGTGCCCTGCTGCACCCGTCGAGATGGTCCGCGACCAGCGGCTACACGATGTCCTTCGGTCAGGGCTACTCCGTCAACACCGTCCAGATGGCGTCCGCGATCGGCACGATCGCCAACGACGGCGTGCGGCTCGCGCCGCGGCTGGTCCGGCAGACGACCACGCCCGACGGCGACGTCACGACCCCGGCCGCGCCGGAGAAGACCCGTGTCGTCAGCGCCGGGACCGCCGAGACCGTTCGGCTGATGATGGAGACGGTGACCCGCAAGGGCGGCACCGCCACCCCGGCCGCCATCCCCGGGTACCGGGTCGGCGGCAAGACCGGCACCGCGCAGCGGTACAAGCCGTCCTGCGGCTGCTACAGCGGCTACACGATGTCCTTCATCGGGCTGACTCCGGTCGACGACCCGGGCCTGGTCGTCGCGGTGACCCTGCAGGCGCCGCGGTCGGCCATCGGCGGTGGGTACAACGCCGGCCCGGTCTTCAAGCAGGTCGCCTCGTTCGCCCTGGAACGGCTGCGGATCCCGCCCACCGGCACCCGCCCGCCCGGCCTCAGGCTCAAGACCCGCTGACCGGTACCCTCGCAGCCGTGCTCAACCCGCCCGGCCCGTCGACCCCGAGGCCGGCCGGGCACCCGCCGCGCACCCTCGCCGCCGTCGCCGAGCACCTCGGAGTCACGGCGCCGGCTTCGTCCGCCGACGCCCTCGTCACCGGCATCACCCACGACTCGCGGGCGGTGCGACCGGGAGACCTGTACGCGGCGCTGCCGGGCTCGCGAGCTCACGGCGCGGAGTTCGCCGCCGCGGCCGCGGCGGCCGGCGCGGTCGCCTGCCTGACCGACCCCGCGGGGGGCGAGCGGGTGCGGGACAGTGGCCTTCCCGCGTACGTCGTGCCGGACCCGCGCGGCGTCCTCGGCCGGCTGTCGGCCTTCGTCTACGGCGAGCCGGGCGCCGCGCTCACCACCATCGGGGTGACCGGCACCAACGGCAAGACGACGACCGCGCACCTGCTCGAGGCCGGGCTGCGGGCGGCCGGGCACGTGACCGGGCTGCTCGGCACGATCGAGACCCGCGTCGCCGGCGAGGTGCTGACCAGTGTGCGCACCACACCGGAGGCGCCGGACCTGCAGGCGCTGCTCGCGGTGATGGTCGAGCGGGGGGTGACGGCCGTCGCCATGGAGGTCTCCAGCCACGCGCTCGCCCTCGGCCGCGTGGACGGGCTGACCTACGACGTGGCGGTGTTCACGAACCTCACCGAGGACCATCTCGACTTCCACGCCGACCTCGAGGACTACTACCGGACCAAGGCGTCGCTGTTCACCCCGGCCCGCGCCCGGCTCGGGGTCGTCGACGTCGACGACCCGTACGGCGCGCGCCTCGCCGCGCACGCCACCATCCCGGTCGTCACGGTCTCGGCCTCCGGAGGCGCGGCGGACTGGCGGGTCGTCGACGCGCAGTCCGGGCCGGCCGGCAGCCGGTTCACCCTGCACGGCCCGGACGGAGCGGTCGTCCCCGCCTCCACCGCGCTGGCCGGTGACTTCAACCTGACCGACGCCGCGCTGGCGGTCGTCGCGCTGGTGCAGGCAGGTGCCGACCCCCGGGCCGCGGCGGACGGCGTCGCCGCCTGCCCGGGCGTGCCGGGCCGGATGGAGCGGGTCGGCCAGGAGGGCGGCGTGCTGGCGCTGGTCGACTTCGCCCACAGCCCCGACGCGCTGGAGCGGCTGCTCGCGACGAGCCGCGCGCTGGTCGCACCCGGCGGCCGGCTGCTGGTCGTGGTCGGCGCCGGCGGCGACCGGGACCCGTACAAGCGGCCGGCGATGGGTGAGATCGTCGCGCGCGACGCCGACATCGCCGTGCTCACCGACGACAACCCGCGTTCCGAGGACCCGTTGACGATCCTCGCCGCCCTGCGCTCCGGCGCCGACCGGGTGAGGGGCGGCCGGGTGGAGGTCGTGCCGGACCGGCGGACAGCCATCGAGACCGCTGTGCAGCTCGCCCGGCCGGGCGACGTCCTGGTCGTCGCGGGGAAGGGCCACGAGCAGGGCCAGGAGGTCGGGGGTGTCGTCCACCCCTTCGACGACCGGGTCGTGCTCCGGTCCGCGCTGGCCGCGGTCGCCGCCGGCTCCGCGGCGGGCCCCGCGTGATCCCGCTGACGCTCGCGGAGGTGGCGGCCGCGACCGGCGGCACGCTGCACGACGCCGACCCGGGGACGCCGGTGACCGCGCCGGCGTTCTCCGACTCGCGCGCCGTGCGACCCGGCGGGCTGTTCGTCGCCGTCGCGGGGGAGCGGGTCGACGGTCACGACTTCGGGTCAGCGGTCGTCGAGGCCGGCGCCGCGGCGGTGCTCGCCGCCCGTCCGCTCGGTGTGCCCTCGGTGGTGGTGGACGACCCAGTGACGGCACTGGGCCTGCTGGCCCGGTCGGTCCACGACCGGCTCGTCGCCGGCGGGCTGGTCAGCATCGGGCTGACCGGCTCGTCCGGGAAGACCAGCACGAAGGACCTGCTGGCACAGGTGCTCGAGACGGCTGGCCCGACCGTCGCGCCGCGCGGGTCGCTCAACACCGAGGTCGGGGTGCCGGTCACCGTGCTCGAGGCGGACGAGAAGACACGGCACCTCGTCGTCGAGATGGGCGCCCGGGGGCCGGGACACATCGCCTACCTCTGTGAGATCGCGCCGCCCCGGATCGGGGTGGTGCTCAACGTCGGGGCCGCGCACGCGGAGAAGTTCGGCGGGCCGGAGTCGACCGCGGAGGCGAAGCGCGAGCTGGTCGAGGCGGTGCCGGCCGGTGGCGTGGCGGTGCTCAACGCCGACGACGAGCT
Source organism: Actinomycetes bacterium (assembly GCA_035759075.1). GTDB lineage: Bacteria > Actinomycetota > Actinomycetes > JACCUZ01 > JACCUZ01 > DASTVO01. Next base: position 38,768 of record DASTVO010000455.1, read on the forward strand.
GGTCATGTCGATGGAGCCGCACAGCGAGGGGCGGGTGGTCACCTTCGGCCGGGCCGCCAGCGCCGACGTACGCGCGGAGGAGCTGCGCCTGGACCCGCTCGGGCGCCCGTCGTTCCGCCTGGTCGTCCCGGAGGGCAACGCCGACGTCCAGCTGCGCCTGCACGGGGCCCATCACGTCTCCAACGCGCTGGCGGTGGCCGCGGTGGCCCGGGAGCTCGGCATGCCGGTGACCGACGTCGCCGCCGCGCTCTCGGCCGCGACCCCTCGCAGCCGGTGGCGGATGGAGGTCACCGAGCGCGCCGACGGCGTCACGGTCGTCAACGACGCCTACAACGCGAACCCGGAGTCGGTGCGGGCCGCCCTGGAGGCCGTGGCCGCCATGTCTCGGGGCCGGCGGACCTGGGCGGTGCTCGGCGAGATGCTCGAGCTCGGCGCGGCGTCCACCGCCGAGCACGAGCGGGTGGGCAGACTGGCCCGCAGGTCCGGCGTCGACCGCCTGGTCGTCGTCGGGGACGGTGCCCGGTCGGTGCACGACGGTGCGCTGGCCGAGGGGGCCGTCGACGGAGAGGAGTCAGTGGTCGTGGCCGATGTGCCCGGCGCGCTCGAGGTCCTGCTCCCGGCCCTCCGTCCCGACGACGTCGTCCTGGTGAAGGCCTCCCGCGGGGTCGGCCTGGAGCGGGTGGCCGACGCCCTGCTCGGCGACGGGCCCGGTGGTCGCCCGTGAGGCAGGTCCTGCTGGCCGCGTCGTTCGGCCTGATCATCACGCTGTTCGGGACCCCGGTCGCGATCCGGGCCCTGGTGCGTCAGGGCTACGGCCAGCTGATCCGCGACGACGGCCCGACGTCGCACCACACCAAGCGCGGCACCCCCACGATGGGCGGCGCCGTCATCATCGCCGGCACCCTGATCGGATACTTCGGGGCGCACCTGCTCACCTGGAGCGAGACGACCGTCTCGGGCCTGCTCGTGCTGTTCCTGATGACCGGCCTCGGTCTCGTCGGCTTCCTCGACGACTACATCAAGGTGGCCAAGCAGCGCAGCCTCGGGCTGCGGGCCTGGGCCAAGCTCGGCGGGCAGTCGCTGGTCGCCGTCACCTTCGCGGTGCTCGCGGTCAACTTCCCCGACCGCTCCGGCTTCACGCCGGCGTCGACCGAGATCTCGTTCATCCGCGACACCGGTCTCGGCCTCGGGGCCGTGCTGTTCGTCGGCTGGGCCTACCTGATGATCGCCGGGACCTCGAACGGCGTGAACCTGACCGACGGGCTGGACGGCCTGGCCGCGGGCTGCTGCGCGATCGTGTTGCTGGCCTTCACCGCCATGTGCTTCATCACCGCGGGGCCCGGCCAGACGGACCTGGCGCTGCTCTCGGCGTGCCTGGTCGGCGCCTGCGTGGGCTTCCTGTGGTTCAACTCGTTCCCGGCCTCGGTGTTCATGGGCGACACCGGGTCGCTGGGGTTAGGCGGCGCCATCGCGGGGCTTGCCGTGATGACGAAGACCGAGGTCCTGCTGCTGCTGATCGGCGGGATCTTCGTGATCGAGGCGCTGTCGGTCCTGATCCAGGTCTTCGCCTTCCAGCGCTTCCGCCGGCGGGTGTTCCTGATGGCCCCGATCCACCACCACTTCGAGATGATGGCCTGGTCGGAGACCAAGATCATCCTGCGCTTCTGGATCGTGGCCGCCATCTGCAGCGCCATCGGCTTCACGCTCTACCAGCAGTCGATCGCGTGACCCGCCCGGCGCTGCCGCCGGCCCCCTATTTGGTCGTCGGCCTCAAGCGGTCCGGCCTCGCCGCCGCGCGCATGCTCGCCCCCCACGGGGAGGTCATCGGCGTGGACTCGGGCCAGGCCGAGGTGCCCGGCGACTTCGAGGCCCACGTGGGCTCCGATGGGGTCGACCTCCTGGACCGCGTGGCCACGGTGGTCAAGTCGCCGGGCGTGCCGCGCCAGGCCCCGGTGGTCGCGGCGGCGCTGGAGCGCGGCATCGAGGTCACGGGCGAGCTGGAGCTGGCGTGGCGGCTCCTGGACGGCCATCCGTTCGTGGCCGTGACCGGCACCAACGGCAAGACCACCACGGTGGAGCTGCTGGGCGCGATCTGGCGCCAGGCCGGGCTGCCCGTCGAGGTGGCCGGCAACGTCGGCCGCCCGCTCG